>NZ_JBWKJZ010000007.1:3853-338617 GCF_056431945.1 Streptomyces sp. NPDC045778
CACCCCCCCCCCCCCACCCCCCCCCCCCCCCCCCCCCCTCCCCCCCCCCCCCCCCGCCCCTATGGGGCCTTGTGCCGGGGGGCGTCGGTCAGGAGGCCTGTCCTGCCAGCTCCCGCTGCCGCTCGTGCTCGGCGGTGGTGGTCGGCATGCTCCGGGTGGCGTGGCGCAGGAAGGGCGGGGCCATCATCGAGGTGACCACGGCGATCAGCACCACGATGGTGTACGTGGCGGTGGTCAGGACGCCGAGGTTGAGCCCGACCGTGGCGATGACGATCTCCACGACACCGCGGGCGTTGAGGCCGGCGCCGATGGCGAGGCCCTCGCCGTGGTCGAGCCGGCCCATGCGGGCGCCGACGTACCCGCCGACGAACTTGGCCACGGTGGCGACGAGCAGCGTGACCACGGCGGCCAGCAGCACCGTCGGCCGGGTCAGCGCGGACAGGTCGACCTGGAGCCCGGCGGTGGCGAAGAACAACGGCGCGAGCGTCGACATCACGAAGGTACGCATGGAGTCGAGCGAGCGGCGGGCGGAGACGCCGAGGGAGCTGATCACGATGCCGCACAGGAAGGCGCCGAGGATCGGCTCCATGTCCAGGGCGAGCGTGCCGGCGGAGGACAGCAGGATCATCACGGCGATCGCGGCGACGCTGACGTCCGACTGCGGCGAGCGGTCGGTGTACTGGAGGACCTTGCGGGCCACCGGCCGGGCCACCAGGACCGTGCAGGCGAGGACGGCGATCAGATAGCCGACGGACTCCAGGACCAGGCCCGCGTGCAGCCCGCGGGTGGCCATCGCGGCGACGACCGACAGGAGCATCCAGCCGACGATGTCGCTGACCGCGGCAGCGCCGATGATGAGCTGGCCGACGTTGCGGTGCAGCAGGTTCATGTCGAGCAGCGTCTTGGCGATCACCGGGAGCGCGCTGACCGCGATCGCGACGCCCACGAACAGGGCGAAGGTGCCCCGGTCGGCGTCGGGCGCCATCAGCGACTGCGGCATGAGGAAGCCCAGGCCCACCCCCAGGGCCAGCGGCAGCAGCACGCTGCCCACGCTGACGTAGCCGATGACCCGGCTCTTGCGGCGGAGCAGCCCGACGTCGATGTGCGCGCCCGTGATGCCGACGAGCAGCAGTACGCCCAGTTGCGCGACCGCGGCGAGCAGGTGCATCTGTGCCGCGTCGTGCGGGAGCAGCCAGTCGCGCAGGCCGGGCAGGAGGTTCCCGAACACCGAAGGGCCGAGGAGCACGCCCGCGGACAGCTCACCGACCACGCGGGGCAGCCGGAGCCAGGTGGCGAGCCTGCCGAGCAGCACGGCGATGCCGAGGAGCAGTCCGACCTGGAGCAGGAAGACCAGCATCTGATGGTGGCTGATCGCGGGAAGAGGCGCTTGGGACAGCACCATCGTGATTCCTTTCGGATAAGGGCGCCCGTGGGGAGGGCAGGTGACGGCTGCCCCGCGGGGACGGCGGGGTGTCCTCAGTCGCGGGAGGCGCGAGAGCCGGTGAAGTCGCCACAGGCGCGGGCGAGGGCCTCCAGGACGTGCTCGGCGACGCCCGCGGCGTTCGTGGCGGACAGCAGGTGCCCGCCGGGCAGCGTCTTCAGCTCGCAGCGCCCGCGGGTGTGCGCCGACCACGCCTCCAGGCGCGTCAGCGCGGTGTCGCCGGTGCCCGCGAGCACGGTCAGGTCCCCGGCCGCGGCGCTCCCGCGGACCAGGTCGATGCAGGACTGGGAGAGGAAGAGGTCGGCGCGGATCAACGGCAAGGCGCCCTCGGCGAGTTCGGGGTCGCTGATCACTTCCGGGGGTATCTCGCCGCCCATCGCGCGCAGCGCGGCGACGGCGGCCTCGATGGTGTCGAACTCCTCGGTCCTGAGCGGGCCGCGCACCGAGGGCGGGGAGTTGGAGGCCGCGAGCAGCAGCGGCGGGCGCTCCTGTCGCAGGACGTCCGCGACGCCCAGGGCGAGGTAGGCGCCCAGGCTCTCGCCGTACAGGGCGTCGAGCGGCGTGTCGATGCGCGCGGTGAGGTCCGCGACGGCCTCGGCGGCGTCGGTGAGCGGGGCCTCCTGGTAGCGGCGGCCGTGGCCGGGAAGTTCGAGGGCGTGGAAGACGACCCGGTCGCCCAGCTCCCGCCGCAGTCGGCGGAAGTAGCCCGCTCCGCAGCAGGACGGGGGTATGAAGGCGATCGCGGGTCGGGGCGTGCTCGGTGTGGTCACGGTGCTGCTGTCCCCCGGAGATGGTGGTGGAAGGTGCGGCGCTCCGAAGGCGCGCGAGGCTGTGGCGTCGTACGTCGGTGCCGTGGCGGTCCCGCCACGGGCGCGGAACGGCCGCGACGGGCGCGCGGCCGGCCCGCGCACCCGCGCGGCGGTGCCGGCGAGGCGCTCAGGGTGACGACCCGCAGCCGGGCGGGCCGCGGGTCGTCACCAAGGCGTGGCGCGCCGCGGACCCGCGGCGCGGCCGGGCTTACGCGGGCAGGTACTTCGTGCCGCGCAGCGTCTCCGTGGCGATCTTGTTGTGGCCGAACTCGTCGCGGCCGCGGGCCAGGACGGCGGACCACTTCTCCAGCGAGATGTTCCCGCCGTACTCCTCGATGTGGTCGGTGCCGGGGTAGATCTGCACCGAGGTGGGCACGTAACGGGTCGCGAAGCCCATGCGGTAGTTCTTGCCGGTGGCGATGTTCGGCAGCGAGGCGTGCATCAGCGTGGACCAGAAGATGATGCACTGGCCCTTCTCCATCTCGAAGGCGACCGCGTCGTCCTCGTTGGGCTTCCAGTTCGGGTCCTTCTGGAGCTGCCGGTAGTCGTAACCGAAGAAGCCGCGCGGGACGCCGTCCTTGACCTCGGAGTTGATGCGCTCCTCGTTGTAGTCCATCTGCTTGGTCTCGTCGTAGTTCATCTGGTGGTGCGTGCCGGGGATGACCTGGAGGCAGCCGTTCTCGCGGTTGGAATCGGTGAACGCGGTCCACACGGTGAGCGTGCCGGCGCCGAACTCCTCCTCGGACTCACCGGGCCACAGGAGCTGCGGCTTGCCGCTGGCGTTGGCGAAGGTGTCCGCCTGGTGCCAGTCGGTGCCCTCGTCACCGGGGTACTTCGGGAAGAACTCCGAACGCCAGCACAGCAGGTCGGGGCCGAGGATCGAGGCGACCCGGTCGGTGATCCGCTGGTTCATGACGTGCCGCGCCAGCAGGTCGACGTCGAGGTGCCGGTCGTAGTTGAAGATGTTCGGGGCGCCGACGCCCTTGTCCACCTCCGGGTACGCGGCGTGCGACCGGTCCAGCGTCTCGCGCTGGACGGTCTTCCACATCTGGTCCATCTCTTCGGGCGTGTAGATGGTGATCGGACCGATGTAGCCGTTCTTCCCGAAGAACGCGAGTTCCTCGTCCGACAGCGAGAACTCCGTACGCACGGGGCTGCTGGTCATGTCTGGTGACTCCCTTTACTTGCTGGTCGGCTCGGTGGTGAGGGGCTGCGCGGCGACGAGCGCCGCGGCCAGGGTCCCGTCGTACGTCGTCTTCATGTCGAGGGAGATGCCGAACGTGTCCCCGAGGAAGACGTTCAGCTTCGAGAAGGTCAGCGAGTGGCCGCCGATGTCGAGGAAGTTGTCGGAACCGCTGATCTCCTGGTCGTCCAGCTCGTCACGCAGCCACTTCAGAGCCGATTGCTCCACATCCGCTGCACTCACTGCGCGAGCTTCCTTTTCGTTTGTTGCCGAACCCTGCATGGGAGCGCCCTTCTTTTGGTCTCTCTGTGCGGTGTGAGCGGTGCTGAGCCGACGCGCCCCTGCGCGAGGCGGGTGCCGGAAATCCGAATGACGGTGGAACGGCGTGCGACTGGAACCGGAAAGTACTGCTACTGTTCCGGCTCCTTTTCCTGGCCGAGCGTAATGCCATTTCCCGGCGGGCCTCCAGGGGCCGTCACCGGCAGGCGCAGACCACACCCGATGGAAACGCATTACTGCCGCCGGCATGGAAGTCGCCTGCGCGGAAATGATGTTCACCGACCACGGTTGTGCGTCACGTTAGACCGCCGTGCGGAATCCGTTCAAGGCTTTCCTGGTGATATCGCGACGGTGCCGACCTGCCGTTTACCCGGGTGCGGAATGTCCCGTTGACGGGACGGACGGGATGCGCGGGACGGCCCCGTGCCGGCGCCCCGCGAAACCTCCGGCGCCCCCTCGGACCCCGCGCCCCTGGCGCGGCCCTCGAAGCGTTGACAATCCCCTGCCGCAGCCGCTAGAGGGGGGTGGCCGCGCCGGGTGTGAACGGGGCCCCGTGACCGGGCACGATCAGGTCCGCGGCGGCCAACACCCGGCGCCGGGAGGCGCGCAGGACGTCGCGGTCCGGGGCGACGGGGTCGTCGGCGGGGCCCGCCGCGTGCCACCACAGGTCCCCGGCGAAGGCCACCACGCCCTCGGCCGTGCCCGCGAGGAGCGTGATGTCCTCCGGGCTGTGCCCCGGGGTGCGGATCAGCCGCAGCGACGGGGTGAGTTCGTGGCCCTCGGCGTCCCGGTTCCGCCACTGGTCGCCCAGGTACTCCACCTTGTGGTCGTGGACCCGGGCCCGCCGGAACAGGCCCGCGTTCAGGGTGTTGTCCGGGTGGTGGTGGCTGAGCACCACGTCGGTGATGTCGTCCGGGCCGAGCCCGAGGGCGGCGAGCGGCCCGAGGATGTCGTCGGTGCTCGCCACCATGCCCGGGTCGAAGACGACGTGGCGGCCCGCGTCGGCGACGTAGGAGACGGTGGCGGCGACGCCGGGGCCTGTGGAGCCCACGTAGCCGGTGGTCAGGATCGTGTGCACGGCGCTGCGGCCGATCGGTGCGTCTGTCATGCCCTTCATGCTTCCGCGCAGGTCAGCGACGCACGAGTGGCATTGATGCCTATGATCGCAGGATTCGTGCCACATGACAGACTGCCGCCGTGCCGCCCTTCACCGATGTCGCCGCCTATGCTCCGCCCGGGGTCGGCATGCTCGCCGTCGGCGTGGTCGCCGAGGTGTTCGCCCCGCGCGGCGCGGACCTGCCCGCGTTCGACTTCGCGCTGTGCGCCGACCGGCCGGGCCCCGTCGCCACGGACGTCGGCGTGCCGGTGACCGTGGCGCACGGCCTGGACCGGCTCGCCTCCGCCGAGTTGGTCATCGCCCTGCCGTCGGCGGGTTTCCGCACGCCACCGGGCCCCGCCGTCCTCGACGCGCTGACGGCCGCGCACGAGCGCGGCGCCCTGGTCGCGGCCCACTGCGTCGGTGCGTTCGCGCTCGCGGCGGCCGGACTGCTCGACGGGCTGCGGGCGACCACGCACTGGCGGTTCGCAGGCCTCCTCGCCCGCCGCCACCCGGACGTCACCGTCGACGCCGACGCCCTGTACGTCGACGAGGGGCGCGTCGTGACGGGCGCGGGCGCCGCCGCGGGCTTCGACATGTGCCTGCACCTGCTGCGGCGCGAGTACGGCGCGGCGACGGCCAACGCCGTCGCCCGCGACATGGTGCTGCCCTCCCACCGCGACGGCGGCCAGGCCCAGTACCTGACCGCGCCCGTCCCCGAGGACGCCCAGGACGAGCGGCTCGCCGACGTGCTCGCCTGGGCCCGGGCCCATCTCCACGAGCCGCTGCCCGTCGCCGAGTTGGCCCGGCGCGCCATGATGAGCAAGCGCTCCTTCGCCCGGCGCTTCACCGCCGCGACCGGCACCACCCCGCACGCCTGGCTGCGGAACCTGCGCCTGAGCGGCGCCGAGGAGCTTCTGGAGACCACCGACCTGCCGGTCGAGGAGATCGCCCGCCGCGTCGGCTACGGCAGCGCCGCCGTCCTGCGCGAGCAGTTCGTACGCCGCCGGGGGGTGCCGCCCCGGTCGTACCGCCGCTCCTTCACCAACGCGCCGTAGCGGCCCCTCACTTGCGGCACAGCGCGGCGTCCACCACGGCGTCGGCCTTCGCGAAGGCACCCCGGGTGGGCTCCCTGTTGGCGGTGACGGCGATCGTGGCGGCCCGGCCGTCGTCGGTGACGCCGGGGTAGGTGTAGGAGCCGGGGATGCTCCCGCCGTGCCCCCACATCACACCGCCGCAGCTCAGCGGGGTGCGCATCAGGCCGAGTCCGTACCGCACCCCCTTCACCTCGCTGAAGTCGTCGGACACCTTGACGGTGGTGCGCATCTGGGCGAGCTGCGCGGGCTTGAGGAGCCTGCCGCCGAGCAGCGCGGAGAAGAACCGGTTCAGGTCGCCGGGGGTCGAGACGAGCTGCCCCGCGGCCCAGCCCCACGAAGGGTCGAGCTTCGTGACGTCCTTCAGCGGCGCCCCGGGCCCGGCGGTGTCGTAGCCACGGGCGTGCGGCCCCCGGATGCCCTCCTCGCCGACGCCGGGGAAGTAGGTGTGGCGCAGCCCGGCGCGGTCGATGACCCGCTCGGTGAGCTGCTCGGCCAGCGGGCGCCCGGTGACCTTCTCGATGAGCAGACCGGCGACGACGTAGTTGGTGTTGCTGTACGACCAGCCCTTGCCGGGGGCGAATCGCGCCTTGCGCTCGAGCGCGATGTCGAGCAGGTCGCGGGGCTGGTAGTAGGTGTGCCGGGCCTCGCCGAAGACGTCCTTCAGTATGCGGTCGGTGTACTCGGGCAGCCCGCTGGTGTGCTGGAGGAGCTGGCGGACCTTGATGTCCCGGCCGTCAATACCGTCGCCGCGCAACAGGCCGGGCAGGTACGTCTCGACGGGGGCGTCCAGCTCGACCTTGCCCTCGCCGACCAGTTGGAGGACCGCGGTCGCGGTGAACGTCTTGGTGTTGCTGCCCGCCCGCACCCGCGCGTCGGCCGGCACCTTCGCCTCGGTCCGCAGGTCGGCGACCCCCGCGGCGTAGTCGCGCGTACGCCCGTCGCGGCCGGTCGTGGCGACCAGGGCGGCGGGGAACCCGGCTTCGCGCACCAGGCGCTCCGCCTTCGCGCGTACGGCGTCGCGGGGGCCGTGGGAGGGCGCCGCGGACGCGGGCAGCGTGCCCGTGGCGCCCAGGGCGGCGGCCAGCACCGCCGTCACCGTCATGCGCGTACGGAAGCCGGAACGGTGGCGGCGGGCGGAGGACGAACGGTCGGTCATGGTGAACTCCCCTGTGGGACACGGCGGATGGTGCCGGAACCCCGGCCCGTCCATCCTCAGCGCCCAAGATCAGCGGAGCCATCCGGGCAGCCCCCACCCTGCCCGTGGGACGCCGCTCCCTGCCTCTGGGAGCCCCCTCCCCCACACCGGGACCCTGCTCCTGCGGGCGGCGTGCCGGTGGCGAGGTCCATGAGCAGGCGGGGCCGGAGTCGAGCGGCCGCGGCCAGGGCGTCACCGTCGGCCGCTCGACCCGTCCCAGGAGCGCCGTGAGGGTCTCCTCCTCAAGCTCCTGGAGTTCGCTTGTGTGGGTCCTGGGGTCCACCTCCTCTCGGCCGTCCGGTCGTGCGGGCCGGCCACGGCTGGAGGTGCGGCAGGGCTTGGACACCTTCCAAGGCCGCGGCCAGGTCCATGGAGAGGCGGGGCGCCCGCAGGCCCGGGAAGGCGAGCGCGCCCCGCCAGGTGCGGGCGTGCGGACAGAGCAGCGTCGTGGTGGCATGCCGGAGCTGAACGCCGCCGCCGGGCGCGGTCACGCACCGGGCGAGGTCGTGAGGCCGCGCCCGGTGGCGGCGCGCCGAGGGGGCCGAGCGCCGCCGGGGCGCGGACGCGCAGACCGCGCCGTGTCAGCGGGCACGCGTACGCGAGGTCCCCGACGGTCACCTCCGGGCCTTCGGCACCGTCCATGGATTCCCCCAGGTTCGTTCCGCGGACGTCTCCGGCATTCGGCGGACGGCACGCGGCACGCGGCACGCGAAGGCGTCTCCGGCATCTGGCATTCGGCGGCGGGCCGCGGCTGCTGTCACCGGAATCCGGCGGGTCTTCCACCGGAGACCGGGTGACCTCACCTTGACGAATGCGCGGGGGGCCGCGCTACGGGTGTTCCGCTCACCGGAACACCCGCGCGGCCCCCCGCACGGGAGCGGGAATTCAGTAGAGGAGCTGCGCCGAGCGGGCCGCCGCCTCGCGTGGCGGCATCCGGGTCAGGCGCCCCTCTATGGCCGCGGAGGCGGCGGCCGTCTCGGCGGCGACCTGCGCGAGCTGCTGCCGCGCGGGCACCACGGCGGCGAGGGCCGCGACCGTGCGCCCGTCCGGCGCCCGCACGGGCACGGCGACGCAGGACACGCCCTCCTGGATCTGCTCGCGGTCCAGGACGGGGCCGCGCGGGCCGTCGGTGAACACCCGCCCCGCGGCCGTGTCCAGCGGAAAGCTCATGCCGTTGCGCACCGGCACCACGCCCTCGGCCCGGCCGGGCACCGAGGCCACCGTCAGGGCCAGCTCGTCGCGCAGCACGGTGAGCACGACGCTGGCGCCGGTCGAGGCGCGCAGCCGGTGCAGCGGGATGCGGGCGGCGGCGCGGAGCCCCGGGTAGGGCTGCCAGGCCTGGCCGAGCCGGAAGAGCTGTGGCCCGACGGCGTAGCGGTTGCCTCTGCGCTCCACGGCGCCGAGCAGTCCGAGCTGGTCGAGGAGGCGGTGCGCGCTGCCCTTGGGCAGGGCGCAGGCGAGGGCGAGTTCGGTGAGGCCGGCCTCGCCGCCGCGGCGGCGCAACGCGTCGAGCAGGGCGAAGGCTCCGACGAGCACCCCCCTGCCCTGCTGGAGGGGTGCTCCCCGATCTTCCGGCGGCGCCCCCTCCCCGTCGGCCCGAAGCTCGTCGCCGGCGCCCGTTCCGAGGTCCTTTCCCCGTTCCTTCCCGAGGTCCTGGCGGAGTTCTTGCCGGTGCTCCCTGCGGAGTTCCTGGCGGGGTGCCCCCCGTTGCGACGTGCCCCGCCCGCGTGCGGGCATGGCTGATGACAGTCCTGTCCCTTGCATGGTCGTTCCCCCGTTTCGCACACCCGTGACCCCCTGGCGAGATCGGCGGGCAACTCGCCATGCTGCGGTGCGACGCGGCCGTCCCGCCAGATGAGATTGCGCCGACTACCGGCCATCCACACCCGGCCCCTTCACCTCTGTGATCCCTCGCGTCACGGGCGGAACGGCACCGGGACCGGACCCGGGTCCGCACGGCGCGCGGCCCGCCGGGGAGCGTTCGACCTGCGCGGACGGCGTGCGGTGCGGGCAAGCCGCGCCCCGGGCCGCCGGGGCGCTATGAACGGCAGGTATACACGGCATGTATAGTGCGCGCATGCGTCCGATAGGCAATCCGCACAGCAAGATGACGAAGACAGGAAAGAAGTTGCTTCCGCACACCAGGCTCGCCGGTACCGCCCTCGTCGCGAGCGTGACGGCCGCCCTCGCCCTCACCGGCTGCACCAAGCTGGACACCGTCTCCCCGAGCGCCGTCCGCAAGGACGCTGCGGACGCGAAGGGCAAGGACCGGGGCGCGTTCGGCACCGTCGACTGCCGCAAGGCCAAGTGCATCGCGCTGACCTTCGACGCGGGCCCCAGCGAGAACACCCCCCGGCTGCTGAAGATCCTCAAGAAGGAGAAGGTGCCCGCGACCTTCTTCACGCTCGGCAAGAACCACATCGAGAAGTACCCCGAGCTGGTCAAGCGGATGGACGCCGAGGGCCACGAGGTCGCGAGCCACACCTGGTCGCACAAGATCCTCACCAAGATCAAGCCCGCCGAGGCCCGCGCGGAGCTGGAGCGCCCGAACAAGGCGATCGAGAAGCTCATCGGCAAGAAGCCGACGCTGATGCGGCCCCCGCAGGGCCGCACGAACGACACCGTCAACAAGATCTCCCGCGACCTTGGCCTGTCCGAGATCCTGTGGACGGTGACGGCGAAGGACTACACCACCGAGGACTCCGCGCTGATCCAGAAGCGGGTGCTCGACCAGTCGAGCCGCGACGGCATCATCCTGCTGCACGACATCTACAAGGGCACGGTCCCCGCGGTGCCCGGCATCATCACCGAGCTGAAGAAGCGCGGCTACGTCTTCGTCACCGTGCCCCAGCTCCTCGCGCCGGGCAAGGCGGAGCCGGGCAAGGTCTACCGCTGACGGGCCGCCTCACCAGGTGAGGTGCAGCGCCTCCGGGGCGCGGTGGATGAGCGTGGGCCGCATCGTGACCGCAGGCCCGTCCTCGGCGATCCGCAGCCCGGGGAAGCGGCGCGCGAACAGCTCCAGGGTCAGCCGCACCTGCTCCCGGGCCAGTTGGGCCCCGGGGCAGGCGTGGGCGCCGAGGCCGAAGGCGACGTGCCGGGCGGCGGCGGGCCGGGTGATGTCGAAGACGTCCGGCCGCGGATAGCGCGCGTCGTCGCGGCCCGCCGCGCCGAAGGCGACCAACAGCTCGGCGCCCACGGGAAGTTCGGTGCCCGCCAGCGTCGCGGGCCGCGTGGTGACGCGCCGGAACGCCTGCAACGCGGTGTCGAAGCGGGCCGTCTCCTCGATGGCGGCCGGGATCATCCGCTCCGGGTCCGCGCACACCATCCGCCACTGCTCGCGGTTGCTCAGCAGGTGCAGGAACGCCGTGCCGATGAGGGCGGTCGTGGTCAGGTGCCCGGCGAGCAGGAAGTTGTTCAGATGGGCGACCAGCTCGGTGCGCTGGGCGAGCGTGAGCAGGCCCGCCTCGCCCTCCTCCGCGTCGTCCGGCTGCACGAGCGAGGTGACCATCTCGCTGCACAGGTCGTCGCGCGGCGCGGCGTACCGGGCGCGGACGTAGCCGTCCAGGAGCCGCTTCAGCGCGACCATGTCGCGCGCCGCCGCCACCTGCTCGGCCTCGCTCAGCGGCCGGGAGAGCAGCGCCTCGGTGCGGTGCCCGGCGCGCACGACGAGCGGCACGTCCGCCGGGTCGAAGCCGAGGACGTGCCCGATCACCCGGCCCGGCAGGCGCATGGCGTACGCCTCCATCAGCTCCACGCGGCCGTCGCCCGCGAACGCGTCGACGAGCGCCTCGGCGCACTCGGCCGCGAACGGCAGCGCGGCGGCCACCCGGGCGGGGCCGAGACCGCGCACGATGGGCGCGCGCAGGCGCTGGTGCGCGAGGCCGTCCGACGTGACCACCACACGGCCGCGCGGGCTGCCGCCGTCGCCCTCGGCGAGGACCGCGAGCGCCGCGGGGGACGGCCTGATGCCGCCGCGCACCGCGTTCGCCGACGAGAACACGTCGGGCCGCCGCAGCACTTCCCGTACGTCGGCGTCCCTGGCCACCAGCCAGGCGCCGAACTCGGGCACGTACGTGAGTCCCTTCGCACCCCGGGCGCGCGCGTACAGCGGATACGGATCGCGCGTCAACTCGTCCACTCTGGCGTGCTGTTGGGGATCCATGTCTCCATGGTGACCCCCCGCACCGGCTCCGGAAACCCGCCGGAGCGGCACGGGCGGCACGAAGGGCGCGCGGGGCCGCGGCTCACGCCACCGAGGTGATGCCGCGGGGCGGTGGAGCGTCGTGATGGATGGGGGTGTGGGCGCCCGTCAGGGAGCGGCCGCCGCCGCCCCTGCGGTTCGCCACGATCTCCGCGGCGATGGACAGCGCCGTCTCCTCGGGCGTACGCGCGCCGAGGTCGAGGCCGATCGGGGAGCGGAGCCGGGCGAGGTCCAGGTCCGTGACGCCGACCTCGCGCAGCCGTGCCTCGCGGGCCAGGTGGGTGCGGCGCGAGCCCATCGCGCCGACGTACGCGACCGGGAGCCGCAGCGCGAGGCGCAGCAGGGGCACGTCGAACTTGGCGTCGTGGGTGAGCACGCACAGCACGGTGCGCCGGTCGACCTCGGTGTCCGCGAGGTACTCGTGCGGCCAGCGCACCACGATCTCGTCGGCCTCGGGGAAGCGGACGCGGGTCGCGAAGACGGGCCGCGCGTCGCACACGGTCACGTGGTAGCCGAGGAACTTGCCGACCCGCACGAGCGCCGACGCGAAGTCGATCGCACCGAAGACGATCATCCGGGGCGGGGGCACGGAGGACTCGACCAGGACGGTGAGGGGCCGGCCGCAGCGGGAGCCGTCGGCGCCGACCTCCACGGTGCCCGTGCGGCCCGCGTCGAGCAGGGCGCGGGCCTGCGCCGCCACGGTCCGGTCGAGTTCGGGGTGGCCCCCGAGCCCGCCCTCGTGGGGCCCCGCGTCGCCGCGGACCAGCAGCGCACGGCCGAGCAGCTCCTCGGGGCCCGAGGTGACCCGGGCGACGGCCGCGGCCTCGCCCCGGGCGGCGGCGGCGAGCGCGGCGGCGAACACCGGCCGCGCGGGGGTGTCCGCGCGGACCGGTGTGATCAGGATGTCGATGACGCCGCCGCAGGTCAGGCCCACGGCGAAGGCGTCGTCGTCGCTGTAGCCGAAGCGTTCGACGAGGGGCTCGCCGTCCTCCATGGCCTGCCGGCACAGCTCGTAGACGGCGCCCTCGACGCAGCCGCCGGAGACCGAGCCGATCGCCGTGCCGTCACGGTCGACGGCGAGCGCGGCGCCGGGCTGCCGGGGCGCGCTGCCGCTGATGGCCACCACGGTGGCGACCGCGAAGTCACGCCCCTGCTCGACCCACCGGTGCAGCTCTTCGGCGATGTCCAGCATGTCGGCCTCCTTGGGGTTGCGGAACGTCGAGCGGGGTGCCTAGTGGACGCCCAGCCAGCTCTCTATCGGGTTGAGGGCGAAGTACACGAGGAAGACCACGGTCAGGCCCCACATGAAGGCTCCGATCTCCCTCGCCCTGCCCTGGGCGATCTTGATGGCGACCCAGCTGATGACACCCGCGGCCACACCGGTGGTGATGGTGTAGGTGAAGGGCATCAGGACGACGGTCAGGAAGACCGGGATCGCGGTGGCCCGGTCGGCCCAGTCGACGTGCCGGGCGTTCATCATCATCATCGCCCCGATGACGACCAGCGCGGCGGACGCGACCTCCTGCGGGACGATCGCGGTCAGCGGGGTGAAGAACAGGCACGCGGCGAAGAACAGTCCGGTGACGACCGAGGCCAGTCCGGTACGGGCGCCCTCTCCGACGCCCGTCGCGGACTCCACGAAGACGGTCTGGCCCGAGCCGCCGGCGACGCCGCCGATCGCCCCGCCCGCGCCGTCGATGAACAGGGCCTTGGACAGGCCGGGCATGCGGCCCTTGTCGTCGGCGAGGTCGGCCTCGGTGCCGACGCCGATGATCGTGGCCATGGCGTCGAAGAAGCCCGCGAGGACCAGGGTGAAGACGATCATGCCGACCGTCATCGCGCCGACCTCGCCCCAGCCGCCGAACTCGACGTCGCCGAAGAGCGAGAAGTCGGGCGTGGAGAGCGCGCTGCCGTGCAGCTCGGGGGCGCCGTTCGCCCACTGTTTGGGCTCGATGACGTCCATCGCGTTCAGGGCGACGGCGACGACCGTGCCGGTCACGATGCCGATGAGGATCGCGCCGGGCGTCTCGCGGGCCTGGAGCATGAAGATCAGCAGCAGGGTGCCCGCGAAGAGCAGGACGGGCCAGCCCGCCAGCTCGCCGGTGGGGCCGAGGGTGAGCGGGGTCGCCTTGCCCTGGTGGACGAAGCCGCTCTTGACCAGGCCGATGATGGCGATGAACAGGCCGATGCCCATGGTGATGCCGTGCTTGAGGGCGAGCGGGATCGCGTTCATGATCAGCTCGCGCAGCCCGGTGACCACAAGGAGCATGATCACGGCGCCGTACATCACGCACATGCCCATGGCCTGCGGCCAGGTCATCTCGGGTGCCACCTGCGAGGCGATCACCCCGGACACCGAGAGCCCGGCCGCGAGGGCGAGCGGCACCTTGCCGACGAAGCCCATGAGCAGAGTGGTGGCGGCCGCGGCGAAGGCCGTCGCGGTGATGAGGGCCTTCTGCCCCATCGTGTCGCCCGCGGCGTCCTTGCCGGACAGGATCACGGGGTTGAGCAGGACGATGTACGCCATCGCCATGAAGGTCGTGATGCCGCCGCGCACCTCACGCGCGACCGTCGATCCCCGCTGGGATATGTGGAAGTACCGGTCGAGCCAGGACCGTCCCGCGGGGACGCGCGAGCCGTGGCCCGCGTCCTCCGCGGTGGTCTTGGGCTCCAGGGACTGCTGGGTCATGGTGCCTACTCCCAAGGTTCACAGGGGCACCCGCGGGAAGCCGCGGGATTTGGGATGGTGACTGGCTGCACGACCCGGGGGACGGCCCGAGACGAACGGGGGCTCACGAGGAGCACGAGGACCGCGAGCGGCGCGGCACCTGGGGCTCCGGGCGGTGCGGGGCCGGGGGAAGTGTGACGTTCCTGGGAGGCACGCACCGCCCGGAGGGCTGGGGGCGGTCAGGTTCCGGTGAGGTGCTCCGGGCGGACCGGCGTCCTGTTCAGTTCGAGGCCCGTCGCGGCGCGGACGGCGGCGAGGACCGCGGGTGTCGAGGACAGGGTCGGGGCCTCGCCGATGCCGCGCAGGCCGTACGGGGCGTGCTCGTCGGCGAGTTCGAGGACGTCGACCGGGATGGTCGGCGTGTCGAGGATGGTCGGGAGCAGGTAGTCCGTGAAGGACGGGTTCCTGACCTTCGCGGTCTTGGGGTCGACGACGATCTCCTCCATCACGGCGACGCCCATGCCCTGGATGGTGCCGCCCTGGATCTGGCCGATGACGGAGAGCGGGTTGAGCGCCTTGCCGACGTCCTGCGCGCAGGCCAGCTCGATCACCTTGACCAGGCCGAGTTCGGTGTCGACCTCGACGACCGCGCGGTGCGCGGCGAAGGAGTACTGGACGTGGCCGTTGCCCTGCCCGCTGCGCAGGTCGAAGGGCTCGGTGGGCCGGTGGCGCCACTCCAGCTCGACGTCGACGGCCTCGCCCTCCAGGACGTCCACGAGGTCGGCCAGGACCTCGCCGCCGTCGGTGACGACCTTGCCGCCCTCCAGGAGCAGCTCGGCGGTGGCCCACGCCGGGTGGTAGGTGCCGAACTTCTCCCGGCCGATCTGAAGGACCTTCTCGCGGACGGCCTCGCAGGAGTTCTTGACCGCGCCGCCCGTGACGTACGTCTGGCGCGAGGCGGACGTCGAGCCGGCGCTGCCGACCCGGGTGTCGGCCGGGTGGATGGTCACCCGCGTGACGCCCAGCTCGGTGCGGGCGATCTGCGCGTGCACGGTGATGCCGCCCTGGCCGACCTCGGCCATCGCGGTGTGCACGGTGACGACCGGCTCGCCCGCGACGACCTCCATACGGACCCGGGCGGTGGAGTAGTCGTCGAAGCCCTCGGAGAAGCCGACGTTCTTGATGCCGACGGCGTAGCCGACGCCCCGGACGACGCCCTCGCCGTGCGTGGTGTTGGACAGGCCGCCGGGCAGCTGGCGCACGTCCGAGCCCTCGGTGGTCTCCCACTGGCGCTCGGGCGGCAGCGGCATGGCCTTGACCCGGCGCAGGAGTTCGGCGACCGGGGCCGGGGAGTCCACCGGCTGCCCGGTCGGCATGATCGTGCCCTGCTCCATGGCGTTGAGCTGCCGGAACTCCACGGGGTCCATCCCGAGCCTCGCGGCCAGCTTGTCCATCTGCGCCTCGTAGGCGAAGCACGCCTGGACCGCGCCGAAGCCGCGCATGGCGCCGCAGGGCGGGTTGTTGGTGTACAGCGCGATGGCCTCGATGTCCACGTCGTCGATCACGTACGGGCCGACGCTGAGCGAGGAGGCGTTGCCGACCACGGCCGGGGAGGCGGAGGCGTAGGCGCCGCCGTCCAGGACGATCCGGCACTTCATGTGCGTGAGCTTGCCGTCCTTGGTGGCCCCGTGCTCGTAGTGGAGCTTGGCGGGGTGGCGGTGGACGTGCCCGAAGAAGGACTCGAAGCGGTTGTAGACGATCTTGACGGGCTTGCCGGTGCGCAGCGCCAGGAGGCAGGCGTGGATCTGCATCGACAGGTCCTCGCGGCCGCCGAAGGCGCCGCCGACGCCCGCGAGCGTCATCCGGACCTTGTCCTCGGGCAGGCCGAGGACGGGAGCGATCTGCTTGAGGTCCGAGTGCAGCCACTGGGTGGCCACGTACAGGTCGACGCCGCCGTCCTCGCCCGGCACGGCGAGGCCGGACTCGGGGCCGAGGAAGGCCTGGTCCTGCATGCCGAAGGTGTAGTCACCCGTGACGATCACGTCGGCCCGCTTCGCGGCCTCGTCCGCGTCGCCGCGCACGATCGGCTGGCGGTGCACGATGTTCGGGTGCGGGACGTGGCCCGCGTGGTGGTCGTCGCGGCCCTCGTGGACGAGGACCGCGCCCGGCGCCGTCGCGCTGGCCTCGTCGGTGATGACGGGCAGCTCGCGGTACTCGACCTTGATCTTGGCGGCGGCGCGGCGCGCGGTCTCCGGGTGGTCGGCGGCGACCAGGGCGACGGGCTCGCCGTGGTGGCGGACCTTGCCGTGCGCGAGGACCGGGGTGTCCTGGATCTCCAGGCCGTAGTTCTTCACGTCGGTCGGCAGGTCGTCGTAGGTGAGGACCGCGTGGACGCCGGCGGTGGCGAGGGCCTCGCCGGTGTCGATGGAGACGATCTCGGCGTGGGCGACCGGGGAGCGCAGGATCTGGCCCCACAGCATGTCCTCATGCCACATGTCGGAGGAGTACGCGAACTCACCGGTGACCTTGAGGGTGCCGTCCGGGCGCAGGGTGGACTCGCCGATGCCGCCCTTGGTCTGCGACCCCTGGGTGACCTTGGCGGGAATGCCCGTGGTGCGGGTGTCGGCCATGTCCTCAGACCCCCTCGCTCTGGCGCGCGGCGGCGAGGCGTACCGCGTCCAGGATCTTCTCGTAGCCCGTGCAGCGGCACAGGTTGCCGGAGAGCGCCTCGCGGATGTCGGCGTCCGACGGGTCGGGGTTGCGCTCCAGCATCTCGTCGGCGGCGACGAGCAGGCCCGGCGTGCAGAAGCCGCACTGCACGGCGCCGGCGTCGATGAACGCCTGCTGGACGGGCGAGAGTTCCGTGCCCTCGCCGGTCTGGGAGTCGGCGGGCCCGGCCTGCCAGCGCTTGGCCTGGTCCAGGGAGACCCCGCAGGTGTCACCGGCGCAGCCGGCGTGGTCCGCGCGCTGCTTGGCGAAGTCGGCGAGGCCCTCGACGGTGACGACCTCGCGGCCCTCCACCTGTCCGGCCGCGACCAGGCAGGCGCACACCGGCACGCCGTCGAGGCGGACCGTGCAGGAGCCGCACTCGCCCTGCTCGCAGGCGTTCTTCGAGCCGGGCAGGCCGAGCCGCTCGCGCAGCACGTACAGCAGGGACTCGCCCTCCCAGACGTCGTCGGCTTCCTGTGGACGGCCGTTGACCGTGAAGTTGACACGCATTACGCGACTCCCTCCGTGCCGCGGCCCTTGCCGCGGTAGGACTCCCAGGTCCAGCCGAGCGTGCGGCGGGCCATGATGCCGACGGCGTGGCGGCGGTAGCTCGCCGTGCCGCGGACGTCGTCGATCGGGTTGGCGGCGCCGGAGACCAGGTCCGCGAACTGCTTGGCGACCGACGGGGTGATGATCTTCCTGCTGTCCCAGAAGCCGCCCTCGTCGAGCGCCGCGTTCAGGAACTCCTCGGCGGCCTTCGCGCGGATCGGGGTGGGGGCGGCCGAGCCGATGCCGGTGCGCACGGTGCGGGTGTCGGGGTGCAGCGCGATGCCGAAGGCGCACACGGCGATGACCATCGCGTTGCGGGTGCCGACCTTCGAGTACTGCTGCGGTCCGTCCGCCTTCTTGACGTGCACGGCCCGGATCAGCTCGTCGGCGGCGAGCGCGTTGCGCTTCACGCCGGTGTAGAAGTCGTCGATCGGGATCATCCGGGTGCCGCGCACGGACTCCGCCTCGACCTCGGCGCCCGCGGCGAGGAGCGGCGGGTGGGCGTCGCCGGCGGGCGAGGCGGTGCCCAGGTTGCCGCCGACGCCGCCGCGGTTGCGGATCTGCGGCGATGCCACGGTGTGCGAGGCGAGCGCGAGGCCGGGCAGCTCGGCGCGCAGGTGCTCCATCACGTGGGTGTACGGGACGGAGGCGCCGAGCCGGACGGAGTCCTCGC
This sequence comes from Streptomyces sp. NPDC045778, assembly GCF_056431945.1. Classification (NCBI taxonomy): domain Bacteria; kingdom Bacillati; phylum Actinomycetota; class Actinomycetes; order Kitasatosporales; family Streptomycetaceae; genus Streptomyces; species Streptomyces sp. NPDC045778. The sequence goes on from NZ_JBWKJZ010000007.1 coordinate 21,754, forward strand.
CGACCTCCCACTCCCGCAGCTCACCGATGCGGCCCAGGTCCAGGAGGTACTCCGGACGCCGGTGGTCGAAGTTGATCTCGACCATGACATCGGTGCCACCCGCGATCGGCACAGCCGTGGGGTGCTCGGCCTTCGCGGCGAGCGCCTCCTCCCAGCTGGCGGGGCGAAGGAAGTCCATGAGTGGCTCTCTCTTCGTAATCGTGCGTCGTCATCGTGCTCGGTGTGCGTACGCGGTGCTCGTACGGCGCCCGTACGCGGTGCTCGTTCGTACGCGGTACTCGTGACCGCTGCGACCGGCGGCGGTGTTGCTGATCGTGAACGCCGGCCGCGGCCTTCGGGGGGAGGCGGGCGTCCGCCTTCCGGGTGGGAGGCGGCGGCACTGCTTCCGAGTGGAGGCGATCGATCCGGCCACGTGGGCCGCCGGCCTCTCGACTGCTCGTTCATGTGCTGTTAACGCGGAGTGGGGCAAGTACACCGCCCGCTCCTCCGATGGGGTCAGTCACCGAAACCATGAAGGAGTTGGCTGGCCAAGCCGTGAGTCTTGTAGATTCGTATGAAGAACGGGCCCCAGTAACCTCGCGGATTCCCCCGGGAAACCGCGCGGACGCCTGGGCCCGCGGTCCCCGGAACTCCCGGCGCGGCCGGGCACACACGAAATCGAGACAGATCGGCGGCGACGACACGATGCGGCTGCGCGCACTCCTTGACACCGACGCCCTTGGCCTCAGGCTGCTCGGCGGCGAGGACGAGCTGGACCGCACCGTGCGGGGCGTGATGACCACGGACCTGCGCGACCCCAGCCGCTATCTGGGCGGCGGCGAGCTGGTGCTGACCGGCCTGGCCTGGCGCAGGGACGCCGCCGACACGGAGCCGTTCGTGCGGATCCTGGCGACCGCCGGGGTCGCGGCGCTCGCGGCCGGCGAGGCGGAGCTGGGCGACATCCCCGACGACCTGGTGGAGGCCTGCGCCCGGCACCGGCTCCCGCTCTTCGCCGTCAACGAGTCGGTGGCGTTCGCGACGATCACCGAGCACGTCGTGCGCCAGGTCTCGGGCGAGCGCGCCGGTGACCTCGCGGCGGTCGTGGACCGGCACCGCCGCCTGATGACGTCGGGTCCCGCGGGCGGCGGCCCGGACGTGGTGCTCGACCTGCTCGGCTCCGACCTGGACCTGCGCGCCTGGGTGCTCTCCCCCGCCGGGCGCGCCATCGCGGGAGCCGCCGCGGGCGCGCCGGGCCTCTCGGCCCGGATCCGCGCGCGGCTCGCCGGGGAGCACCTGGCCGCCGCCCGCACGGGGCGGCGCGGGCCGCACCGGGTGGCCGTGGACGGCGTCACGTACTCGCTCTTCCCCATCCGCTCCAGCGGCCGGGGCAGCGCGAGCGCCTCCCGTGACGTGCGCGAGACCGTCCTGTCCGACTGGCTCCTCGCCGTCGAGGCCGACGCGGGCGACTGGCCCGAGGAGCGCATCGACCTGCTCCAGGGCGTCACCCAGCTGATCGCCGTCGAACGGGACCGCAGGGACGCGGCGCGCACGGTGCGCCGCCGCCTGGCCCAGGAGGTCCTCGAACTGGTCCAGACGGGTGCCGCGCCCGCCGAGATCGCCGCGCGTCTGCGGGTCGCGGCCCCCGTGCTGCTCCCCGGGCTCGGCGCGGCCCCGCACTGGCAGGTCGTGGTGGCCCGGGTGGAGTGGGACGACGTCCAGGGCGGGCCGTCGGGCGACGCCGCCGGCGGGCGCCGCGCGGGGATCGAGAGCGGCCCGGTCGCCCAGGCGCTCCTGGAGGAGATCCTCGTCGACCCGGCGACCGCGGGCCCCGACCCGTCCGACCGCATCGCCGTCGCGCACACCGGCGACGAGGCCATCGCGCTCGTGCCGCTGCCCGCGATGTCACCGGAGGCCGAGGGCGGCGACGCGGGCCTGCTCGCCGACGCGCTCCTCGCCGCCGTGCGCGAGCCCCTGACGGCGGGCCTCGCCGACGACGGGCGCCTCACCCTCGGCGTCAGCGCGGCCGTGCACTCCGCGGAGGGGCTGCGCGGCGCCCTGGAGGAGGCCCGGCACGCCCGCCGGGTCGCGGCCGCGCGGCCCGGCCGGGTCTGCGCCGCGGGCCACCAGGAACTGGCGTCCCACGTGCTGCTGCTGCCCTTCGTGCCCGACGACGTGCGCCGCGCGTTCACGGCCCGGCTCCTCGACCCGCTGCGGGAGTACGACCGCCGCCACCGGGCGGAGCTGATCCCCACCCTGGAGGCGTTCCTCGACTGCGACGGCTCGTGGACGCGCTGCGCGGCCCGCCTGCACCTGCACGTCAACACGCTGCGCTACCGCGTGGGCCGAATCGAGCAGTTGACGGGCCGTGACCTCGCGCGCCTGGAGGACAAGCTGGATTTCTTCTTGGCATTGCGGATGAGCTGAGCCGTGCGCGCGGGCGTGAGCCGGTCGGCGTAGCCCAGAACGACACCATCCGCCTCCCCCAACTTTGTGAAATCCTTCACCCACCCCCTTGGCCCCGTGCGCCGATCCGTGCTGAGATTCGCCCACGACTCAACAGCTCAATGGTGCGCTAGGGGAGGGCAACGTGGCGCATACCGCCATGTCTGGTACGGGAAATGGCTCAGGGCACGATCCACTCCAGACCGCGGTATGGCGGCTGCGCTCGCGCGGCTGCTGGACCGACGCCGCAGCACTGCTCGCGACCCGGGAGGGCGCGGCCGCCGCGCTCCAGAGAACCTCCCTGCTCGTCGAGCGCTGCCTGTTCACCGGGGAGGGGTGGGGCGAGGCCGAGGACGGTCTGCGCACGGCGGAGGCCGTCGCCGACGATGACGACGCGCGCGGGGCCGCCGCCTGCGAGCGAGGCCAACTCGCTTACGCGGCGACCGTGTTGGGGGTACGCGACCGCGCCGACGAGGCCCGTACCGCGCTCGGCAGGGCCGCCGCGCTGCTCGCCCCCGGGGCGGCCGGGCGGGCCCTGCTGGACTTCCGGCGCGGCCTGGTCGCCGAGCACCTCGCCGACTCGCCGCAGGCCGCGCGGGCCGCGTACCGGCGCGCCCACGCCGGGGCCACCGCGCACGAGGACCCCCTCCTGCTCTCCTTCACCTGGCGGCACCTCGCCGGACTCGCCCTGCGCGAGGGGGAGTTGGCGGAGGCCCGGCACGGCTTCGCCGAATCCCTGCGGCTGCGGGAGGAGTTGGGCTTCCTCGTGGGCACGGCCCCGGCGCTCGCCGCCCTCGCCGACGCCGAGCCCGAGCCCGAGGCGTCCCGCCTCCGCGCCGAGGCCACCCGCCTCTTCCGCCTCCTCGGCGGCGTCCCTTCCTGGCTGGCCCCCCAACTCACCCCACCGGCCCCGGCGGCGTAGCCCTCGCGGGGCGCCCCTGGCCCGCCCCTTCCCGATTCCTGGGGGCTCCGCCCCCCCAGACCCCCGCTCCTCAAACGCCGGAGAGGCTGAAAACACAGCCGCAACCGGCGACAGTTCCAGCCCGTCCGGCGTTTGAGGACGAGGCGCGCAGCGCCGAAAGGCGGGGGCACGGGGGCGGCAGCCCCCGGAGCGGGAAGGGGCGGGCCAGGGGCGCTCCCCGCGAGGGTCACGCAGGGCGCAGCCTCAGCGTCAGGATCTGGAACGGCCGCAAGGAGAGGGAGAGCCCCGCGCCGGTGGTGGTGGCGGGACCAAGGGGCCGCTCAAGGAGATCCGTGACCTCCACGCGGGCGACGGGGAACGCCGAGGTCAGCACCGCCCGGGCCCGCCCGCCCCGGGACTCGTAGAGACGCACCACCACATCGCCGCTCCGGTCCTCCGCCAGCTTCACCGACTCCACCGTCACCCCGGGGTGGTCGACCCGCACGAGGGGCGCGACGTCCCCCGCCTCGGCCACCCGCACCGGCAGGTTCAGCGCGAGCCCCTCGGCCACGGCGTCCCCCACCTCCGCCCCCGGGAGCAGCGCGTAGGTGAAGCGGTGCGTCCCCACGTCCGTGTCCGGGTCGGGGCTGTGGGGCGCGCGCAGGAGCGTGAGGCGCACGGTCGTGCCGAGCCCGTCGGCGTGCTCGGCGCGCGTCACGTCGTGCCCGTACGTCGAGTCGTTGAGCACCGCGACCCCGTACCCCTCCTCCCCCACCCGCAGCCACCGGTGCGCGCAGATCTCGAACCGGGCCGCGTCCCAGCCGGTGTTGGCGTGCGTCGGCCGGTGGACGTGCCCGAACTGGATCTCCGCCGTGGACCTCTCGGCGTGCACGTCGAGCGGGAACGCGGCCTTGAGCACCTTCTCCGACTCGCGCCAGTCCACGTCCGTGACCACGTCGAGGCGGCGGCTGCCCGCGGCGAGGCGCAGCTCCTGCGTGATCCGCGAGCCGTCGCCGAAGGCGCGCACGACCCGCACGGCGGCGCGCAGCGGACCGTCCTCGACCAGCTCCACGGACTCGGCGTCCGTCAGGTCGGCGTGCCGGTGCCGGTAGTGCTGGTCCAGGTCCCAGGCGTCGTAGCGCGTGGGGTGGTCCGGGTGGAGCTGGAGGAGGTTGCCGCGGGCCCCGGGGGCGAGGACCTCGCGGTCGTGGGCCAGGTCGTGCACGGAGGCGAGCAGGCCGTCGGCGTCGACGGTCACGCGCAGGTGCTCGTTCGTCAGGATGATCTCCGTGCCGGTGCGCGTCGCCGACGTCACCGCCTCCGGGGCACGCTCGTGACCCGCGGCGACCGCGAGGCTGCGGGTGCCGAACGGGCCCACGTGCACATGCGTGAGGGCGCCGCCGTGCTCGACGACCTCGCTGCGCGCGTACGGTGACGCGTTCAGGACCGAGACGTCGCCCGCGCCGAGGTGTCGTACCGCGTCCGCCGTGATGGCGTCCAGTTCGGCGAGTACGCGCGCGTAGGTGTCCCGCGCCTCCCGGTGCACCCACGCGATGGACGAGCCGGGCAGGATGTCGTGGAACTGGTGCAGCAGGACCGTCTTCCACAGCCGGTCGAGGGCGTCGTACGGGTAGGCGTACGCGGGGTCCTTGAGCGCGGCCGTCGCGCACCACAACTCGGCTTCCCTGAGGGCGTGTTCGCTGCGCCGGTTGCCGCGCTTGGTGGCCGCCTGCGTCGTGTACGTGGCCCGGTGCAGCTCCAGGTACAGCTCGCCGGACCAGATCGGAGCGCGCGTGCCGTACTCCTCCTCGGCCGCCGCGAAGAACGCCGACGGCTTCTCGATCTCGACCCGTGGCGAGCCCTCCAGGGAGCGCAGCCTGCGGGCCCGCTCCAGCATCTCGCGGGTCGGGCCGCCCCCGCCGTCGCCCCAGCCGAACGGCACCAGGGAGCGGGTCGCGCGGCCCTTCTCCGCGAAGTTCCGCTCGGCGTGGGCCAGTTCGGAGCCGAGGAACTGGGAGTTGTACGTGTCCACGGGCGGGAAGTGCGTGAAGACGCGCGTGCCGTCGATGCCCTCCCACCAGAAGGTGTGGTGCGGCATCTTGTTGGACTGGTTCCAGCTCAGCTTCTGGGTGAGGAACCAGCGCACGCCCGCGAGCCGCGCGAGCTGCGGGAAGGCGGCCGTGTACCCGAAGGAGTCCGGCAGCCAGATCTCCTCGGTCTCGACCCCGAACTCCTCCTGGAAGAACCGCTTGCCGTGCACGATCTGCCGGGCGAGCGCCTCCCCGCCCGGCATGTTCGCGTCCGACTCCACCCACATCGAGCCGACGGGGGCCCAGGTGCCGTCCGCCACCGCCTTCTTGATCCGCTCCCAGATGTGCGGCTGGTGCTCCTTCACCCACGCGTACTGCTGCGCCTGTGAGCAGGCGAAGACCAGCTCCGGGTAGTCACGCGCGAGCGCCGTCACATTGGCGAACGTCCGGGACGCCTTGCGCACCGTCTCGCGCAGCGGCCACAGCCACGCCGAGTCGATGTGCGCGTGCCCGACGGCCGACGCGCGGTGGGAGCTGGCGTGCGCGGGCCGCGCGAGCACACCGGCCAGCTCCGCGCGGGCCGCGGCGGCCGTCCCCGCCACGTCGTGCGGGTCGAGTGCGTCGAGCATGTCCTCCAGGGCCCGCAGGATCTCGTGGCGCCGCGGACGCGCCGCGTCCAGCTCACCCATCAGCTCCGACAGGACCTCGGTGTCCAGGAGCAGATGCCAGACGTCCTCGTCGAGTACGGCCAGGTCGGCAGCGGCGAATCGGTACATCGGCTGATCGCCCGCGGTCAGTACGTCGCCGAGCCGGGTCGGCATGAAGTCGTGCAGGACCGCCGGGTTGGCCGCCGCCTCCAGGAACAGGCGCACCGGCTCGCCGCCCCGGGCGCGGGCCGCCACCGGTACGTGACGGTTGCGCGGGTGAATGCCCTTCAGCGGGACCCCTGAGGCGTCGTGGACCAGGCCCTCGACCTGGAACCCGGGCCCCTCGCCGGTGAACCCCGGGTCCAGCACCACTTCCACGCGCCGCCCGCGCCACGCCTGCGGCACCTCCCCCTCCAGCCGGAACCAACTCGTCGACCAGGGCTTTCCCCAGGCCGTACCGATCGCGAAGGGTTCGTAGGCGGCTCCGAGCGCCTCGGCGACGGGCACCTGCTCGTCGGGCGCGTGCCACACGGAGAGGGTGAGCGGCACGCGGTCCGCGTACTGGGCGGGCCGGATGAACTGCCGCACCGCGCGCTCCAGGCGCTCCTCCACCAGCAGTCGGTCGTCGTGCACGGCGGCTCCTCCACATGGTCGACACCGAGTGGTACTCGGCTTCACTTCCCCTCAACCCATCGGCGCATCCGCTTCGTTGTTTGACGAATGGACATGAGTGGGGCCAAGTGGGGCGGGCATGCATCCCGTGAGCATGTTCGATGACGGACTTGTGGGCGGGGGTCATGGTCAGGTATGCGCGAGGAGGTGCCGCCATCGACAGGGGGGCGGCCTCGGTGAGACGAGAGGACCATCAAGTCGACGGTGTGACGAGTCAGAGCGGGCTCCAGCTGCGGCGCAGGCTGGGGCGCTCCGATCTGCGGGCGGTGTCCGAGGCCCGGGCCGCGCTGCGGGACCTGCTGCGGCGCTGGGGGCGCGCCGGGCCTTCGGACGTGGCCGAGCTGCTCACCAGCGAGCTGGTGACGAACGCCCTGGTGCACACCGACCGGGACGCGGTGCTGACGGCGACGGTGGGGCCGCGGCGGCTGCGGGTCGAGGTCCGGGACTTCACGGGACGGCGGCCGCGGGTGCGGGCGCCGTCGCCGGGCGACGCCACGCACGGCCGCGGCCTGATGCTCGTCCAGTCCCTCGCCGACGCGTGGGGCGTACGGGCGCACGGCGTGGGCAAGGCGGTGTGGTTCGAGCTGGACGCGGACGGTCTCTAGCCCGCACGGGGCGCCCCGCGCGGGGTTCAGCCGAACTGCTGTTCCAGGTCCTTCAGTTTACGTTCGAGCGAGTCGAGGCGCGGGATCGTCTGCGTGTCGTCCTCCGCCGTGAGGTCGACCGTCACGGTCTCAGGGCCGCCCTTGACGGCCTGGAGGGAGGGGCGGGACCGCACGGGCAACTGCTCCTGCTGCGGTGGAGCCGCTATGGCAGGGTCCGCGCCGACCTGCGCGGACCCCACCGACTGCGGCACGGCCTGGACGTCGACCTGCCGGCTCCCGCGCCCGTGGTAGCCGCGGCCCCGGCTGATGGCCTTCAGCTGGGCCCGCGACAACTTCTCCTGGTCGCGGCGGCGGGTCCTGGCCTGCTCCTTCTCGCGCCGGTCCTCGCGGACCTCCTCGACCGCCTCGTCGAGCGTGCGCACGCCTTCGAGGAGCATCAGCGACCATGCGCCGAACGTCTCCCGGGGCGCCCGCAGCCACCGTACGATCCGGATCTGCGGCAGCGGCCGCGGCACCAGGCCCTGCTCGCGCAGCGCGGCGCGGCGGGTCTGCTTGAGCGCCCGGTCGAAGAGGACGGCCGCGGACAGGGACATCCCGGCGAAGAACTGGGGAGCGCCCGCGTGGCCGAGTCCGCGCGGCGCGTGCACCCAGTTGAACCAGGCGGCGGCCCCCGCGAAGGTCCACACCAGGAGCCGCGAGCCGAGCGCGGCGTCGCCGTGGCTGGCCTCGCGCACCGCGAGGACGGAGCAGAACATCGCGGCTCCGTCGAGCCCGAACGGCACCAGGTACTCCCAGCCGCCGGACAGGTTCAGGTTCTGCCGGCCGAAGCCGACCAGGCCGTGGAAGGAGAGGGCCGCGGCGACGGCCGCGCAGCAGAAGAGGAGGACGTAGGAGGCGGTGCCGTAGACGACCTCCTTGCGCCTGCGGCGCTCCTCGTTGCGCTCCCACGAGTCTTCGGCGGCGGCCGTCTTCGTCTGGGCTTTCTTGCCCCGTGCGAGCACCGCCACCGCCACTGCCATGCCCAAGAGCAGGACGCCGCCGGGCAGCAGCCAGTCCAGCGATATGTCGGTCAGTCTCATCTGGGGTCCCTTGCGTCGCGGTAGGGCGTTTCGGGCGCCATAGTGACCCACGCCCGACGGCGCTCAAGGGGTTTTCCGGCAAGAGGACGCCAAGTGGGTGGCAAGGACCGCGCCACGCCGGGAATCGTTCGAACTACTGCCAGGCGTATGAGAGTTGAGTTCGATTAAGCGCGTGCGGAGGGGTGACGGGGGCCCGTTCGGGCGGGCCCGCGGGCGTCAGGCGGCGGCCGTGGCGGCCAGCTTGGCGGCGCGGTCCGCGTCGCACATGCGCGGGCAGGTGACGCATGTCTCCTCGGGCCGCAGCGTGTAGAACATGCAGCAGCTCGCGCGGTCGCGGGTGGGCAGCTTCTCGCCGTCGGGCCCGGTCAGCTCGCGGAAGGCCGCCGTGCCGACGTACGGCTTGGTGGCGCCGGGGAGCAGCCGCTCAAGCTCGGTGGTGGCGCGCTCCTCCTCGCCGAGGAGGTGGGCGACGTACCAGATGCCCTCGACGATCTCGTCCGTCGCCATGGCCCACAGCGCACGGCCGCGGCGCCGCATGCGCGGCCCGAAGCCGTCGAGGAGCGGGCCCAGGTGCTCGGCCACGGCGGCCCGCACCTCGGCGCGCAGCGCCTCCTCGTCGGGGACGACGGTGGCGCCGGGCAACGCGGCCGCCGGGTCGCCGGGCAGGCAGGCGAAGGCGGTGGGGCGCACGGCGATCCTGCCCTGCTCGCGCTGGAAGGAGACGTGCTCCACGGGGTAGCGCGGCACGCGGCGGTGCAGGAACCACGGCACGGTGAACAGCAGGACGGCGGGCCAGGCGTAGCGGTGCAGCGCGAAGCTGGCCACGACGTCGGGGCGGGCGCGCACGCCGTAGTCCTTGAGGACCTGCGCCTCGTCCCAGGCGAGGAACTCCTCGAACTCAGGCCCGGCCTCGGCGAGCCGCGCGACCGGGACCCAGCCGTCTCCCCTGGGCACCTGTTCGCCCGCGGCCAGCTCCTGGATCCGCAGCCCGGGGTACACCTCGGTGAGGCGGGCGTAGGCGCCCGTGACGGGGCTGTGGCGGGGCGCCGAGTGCCGGGCGCCGGGCTCCAGGGTGGGGAGGGACATGCGGGACCGCCGAATCACGATCGATTGCAGGTAAGCCTAACCTTACCCAACATGATCGAGGTTTCAACTGGGGAGCGGTCCGCCTAAGGTGCTTCTCGGGTGATCCGGGGCGTACGTTGCGCGTACGCCGCGACCCCTTACGTGACGGGTGGGACGCGGGAGCGCGGGAGCGGGAGGCAACAGTGGAGCGGGCCGGAGCGCGTGCGGCGGAGGCCTCCGCCCCCCGCGCCACCGCGAGGGTCCCGGAGCAGGCCGGGGCGGAGCCGGGGGCGCGCGCCGGGGTGCGGCGCAGCTCCGTGCGCGGGCAGGTCCTCGACGCCCTGCGGGCCGCGCTCGTCGACGGCGACCTGACGCCCGGCGAGGTGTATTCGGCGCCCGCCCTCGGGGAGCGCCTCGGCGTCTCCGCGACGCCCGTGCGCGAGGCCATGCAGCAGCTCGCCGTCGAAGGCGCGGTCGAGGTCGTGCCGAACCGGGGGTTCCGGGTCACGCGGCGCGGGGCGCGGGAGCTGGGGGAGCTGGCCGAGGTGCGGGCCCTGATAGAGGTCCCGGTGATGCTGCGGCTCGCCCGCAGCGTGCCCGCCGGGCGGTGGGAGGCGCTGCGGCCGCTCGCGGAGGCGACCGTGGTGGCCGCGGCGGCCGGTGACCGGGCCCGCTACGCGGACGCGGACCGGGCCTTCCACCGGGCGCTGCTCGGGCTCTCCGGCAACGGACAGCTCGTCCAGGTCGCGGACGACCTGCACCGGCGGTCCCAGTGGCCCCTCGTCACCGGCCCCGTCCACGCCCGCCACGCGGACCTGGTCGCGGACGCGGCCGAACACACGGCCCTCCTCGACGCCCTGATCGCGTCCGACCTGCCCGTGGTGCAAACCTTGGTACGAGAACACTTCGCAGGAAGCTGAACCTGCGGGCCGCAGACGAAGATCCAGCCGTGCCACGGATCTTCCAGCCCGTCCGGCGTTCGAGGACGAGGCGCGGAGCGCCGATCTGCGGGGGTCCCAGGGGGCGGAGCCCCCTCGTCCGGGAAGGGGATACCCGGCCAGGGTCAAGGGCCGGCGTAGCGGGAGGCGAGCGCCGCCGCGCGGGCGTGCAGCGATGTGCGGAGCCAACCCGGCGTCAAGACCTCCGCGTCGGCGGCGAGCTGCCACAGTGCCCACTCGGCGTGCCGCGCGTCCTGGAAGGTCACTTCGAGGCGCGGCCACCCATCCGCGTCGGCCCCTTCGGCGCGGACGGCGAGCGCGGTGCCCACCAGCTCCTCCCGCCGTGCGGGGTCCACTCGTGCCAGGACGGTGACCTGGTCGCCGGCGGTCAGGAAGCGCGCGCAGCGCTCCCGCCAGATCCGGTCCAGGTCGACCTGGTCCGGCCGCTGCGCCGGTTCGGGGAGTTCCTCGGCGGCCAGCATCCGCGACAGCCGGTAGGTGCGGTCCGCGCCGGCCCGCGTGGCCAGCAGGTAGGCCCGGTCCTGGGCCATGACGAGGCCGATCGGGTCCACCGTGCGCCACTGCGGCGCCCGGTCCGGGGCCGCGTAGTGGATGCGCAGCTTATGACCGGAGAGCACCGCACGCCGGACCTGGACCATGGCGGCGCCGGGCAGCTCCTCGGGGACCAGGCGGTGGGACAGCAGATCGGTCTCCGGGTCGATGAGCAGCCGCTGGGCGGCGTCACTCGCGGCGGCCCGATGGCTCTCGGGCAGCGCGTCCACCACCTTGCGCATGGCCGATGCGAGCGCCGCGCCCAGGCCGAACACCTGCTCGCCGCGCCCCGCCCCGGCGACCAGCAGGGCGAGGGCCTCGTCGCGGTTGAGCCCGGTGAGGTCGGTCTGGAAGTCGGGCAGCAGCGCGAACCCACCGCGCCGGCCGCGCTCGGCGTAGACGGGGACGCCCGCGGCGGACAGCGCCTCGATGTCGCGCAGCACCGTACGAGTGGACACCTCCAGCTCACGGGCCAGCGTGGCCGCGGTCAGCCGGCCGCGCTGGCGCAGCAGCAACACCAACGAGATCAGCCGGTCGGCACGCATGCGAGAACGGTAGCGAATACATGACGAAGGGTGTCGTGATTCGTGGAGAGGCTTGCCCCTGTGACCCCGAGGCCCTGGCTACGGGGCCTTCGGACGTACGTGATTCCAGTGAGACGTACGTGATTCCAGTGAGTCGAATGGAGCTGAAGTGACGATGGAGCGATCGACGGTCAACCCGTGGACGTGGTCGGTGGAACTGGGGTACAGCCAGGGGGAGATCGTCTCCGGACAGACCCGGACCCTGTACTGCTCCGGGCAGGCCGCGATGAGCGGGGACGGCAAGCCCCTGCACGCCGGTGACATGGCGGCACAGCTGGCGCTTGCCCTGGACAACCTGGAGGCCGTGCTCGGGGAGGCCCGCATGTCCCTCGCGAACCTGGTGCGGCTCAACGTCCACACCACCGACGTCGACCGGCTCTTCGAGCACTACGGCGTGCTGGCGTCGCGGTTGGGCGCGGCCGGGGTGGCGCCGACCACCACGATGCTCGGGGTGACGCGGCTCGCGATCCCCGACCTGATGGTCGAGCTGGAGGGGACCGCGGTCGCCTGAGGCGTACCGCCCGCTTCCCGGCCCGGGCGCCCGGAGCCGTCAAGGCCTGGGGATGTTGCGCAGGTTGGAGCGGGCCATCTGGAGCATGCGGCCCACGCCGCCGTCGAGGACGATCTTGCTGGCGGAGAGGGCGAAGCCGGTGACCATCTCGGAGCTGATCTTCGGCGGGATGGACAGGGCGTTGGGGTCGGTGACGATGTCGACGAGGGCGGGCCCCTTGTGGGCGAAGGCGTCCTTGAGGGCGCCCGCGAGCTGCTTGGGCTTCTCCACGCGCACGCCGTAGGCCCCGGCCGCCCGGGCCACGGCAGCGAAGTCGGGGTTGTGGTTGGCGGTGCCGTACGAGGGAAGCCCCGCGACGAGCATCTCCAACTCCACCATGCCCAGGGACGAGTTGTTGAAGAGGACCACCTTCACCGGCAGGTCGTGCTGGACGAGCGTGAGGAAGTCGCCCATCAGCATGGTGAAGCCGCCGTCACCCGACATGGAGATGACCTGCCGCCCGCGGTCGACGAACTGGGCGCCGATCGCCTGGGGCAGCGCGTTCGCCATGGAGCCGTGGCTGAAGGAGCCGATGATGCGGCGCTTGCCGTTCGGGGTGAGGTAGCGGGCGGCCCAGACGTTGCACATCCCGGTGTCGACGGTGAAGACCGCCGAGTCGTCGGCCAGGTCGTCGAGGACCGACGCCACGTACTCGGGGTGGATCGGGACGTGCTTCTCGACCTTGCGGGTGTAGGCCTTGACCACGCCTTCGAGCGCGTCGGCGTGTTTCTTGAGCATCTTGTCGAGGAACTTGCGGCTGCTCTTCGGCGAGACGCGCGGGGTCAGACAGCGCAGCGTCTCACGCACGTCGCCCCAGACGGCGAGGTCGAGGCGGGAGCGCCGCCCCAGGTTCTCGGGCCGCACGTCGACCTGGGCGATCTTCACGTCGTCGGGCAGGAAGGCGTTGTACGGGAAGTCGGTGCCGAGCAGGATCAGCAGGTCGCACTCGTGGGTCGCCTCGTACGCGGCGCCGTAGCCGAGCAGCCCGCTCATGCCCACGTCGTACGGGTTGTCGTACTGGATCCACTCCTTGCCGCGCAGGGCGTGCCCGACCGGGGCCTTGAGCTTTTCGGCGAAGGCCATGACCTCGGCGTGCGCGCCCGCGGTGCCGCTGCCGCAGAACAGCGTGACCTTGTCGGCCTCGTCGATCATCGCGGCGAGCTTGTCGATCTCGGTGTCGCCGGGGCGCACGGTGGGGCGCGAGGTCACGAGGGCGGTCTCGGCGGCCTTGTCCGGTGCGGGCTCGGAGGCGATGTCGCCGGGCAGCGAGACGACGCTGACGCCGGACCGGCCGACGGCGTGCTGGATGGCGGTCTGGAGCAGCCGGGGCATCTGCTTCGGGTTGGAGATCATCTCGCTGTAGTGGCTGCACTCGCGGAACAGCTGGTCGGGGTGGGTCTCCTGGAAGTAGCCGAGGCCGATCTCCGACGACGGGATGTGGGAGGCCAGGGCGAGCACCGGCGCCATGGAGCGGTGGGCGTCGTAGAGGCCGTTGATGAGGTGCAGGTTGCCCGGGCCGCAGGAGCCGGCGCAGGCGGCGAGGCCGCCGGTGATCTGGGCCTCCGCGCCGGCCGCGAAGGCGGCGGTCTCCTCGTGCCGGACCTGGATCCAGTCGATCCCCGAGGTGCGCCGGATCGAGTCGACGACGGGATTGAGGCTGTCACCGACGACTCCGTAGAGCCGCTTGACCCCGGCGCGGACGAGGATGTCGACGAACTGCTCGGCGACGGTCTGCTTGGCCATGTCTTCATGCACCCCTTCGGTCGCTATGGGTCCATGAATTCACAGGGCGCGCGCTCACGCCTCCCAAACGGCCGCGGCCGTTCGATCATCGGCGTATCCCTTGACCCGTACTTGGATGTCGGCGAGGAACGCGGCGAGGCCGGGGGGCCCGCCCTCGGCCCACCGGCGGGTGAGGTGACCGGACAGCTCGGGCTCGCCGCGCAGCGGTTCGGCGAGGCCGCCGGTGCACAGCAGCAGCGTGTCACCCGGGCGGGCGACGGAGGCGCGGAAGCGGAAGGGGTCGCGGGGCGGGGCGGGCGCGGGTTCGTACGGGCTCGGGGGCGTGGTGATGCCCAGGTCCATGGTGAGCCGGTCGCCCTCGGGGGTTTCGGCTGACGGCGAGCCGAAGCTGACGACGGCGGCGCCCGTGGTGGTGGCGACGCGCGGTTCGATGTCCTGCCACTCGCCGCCGCGCAGCCGGAACAGACCGCCCGAGCCGACGCCGAAGAACACCCGGGTGCGGCAGCGCGGGTCGGCGGGCAGCAGCAGGCAGCGCAGGGACGCCGCGTACTCCTCCGGTTCGAGCCCGAGGTCGGCGGCGCGGGCGCGCAGCTTGCCGAGGCTGCGGTCGGTGAGCCGGTGCAGGCCCGACTTCAGGTCGCCGCGCCGCGCGGCCCTGATGTCCTGCGCGAGCCGGGCGTGGCTGCGGCCCACGGCCCGGCCGATCCACGCGCAGGCGTCGGCCGCCGCGCGGTGGGCGCCCGCGGTGGCGCGGGCGCCGGTGGCCATGGCGACCAGGACGAGGGCGTCGTCGCCGGAGCCGAAGCGGGCGGTGAGCAGCGCGTCCCTGCGCGGCTCGGCCCGGTACCGGGCGGAGTCCCCGCGTACGGAGACCGCGCGCAGCGTGCTGACGCCGTACCGGGCGCCGTCGAGCACGGTGTCGGCGACGAGGCTGCCGAGGTCGTCCGGGTCGGCCGCGGGCAGGCCGGTCGGCTCGGCGTCGTAGGTCGGCGGCCCGTCCCCCACGTACGCCCTGGCCGGGAGCGCGAGGGCCGCATCGGCCTCTTCCGGTCCACGCGAGGCCGGAACGGTGGCGGAACTGCTCTCCGAGGAGACACGGCTCGGCGGCACCACGGGCCGCTCGGGCGCGGAGGGAAAGGTCACGGGCCCGGAGGGGGTGGTGGGAGTCCAGGGGGCGGGGGCGCGGTAGGTGGGGGGATCCGTGCGTGGTTCCGCGCCGGGGGGCTTGGCGGGGGCGCCTGGGGCGTGGGCTGGGGTGCCTGGGGCCTGGGGCTTGGCGTCTGGGGTCGGCCCCTCGGTGCCTGGGGCCTGGGGCTTGGCGTCTGGGGTCGGCCCCTCGGTGCCTGGAGCCTGGGGAGCGCTGCCCGGGGTCTGCCTCTCGGGCGCCGGGGCCTGGGGGTCGATCGCCGGGGCCTGGGGGTCGCTGTCCTGGGCCCGCCTCTCGGTGCCCGGGCCCTGGGGGTCGGTGCCTTGTGCTCGGGGCTTGGTGAGCGGCCCCGGGGGCCTGGCGGGACGGGCCGGGAACTCGGAGGCCGGGGCCCGGCGCTCGGGGTCCGGCTCGGCGCTACGGGCGCGGGGCGTGGAGCCCGGCGCCGCGGGCGGGGTGTCTCGTGTCGGCGGCTCGGTGCCTGGCACCGGGCGCTCGGTGCGCGGCCCCGGGGGCCTGGCGGGAGGGGCCGGGACGTCGGTGTCTGCGGCCCGCCGCCTGGCGCCCGGGGCATCGGGCTCGGTGCCGAGCGCCGGGAGCGTGGGGTCTTGTGTCGGCGGCTCGGTGCCCGGCGCCGAGCGCTCGGTGCGCGGCCCCGGGGGCCTGGCGGGACGGGCCGGGAACTCGGAGGCCGGGGCCCGGCGCTCGGGGTCCGGCTCGGTGCCACGGGCACCGGGCGTGGGGCCCGGCGCCGCGGGCGGGGTGTCTCGTGACGGCGGCTCGGTGCCCGGCGCCGGGCGCTCGGTGCGCGGCGCCGGGGGCCTGGCGGGACGGGCCGGGAACTCGGAGGCCGGGGCCCGGCGCTCGGGGTCCGGCTCGGCGCCACGGGCACCGGGCGTGGAGCCCGGCGCCGCGGGCGGGGTGTCTCGTGACGGCGGCTCGGCGCCCGGCGCCGGAGGTGGAGCACCTCGTGCCGGAGGCTCGGTGCCCGGTGCCGGGGGCCTGGCCGGTGGGGCCGGGAACTCGGGGGCCCGGGGAGATTCGGTGACCGGGGTGCGGGGGCCGGTGCTCGCCGGCGGGGGCTGGTCGCTCGGTGGTGCGGTCTCGGTGCCGGGAGGCGTGGGTGCCGGGCGCGGCCGCTCCGGGGCGTCGGGCGGCCTGGCGGGGGCGTCGGCGGGGCCCACCCGCGCGCTGCCCGCGGCGTACGCGGTGGCGTCCCTCGGCTCCCCGGCCGCGGCCGGGGCGGAGGAGCCGCCCCGGGAGCCCTGCGTGGGCTTCGCCGCGAGGGCGGCGTCCTGCGGGGGCCGGGCCGCCGGGCCCGCGCGGTCGTCCGGGGAGCCGCTCGCGCACCCCTCCGCCGGGCCGGGCGGCCCGGCCTCGCCCACCGTCCCCGCAGCGGAGGCGAACCGGTCGTCCAGGGAATCGGCCGCGGCCGCGGGCCCCGTGTCGTCCTTCGCCTCGTCGTACAACTGCGCCCACCAGTCGGCCTCCTGACCGGTGGGCCTCTCCCCCTGCTGGCTCATGCCCCTATTGTCCACCGCACAGGCCGTACGAAAACGGTGCATCCGGAAATTCCAGCTGGGCCGAACGGGGGTGGCGGACGGCACCGGGCCGCCCCACACCCCACGGGAGGGCGGCCCGGCGAGGAGGCCACCCTGGCAGACCGGCAGGTGGTGCGGTGATGATGTCCGCGGCGGGTTCACGCCGTGGCCGGTTTCCGCCAGCCACGGGAGGAACAGCAGGAACGCGCCGGAACGATCGGGGAGGGAGCCGCCGCATGCTGGCCGCTATAGGTCTGGACGAGACGCACGAGGCGGCGTACCGCGCGCTGGTGTCGGTCGGGGCGGCCGACGTGCCGGACCTGGCGCGCCGCCTCACGCTCGCCGAGCCGGACACGGAGCGGGCGCTGCGCCGGCTCGAACGGCACGGGCTCGCCGCGCAGGCCTCGGGACGGGCCGGCCGCTGGGTCGCCGCGCCGCCCGGCGTGGCCCTGGGCGCGCTGCTCACCCAGCGGCGGCACGAGCTGGAGCGGGCGGAGCTGGCGGCGACGCTGCTCGCCGAGGAGTACCGGGGCAGAGAGGCCGAGCCCACCGTGCACGACCTGGTCGAGGTGGTGACGGGCGCGGCCGCCGTCTCGCAGCGCTTCCTCCAGCTCCAGCTCGGCGCGAGCCGCGAGGTGTGCGCCCTGGTGACGGGCAGGCCGGTCGCGGTGACCGGCCTGGAGAACGACGCGGAGGACCGGGCGGCGAGCCGGGGCGTCGCCCACCGCGTGGTGGTGGAGCGCGCGGTGCTCGCCGCGCCGACGGGCCTGACCGAGATCGCGGAGGCGATGGGCCGGGCCGAGCGGGTGCGGGTCGTGGACAGCGTGCCGACGAAGCTGGTGATCGCGGACGGCTCGCTCGCGATGGTGCCGCTGACGTCGCGGACGGCGGAACCCGCGGCCCTCGTGGTGCACGCCAGCGGGCTCCTGGAGTCCCTCACGGGCCTGTTCGAGGCGGTGTGGCGGGGCGCGCTGCCGTTGCGGCTCGGCGAGGGCGGCGCGGTGCGCGAGGCCGCGGACGGGCCCGACGGCACGGACCTGGAGGTCCTGTCGCTGCTGCTCGCCGGGATGACGGACGCGAGCGTGGCGAAACAGCTCGACCTCGGCCTGCGCACGGTCCAGCGCCGGGTCAAGCGTCTGATGGAGCTGACGGGTGTGACGACCCGCCTTCAGCTGGGCTGGCACGCGTACGAACGGGGCTGGGTGGCCCGCGAGGCGGGCGGCCCGCGACCGGGGCGCGCCTAGCCGCCGGGCCCCGGGCCACGGGCACCGGGACTAACGCGACCTGCGGTTTCACGGCCGCTCCTGCACCCTGGGCAGATGGGAGCGTGGGAGCTCACGCTGGTCGGCGTGGTGATGCTGCTCGGCCTGTGCGGCGTGCTCGTGCCCGGCGTGCCCGGCTCGTGGCTGGTGTGGGCCGGGGTGTCGTGGTGGGCGCTCCAGGACCCGCACGGCCTGGCCTGGGGTGTCCTGGTGGGCGCGACCCTGGTGCTCCTGCTGTCCCGGGCGGTGCGCTGGCAGCTGCCGCCCCGGCGCCTCCAGGAGTCCGGCGCGAGCCACCGCCTGGCCGCGTACGCGGGGGCCGGGGCGCTGCTCGGGTTCTGCCTCCTGCCGGTGCTCGGCGCCGCGCCCGGCTTCGTGGGCGGGATGTACCTGGCGGAGCGGCTGCGGCTCGGCGGGCGCGGCGAGGCCGTGACGTCGGTGCGGGCCGCCCTGCGCGCGGGCGGCTGGAACGTGTTCGTGGAACTGTACGCGTGTCTGCTGATCGTGGGGGCGTGGGCGGGCGCGGTCCTCGCCAGGGGCTGACGACACCACGGCCCCCGCCCACGACCCGAGAGCCGGGCCCCCGCACCCGCCCGCGGCTCGCGCCCCCGCACCGGTGCGCGCGCCGGACCCGCGTGCCAGCCTCGCCCCATGACCGAATTCAGCGCGGCCGAGCGCGCGTACCTGAAGTCCCAGCGCCTTGGCAGGCTCGCCACCGTGGACCCGAACGGGCAGCCGCAGGCCAACCCCGTCGGCTTCTTCCCGCAGGACGACGGCACGATCCTCATCGGCGGCTACGCGATGGGCACCACCAAGAAGTGGCGCAACCTCCAGGCCAATCCGAAAGTGGCGCTCGTCGTGGACGACATCGTGAGCGAGCGGCCGTGGCGGGTCAGGGGCGTGGACGTGCGCGGCGATGCGGAGCTGCTCACCGGCCCGCACGAGCTGGGGCCGCACCTGAGCGAGGAGCTGATCCGCATCCATCCGAAGCGCATCCACAGCTGGGGCCTGGAGGAGGAGGCGGGGTGACGGCGGGCCAGTGGGCGGGAGGCCGGGGGCAGTTGGGGCGTAGGGCGCGGCACCACGTCCTCGGCGTGGATCTCCGACGACCCGCCGCCGCACGGCGGTGACCTCGCCCGGACCTACGGCGAGAACGGCTCCTTCCAGGTCGAGTTGACCCTCGACGCGAAGGACGCGGCCACCGCCTGCCGCACGACGCGGTGCGTGCTCGCAGGACGTACGGGTACCGGTGACGTTCGCGCAGGACGGCGACGACGGGGGCGGCGGAGACGGCCCCACTGGCGGCAGCCTCGCCTCCACCGGTCTGACGGTGACATCGGCCGCGGCCCTCGTCGCGACGGGCTGGTACGCGGCGGGCGCGGCCGGCTCAGCCGGTGACCGGCGGCCCCCACCGCTCCGCACGCGCCCGCGCGCGCAAGTGCCGTACCGCGTACGACCGCCAGGGCCGCCACGCGTCGTCCACCCGCTCGCCGGGCGGGGCCACGTCCGGGTCGCCCAGGGCCCGCATGCGGACGGCGGCGGCCGCCGCCGCGTCCACGCCGTCCACGGCGAGCAGCCGCCGTTCGGCGTCGTCCCGGTCGGCGCCCGCGTCCAGGCGTACGACGCCCTCGGCGAGCGCGGCCGCGAGCGGCACCCGGCCGGCGAGGGCCGCGGGCTCGGGGAAGACATGGGTGAGGGCGCCGCACGGGGACGGCAGCGGCGTGCCGTACTCCGCCACGAGCCGCGCGGCGGCCTCCCGGCCCACGGCCGCGCGGATCGCGAACTCCTCGGGGTCCGCGGCGCCCGGCGAGCGCAGGCCCGGCCGGGCGCGCACCAGCGGCGCGAGCCCGGGGTGCGCGCCGAGCCGGTCGTCGACGGCGTACGGGTCGGCGTCCAGGTCGAAGAGGCCGCGGAGCCGCTGCACGGCGGTGGTCAGATCCCGCAGGTCCATGAGGTGCAGCCGGGCCTCAAGCCAGCCGCTCTGCCCGGCTTCGCCGCGCCCGCGCGGGTCGCGCTCCTCGACGGCGACGATGCCCGAGGCGTGCGGCAGGCGCAGCGTGCGCCGGTAGGTGCGGGTGCCGCGCTCGCCGCGTACGTCCTCCACGCCGGGCAGCGCCTCCTCGGCGAGCAGGTCGAAGACGGCGCCGGCCTGGTAGGGCCCGCGGTAGGCGAGCCGCAGCGGGATGCCCGCGGCGGGCGTGGCCCGCCCTCCGCCCCGCTTGGGCGCGGCGGCGCGCAGCGCGGTGGGCGTCAGCGCGTACACGGCGCGGATGGTGTCGTTGAACTGCCGCACGCTCGCGAAGCCCGCCGCGAACGCGATCTCCGTGACCGGCAGGTCGGTGGTCTGGAGCAGCACGCGCGCGGTGTGCGCGCGCTGCGCCCGGGCGAGCGCGACGGGGCCCGCGCCGACCTCGGCGGTGAGCTGGCGCTGCACCTGCCGGGCGCTGTACCCGAGCCGCACCGCGAGCCCGCCGACACCCTCGCGGTCCACGACCCCGTCGCCGATCATCCGCATGGCGCGGCCCACGACGTCCGCGCGTACGTTCCACTCCGCGGACCCCGGCACGGCGTCCGGACGGCACCGCCGGCAGGCCCGGAAACCCTGGCTCTGCGCGGCGGCGGCCGTCGGGTAGAACTTCACGTTCTGCCGCTTGGGCGTCACGGCGGGGCAGCTCGGCCGGCAGTAGATCCCCGTCGTGGACACGGCGAAGAAGAACTCCCCGTCGAACCGGGCATCACGACTGCGGACGGCTTCGTACCTGGTGTCGAGATCGCTCACACGTCCCAGTGTGCGCGGCACGCCGAGCCCCGGCTAGCGGAAATCGGACACGTAGCTTCGATCTCCGCTGCGGACCTGGCGCGGCACCACGGCGCCGGGCAACCGAGGCCTGCCCCAGGGCACCCGGGGTACGGGGGCGCACCCCGGGGCTTGAACGGAGGCGCTACCGGAGCCGCCCCCGCTTGGCCTCCATCGCCGCCTTGCCCTCGGCCCCCCGCCGCCGCCACTCCCGCCGCAGCTCCGCCCGCGCCCGCGCGTCCGTCTTCGCGACGATCCGCTGGTTCTCGCGCAGCAGCTTCCGGTAGCTGTCGAGCCGCCGCTGGTGCAGCGAGCCGTCCTCCAGGGCGGCGAGCACCGCGCAGCCGGGCTCCGCGACGTGCGCGCAGTCCTGGAAGCGGCAGTCCTCGGCCAGCTCCTCGATCTCGGAGAAGACCTGCCCGACGCCGCTGCCGGCGTCCCACAGGCCGACGCCGCGCAGCCCCGGCGTGTCGATGAGGACACCGCCGCCGGGCAGCGGGATGAGGTTGCGGGTGGTGGTGGTGTGCCGCCCCTTGCCGTCGACGTCGCGGACGGCCTGGACGTCCATGACGTCCGCCCCCACAAGGGCGTTGGCCAGGGTCGACTTGCCCGCGCCGGACTGCCCGAGCAGGACGGAGGTGCCGCCGGACACGACGGCGGAGAGCACGTCGACGCCGTCGCCGTGCGCCGCGCTGACGGGGAGGACCGGCACGCCGGGCGCGGCGGTCTCCACGTCCTGCACGAGGTGGGCGAGGGTGGCCGCGTCGGGCACGAGGTCGGCCTTGGTGAGCACGACGACGGGTTGCGCACCGGACTCCCAGCCGAGCGCGAGGAACCGCTCGACGCGCCCGAGGTCCAGCTCGGCGGCCAGGGACACGGCGATGACCGCGTGGTCGACGTTGGCGGCGAGGATCTGCCCCTCGGACCGCTTGGACGAGGTGGACCGCACGAAGGAGGTGCGCCGCGGCAGATAGTCGCGTACGTACCGCGGGTCGCCGCCGGGCGCGTCCACGGCAGCCCAGTCCCCGGTGCAGATGACCCGCAGCGGGTCGTGCGGCGTGACGTACGTGGTGTCGGCCCGGATGACACCTTCCTCGGTGACGACCAGGTCGCAGCTGCCCCGGTCGACCCGGATCACCCGGCCGGGCAGCAGCCCGCGCTCCGCGTACGGGGCGAAGGCGGTCTCCCAGTCGGCGTCCCAGCCGTACGCGGCGAGCGCGTCGGTGTCCGCCGAGAACGCCGAGGAGGAAAAGGAAGAAGAAGACAAGGGGGGAACCCTTCACAAGGGTGGCCCCGGCCCGCGCACGACGGCGCGGCGAAAGACGCTGAGAGAGAGGTCAGCCGGAGACCACGGAGGTGGATGTGATGACGAACGTCCGAACACGGGCAGCACCCATCGCAACGACAGCCATTGACCACACCTCCACTCTCGACTCGGCCTACGGCGGCAACCGGTGGCCGCCGTAAGAAGCACCCTCAACATAAAGGCGCGCATGCTCCCGCGCCACCGAATTTCTCGCCCTACACCTCGCCGCGTCTCCCTATGCCCGGGGCCGGGCCCGCGCGTGGTGTCAGAAAGGTGCCAGAACTCTGCCAGCCGATCGGCGGCGCCCCGTAGAGGGCAAGGGCTTGCCTACTGTGACGCCACTACACAGCAAGACACCGAGAGGCACACCCGTGGAAGCTCAGAGCGACGTCCGCATCGATCTCACCGTCGTCGATGAGGGTGGCAAGAGGATGGAACCCGCGCCGTACGGCGCCCGGATCGGTGCGGTGTCCTTGGGCAGGTGGCAGATCGACCCCATCGACGTTCCCGCAGGCACGTTCGACGGGCACGACGCGCACCTCGTCAAGATCAATTACACCCTGGAGCTCGAGCCGGGCGCCGCACCGATGCCCTGGTTCGAGATCTCCTTCTCCTTCCCCTCGGCTCAGGAGGAGAAAGAGAACCACGTCTCCGTGGTCGATGCCCTTCCGCGCTCCGGGACCTTCGCCGACACCCCCAAGCCTTATGTGCTCAACCGGTTTCTGAACTACGTGCCGTGTGCGGACAACGCGTCCGCGGACGTCCTGCTCCCGACGTCCACCGATCGGATCGACGCCTTCGGCATCGGCGGCCACTGCATGCGCTGGCGGCACGTATCGCTCGACGGGACCGGCGTCCGAGGTGGCTCGCACGCCGCCTGGCTGGTCCTGCTCGTCCCGGCCGGACAGACCGCGCAGGACGTCCGGTTCAGCGCCCGATACGACCTCGAGACCGGCCCTGAGACCACGTACCGCCCCACACAGTTGCCGACTGAGTTCCGCATCGGCCTCGCCGCAGCCTCAGACCCTCCGGGTGTCGTCACCCCCTCGCTCTCCGCCCCGGTCGAGGACCGCGGCGCGGAGTACCACCCCTCAGCCTTCATCTGCTACGCACACGACACACTCCGGCACAAGAACTACGCCCGGCAGTTCGGCAGCCTTCTCGCTCGCAACGGCGTAGACGTACACATGGACCAGTGGTACAACGACTGGCGCAAGAACTGGGGCTCCTGGTCGCACCGGCTTATCAAGCGGGTGGACTTCGTCATCGTCCTTGCCTCCCCCATCTGTCGCATGGCGTTCGACGACCAGCTGACCGGCCCCACCAACCCCGGCGTCCGAAGCGAGGCCGTGCTCATCAACGAGATGCTCCACAGGCAACGCGACGTATGGACTCCCAAGATCCTCCCGGTCGTCCTCCCTCACGAATCGGTGGACAACGTCGCCGATGTTCTCCTGCCGTGGACGGTGGACCACTATGAGATCCCCGAGCTGACCGACGAAGGCATCGAGGAACTCCTCCGAGCGATGACCGGCGTCTGCGAACACGCGCGGCCACCGCTCGGAAAGCTGCCCCCCTCTGTCCTCAAGCCGCTGAGCGGCACCGAGTCCTGACCCGCAGCGGAGGGCGTCAGGCCTCGTCCTCCCCGGCGGCCCGGTAGTCGGGGTGGTCCTCGTCGATGACGGTTGCGATGTGCAGCGGTACGGGCATCTGGGTGCGGTCGTCCCAGGAAATGGCCTGCTCGCACAGGCTCGCCGTCAGTGCGGCCAGTTGCTCCGGGGCCCATGAACCCGGGCTCACCACCACGATCTCCTTGCCTGTGTACGAGTGCCACGCCGCGGTGACCTGGGAGCTAAGAGCGGGCGGTAGGGTCCAGCGCGTATAGGACGCTCCCCGGTCGCCGCCCTTTGCCTTGATCGTCACGGAGCGGCCCGCGAAGAGCCAGCAGTGCCGGTCGCCGCCCACGAGCCGGTACACCTTCCGGTCGGGAGCGGCGGGCTTTGCCGGATCGCTCGGCATGTTCGCCCTCTCCCGCCGGGTGACGGGGCGGCCGATCTCGCTGATCTCGGTGTTCAGACGGACGACGGCGACGTCGGCGCCCCCGTCCCGCAGGGCGCCCCCGGGGATCGGGCCAGTGCCGAGGTGCGCGTTCTGCAGTCCGGACCAGATGGTCCGGGTCTCCTGCGTGTCGACGAAGACCACCACGGGCGTGCCTTCGGGCTGCAGTGCAAGCAGGGCACCGAGCCGTGCCTCCACCACGTCGCGCGTGACCTCCGCCTTCTCGCCGGTACGCCCGAAGCGGGTGGTGCCGATGGCCCCGGCGTGGAAGTCCGCCGTTCCTTCGGCACCACGGACCCACGCCTGCTGCCGGTCGCTGTACACCGACAACCGGCAGTTCGCGAGGTCGTCGGGGTCCACGTACAGGGCGACCATGGTGAGGACCAGGGGGGTGCCCGCCTGGCCGGTCTGCTGACGGCGGGCGTGGATGCCTACCAGCAAGGTACTCCGGCTGAGCCCGGTGGGCCGTCCGCCCGCCGCTACGGCCTCCAGCAAGCGCTCGTCCATGACCCCCGCAGCCCGCAACAGGTCCCGCAGAGCGGCCCGTGCGGCGTGCTTCTTGGCCTCTGCGCTGCGTGCGGCGGCCTTCGGTGGGAGAACGGTGGGCTCGGTGGCGAGGAATTGGGTGGGCACCCCCAAGTGGCCCAACAGTCGCCGCAGATGAGGCTTGGCATCGAGCTCACGGCGCGGGGATTCGGGGTGGTGCTCGGTCTCCAGCCAGGCGGCGACCAGCCGGTCGGCGCCGGACGGCACGTCCAGCGAATCGAGGTGGGCCGCGCGGTTCACGGTGTCGTGGCAGAGCAGCTCCGGGCAGTAACGGGTCACCACGTCCAAGCGCGCGTTGAGGGATGTCGGCGGCTCCCCCGGCTCCGAGCTCACCGCACGCCCTGTCAGCTCCCGGAGTTCGGCGAGCATACGGTCGCGGCCCTCGGCCGTGCTGTAGACGCAAGCGAGCGTGACCCGTTGGAATCCGCTCGGGCCGACCGCGGCAACCGGGAGGCCGTCGGCGGCGTAACTCGTGACGCGGCGCGCCAGCCTGATGCGCTTGTCGGCTCCGTAGGGCAGGGGAACGAGCGCGGGCAACGTGGCCACGATGTGTTCGTGTAGCCGCAGCATGAACCGGGGCCCGGGGCCGTTGCCCAAGGCGTGGAACCGAGCGCTGGCCAGCTGCGGCCTGATGTCTGCGGGTACGTCCGGGAGTTCGTCGGGGATGGCCAGCGCCGACAGCTGGCACGCCTCGAGGATCCGTGCGATGGCGGGGTCCAGGTGGTGACGCCACGCTGCGGTCTCCTGGTCGTAGCGGTGCCGCAGCGGCAGCCGGAGGATGGGCGCGCCGTCCTCGCGCCGGTCGATCCAGACGTTCTTCGCCCAGTCCCCCCGTGGCGAGATGCGGGACAGGTGGGCGTCGAAGCAGAGCACCGGGTCCTGGACGCCGACGCGGGTGGTCAGCCGGGCGGTCACCTTGTGCATGCTGAAGGCGGTTCCGGTGCGGTTGACGATGAGGTCGTCCGGGTCCCAGGCGAGCAGGGACCCGTCGGTGTCCATCGTCAGGGCGACGGGGGGTCGCCCGTCCACGCGGAACGGTGCCGCGGCCAGTTGCCGCATCACCTGCCACTCCGCTGTGCGGAACACCCAGCCGGGCATGACCGGCACCTGGCCCGGCCGGAACCGCACGAAGTCCGAGAAGGGCCGTGCCGGTTCGGGCTCCGGCAGCAGCCTGGAGAGTGTGAGGGTGCCCTTGCCGTCGCGCACGTGCCGTTCCCAGGCGCGGACGGCGACCCTCAGCCGTTCGTCGAAGGCCGCGTCACTGGTGAGGAGCAGCATCCGGCTGCCGGTGTCCTTTTCCTGCTCGGCGAGTTCGTAGGTGCCGAACAGCCTGACGGGACGGCCGGTGGCGGCGACGAGGCCCGACGCCAACGCCGTGTAGCGCAGCTGCCGTTGGCCCTCGCGCTGCGGCAGACTCTCCCAGGCCTCCGCGAACTCCTCGGTGAGGGGGTAGGCCGTGACAGTGCCCAGCAGTGCGTCCAGGTCCGCACGCCGGACGCGGTAGGCGAGTGTGGTCAGCACGGGTGGCCTCCCTGGGCGTTCTCGTCGGCGTACTTGAGGAATGCCTCGAGCGTCGTGCCGTAGTACCTGTGCATGGCGGGCAGGACTCCGTCGCGCCGCCATGCGTCACGCAGCTTGTGGATGAGGGTGGCCAGGTCGGTGCCGCCCGCGGAGTCGAGCAGAGCACCGTCCACCAAGTGCAGGGTCGCCTTGGTGCCGCCGCGCCGCGCCCGGCCGAGGAGCTGGACCGCCCCGTTCATGATCTCGGCGACCACGCCCAGCTTCACGTCGAGGGGCTGCGCCTGGAAGTACGGCGGCCGGCGCACGATGTCGTCGAGGTACTGACCGGCCACTCGGCGGCGCCTGGCCAGCAGGGCCTGCGGGTCACCGGACGGACCGCGGTGCTCGGCCAGTGCGTGGGACTGGATGTGGGCGATGAGTTCGGCCGGTTCGTCGATCAGCGGGATCGGCCGGACGATCAGCCATACGGACCCCAGCGCGGACTTGTCGTCCTCGCCGATGATGTTCACCCCCCGCTGTACTCTGGCCAGCGGGGCGATCAGTATGTCGGCCTCGTCGAGGCCGGGGAACTCCTCCAGGCGGTCCGCCGGCAGTTCCCGCCAGTGTCCGGCCTCTACGGCCACCTCCTGGTCGTCGGCGTAGGTGCCGGGTCGCACCGCCAGACAGATGCGGGCCGGGGCGACACCGGCCGCGGAAAGGCCTTCCGCCACGTGCCGGGCGGCCACGTACGAGGTGGTGGCGAGGAGCACGCGGGCCCGGCCTGGGTCGTCCTTCTTCAACCGCGCAAGCTCGGGCCGCAGCCGCTCCTTCCACAGGTCCGTGGCGATCCGACGCGTCGCCGCGGCGCGCTCGGTCCCGTCGAGGCCGGAGACCCGGCGCGCCCGGCCCTGCTCGTCGTGGACCGGGGCGGGCAGGATCGTGACGGAGTCGGGGTTCTCGTCCGACACCGACCACTTCGGCGTGGTGTGGAGGTGGTGGTGAGGGGCGCCCGGGAAGTACGACGTGGCCGACATCCCGAGCACGATCCGGCGGACTCCGGCACGTGCCAGTGCGGTGGTGTCGCCGAGCCCCACGGTGTAGGTGTGGGGGTCTCCGCCGAACGCAGCCGTCGACAGGCGCGCCGGTTCGCCGCCGGTGTCGTCGTAGTACTCGGTGAACGCGAAGACGAGCCGCCCCAGCGGGCCGGTCGGGGTGACGCGCCAACGGCCGTACGTCCCCAGCGCGTCCGCAATCTCCTGGGCTGACTCGACCTCGATGTCGACGAGTTGGGCGTTGCTGGCCATGAGGTGGTGCAGGAACAGCCGAATGCGTTCGAGGATGGCCCGGCGCAGAATCCGGTTGACGGCCGTGGTCCGGTGCTTTTCCGGCACGTCCTTGACGAGGCGTTCGAGGGCAGCGCGCGCGAGCGGCAGGGACCCGCCGTCCGACCCGCCGGTCACCACGTCGGCGAGATGCTTGCGTGCGAACGCGAAGGACGCGGGCTCGTCGGCGGACGGCGAGCCCTCGCCGAGGAAGAGCGAGTGGAACTGCGCCAACTGCCCGGCCTCGACCTTCTCGTCGTCGAGGCCGAAGAGCCGGGCGGTCAGCCAGACGTCCCAGCGCTGGGGGACCATCCAGTAGCGGCCCGGGCCGCGCGGGCGGAGCCCCTTGGCGGGGGTGGTGGCGCCCAGCCGCTCGTAGGTCAGATGGCTCACATAGGTCTCGGACAGGTAGCGCAGGGCGAAGTAGGCATCGCGGACGCCGGCGTCCACCTCGTCCCGTAGACGGCCGAAGGCCGCCGCGAAGTCCTGGTCGAACTTCCGCAAGGGCGTATTGGTCCGCCCGGCCTCGTCGAGCACGAGATGGCGTCCGGCATGGTCGATCGCGGTGCTCTGGAAGACGTCCACCTCGTCGATGACGACGATCTGGCAGCGCCGCAGGAGGAGTTCCTCGACGGCCAATCGGTCGTCCCCGCCGAATCCGTCCTCCACCGGCGTCTGGAGGACGCCGAGCAGCAGGTTCGCGTGCGAGGTCACGATGATGTCCGCCGTGCACGCCTCGCGTGCCGCCCGGTAGCGACCGCAGGTCGTCCGCCAGGAGCAGGAGACCGTGGTGCTGACGCGCCCCCAGGTCGGCTTGCGCAGTTTCGCGCACGGTTCGCTGCCGGGCTGCCACCGGTCGACGGCGTCATCGGAACCGGCCACCGCGGCAAGCGCGCAACCGTACCCGAAACGCCGCCAGATCCAGTCGGCGTCCGGGCCGTCATCGGTGACCCGGGCCGCAGCCGTCTCCGCCACCTTGATCAGGGCCCGGGGGGACACCAGTGGCACGACGCCGCCCTCGGACTCCGTACCGCAGAGTGTCAGGGCGCGTTCGATGCCGTGGACGGACCGGACCACGTCCGCGTTGGTCGGCAGGACGAAGGCCACGGGGATGCCGTGGCGGACGGCCCAGCAGGCGAAGGTCTCGATGAGCACGACGGACTTCCCGAAGCCCGTGTAGGCGAGGAGTTCGTTGATGCTGCCCGCGGTCAGGTCCAGGCCTTCGACCCGCTCACCGCTGCGGGAGCGGATCTGTTCCTCGAAGCGCCGCACCGCCTTCTCCCGGTAGGCGCTCCCGCCCCGCTCCTGAACGGCCCGGTCGATCCGCGCCGCGATCTCCCTCAACTCGCCGAAGGGCACGAAGTGGTCGAGGAGAGCGGGGGCGTCCATGACCGTGGGGATCGGGTGCCCGGGATCGACGTGGTGCGGGTGGATGTCGTAGTGGAAGTCGACGAAGCTCTGCTGGCGGGTGCCCTGACGGAAGACCCTGGTGGTGGTCGTGTGCGGTCCGGCCTGCGCGGACGGCAGGACCCGGCTCTTCGCCGCGTACAGGCTGTCGAGCTCGGCCAGGAGGCCATCGACAAAGTCGGGCAGCGGCATGCCGGGGTCGACCACCACGAGGGCGGGGCCGTCTTCCGTGCCGTCGACCACGCGGCAGCCGGGGATCCCGCCGCCGCGGAGCAACCCGTCGAGCACGGCACCGGCGGCCTCTGCGTTGGCCAGCTGGTTCGGGCGCCTCCGCAGCAGCCGGGCGAACCGGCGGGCGTCCTTGTGGGAGAGCCGGGCCCATCCGGTCCAGTCCGCGATGTGCCCGTCCAGTACGTAAAGGACGTCGTCGCGGGTGGTCGTCCGACTGAATCCGCCGCCGTCCTCGACGTGGAAGAAAGAGGCCGCAAGCCCGGCTGCCGCGCCCATGAGGCGGGGGAAGACACGCTCGGCCGTCCGTACAGAAGTGTTCATGCCGTCCTCAGTGCTCGTCGTACCTCGGTGCAGAACTTCGTCTCGGTGGTGACCCGGAGAGCCGGCATGGCCGTCTGCAAGGTCCCCAACTGGTGCTCGTGGGTCTTCGGCAGCAGGACCCGGACGCCTGGTGGCT
Organism: Streptomyces sp. NPDC045778; assembly: GCF_056431945.1. Lineage (NCBI taxonomy): Bacteria > Bacillati > Actinomycetota > Actinomycetes > Kitasatosporales > Streptomycetaceae > Streptomyces > Streptomyces sp. NPDC045778. The sequence continues at coordinate 51,115 of NZ_JBWKJZ010000007.1, forward strand.
TCGCCCGGAGGTCGGCGATCAGCCGATGCGGGGAGCGGTACTCCTTGAGGTCGACCTCGAACTCCTTGCCGCCGGCCCGTACGCGCAGGTCGCAGCGGTCCCGGTCGGGCCAGAGCGCGACGGTCGCGCCGAGCGCCTCAAGGGTCTGCTTGACCCTCAGTTCGCTCGCCCCGGGCACCACAACGAACCGCCAGACGCCGAACTCCACGCATCCGGCGCCGTCCGCGGATCTGGCCGACGGCACACCCAGGCGCGGCCGCCCCTCATCGACCCGCCGCAGCGTCGGCCGGAAGGCCGGCTTCCTGCCCCTGGCCAGCTGGTACACCGCGGCGTGCGGACGGTACCGACAGCGCACGGTCGGGCCCGTCACACTCATCGGCCACTTGCAGACGGCACAGGGCCACCACCACTGCTCCCCACCCGGTGCGTGGTACAGCTGGTCGGCGGGGATGCCGGTGTACCCGTGGCGCGGGGGCCGCGCCCCGGTCTCACTGATCCGGTCGCGCAGTTCGGCCAGGGAACCCGCCGGGTGCTCCACGAGGAACTGCCGCGAGGCCACGTAGCTCTCCTGGCCGTCGCCCTTGATGAGTTCGGCGAAGGTCCGGCGCCGGATGTCCTCGGCCCGCATCCAGGTCCAGGTCGGCAACCACTGCTCGGACTCGGGCAGACCACCGACCGGCAGCGCGTACTCGCACGCCAGGTCGTACGCGTCCGCCGTGAGCCTGTCCTCTCCGTCGAGGAGCACGGCCTGCGCGATGTCCTCGTCCGCGCCCGCAGCGACCGCCGGGAGCCCGCCGAGCCCCCCGCGCAAGCTGGCGACGAGGCCGAGCGGAGTCGTCGGCCCGGAACCGGGCCCGTGGGCCTCCATGACAACGCCGGTCATCCGCGCCACCTCGCGCAGGGCGTCGTGCCGCTGCTGCCGAACCGTCCACGCGTAGGCGGCGCGCAGGGCGGCGGCCACCACGCGGTGAGCGCGCTCGCCCGGATCGTCCCGCGGCCCGGCCAGCCACTCTGTCATGCGCCTGCCTCCTTCTTCACTTCCTTCGTCTCCTTGGCAGCCGGGCACCACCGAGTGAATGGACAGTCGTCGCAGGCCTTGCCCGGCTTCGGCGGATGGTGGGCATCGGCGTACCACGGCGAGACGTACTCCTCGAGGACCCGTTGGGCCCGGGCGGCCACGTCCGGTGCGGTGACATCGAGTTCGGTCACGACCGGACCGCTGCCGGTGAGCCGCTCCAGCTCGACCCGGCAGTGCTCCACACCCGGCAGCACACCCGCGCCGGCGAGCCGCACGGCGAGGGCCAACTGCGGGTACCGCTCCAGCAGATCCCCCTCGCTCAGCGTCCTGACCGTCTTCGTCTCGCGCAGCGTCCAGCGGTCGGCCACGCGGTAGAGCAGGTCCGCCTTGGCGATGACGACGATGTCGGCCTCGGGGTCGTACACCACGACGGAACGCTCCGGGTGGGCCTCGGCACCGTCCGGCCGGTCCCGCAACGGGCAGACGAGGGCGTGGTCGCCGATCATCTGGATGCCGAGCCGGGCTTGCAGGCCGGTCACCGCCCACCTGCCGCACTGCCACGCCTCGTGTGAGGTCGGGATGTCGTCGGGAGCGCAGGCCCGCTGCGGGGTGCGGCGGTGCAGACGCTCGATCCACGCGTGGACGGCCTGGCCGCGCACCACCGCTTCGGTGTTCTCGATCGAGCCGCCCCGCGGCAGGAACAGGTCCTCCAGGTGGGCTCGGGCCGGACACGTGCGGTGCGTGCGTCCGGTCGTCATCGACCAGGAGCGGCGCGGCAGCCCCGCGTGGGCGACACCGAGGAGTCCGGGCCGGGACGGGACCTCGGGGCAGTCGGCCACGGCGGCACACCTGCCGCAGTCCTGCCCGGGTCGGTACGTGCCGCCCGCGATCACTGCGTCGATGCGGTCCTCGACGCTCGTGTCGTACCGGGCGAACGCCTCCTCGGGGGTGCCTTCGAAGAGCACGCGGTACGAGGCGTCGGCGCAGCCGATCTCCACGAGGCGAACCAAACGGGCCGGCTCGAACTGCCCGAGCCGCAGCGGTTTCCGCTCCCACTTGGAGCTCAGCACAGGCCTCCCACCGGCCAGGACGCCCACGGCAACCGCGATCTCCGCCGCGTCCCGGGGCCGGTCCGGTTCTCTTCCCGGACGCTCCGCCACCGACCCCGTGCGTACGAAGCGGAGTTCACGGACGCCGTGGCCGGCGTACCTGCGGTCACCCACCACTTCCTCGTACACGTCGGGGTGACCGGGCTTCAGCGGTCCCCGCTGGCGGGCCCACATGCGGGACACGGGTTCGAGCGGTTCGTCGAGCGGCACTCCGGGCAGGGACGGAATCTTCGCAACGGCGGTGAAGTAGCTCCGGACGGCGTGCTCAGTCCACCGGGCGAGCGCGTCATGGACGGGACGCCGGGTGTCGGCCAGTCGCCCGGCCAGGGCTTCCACCAGAGGCAGTTGACCGAACTCGATGCGGTCGACGACGTCGTGCAGCGGACCCAGCGACCATCCGGTCAAGGTGCGGACGCCCGCGGCGGCACGAGGCGACCTGGAATCAACAGGGCGTATCTTCAGCGCCAGCCCCTGCGGGCACCGCTTCTCGTTCTGCCGAATGTCAGCAGGACGGACACGTACGTGGACGTGAACCCCTTCACCGGGCACGTCGTCAACTCCACGCGAACTACCCAATGTCATGCCCCTCTTTTGATTCTGATCCGCGCCCGAACCGAGTTCTGGAGAATCGCCGACTCACCGCAACGGACTGGCGTACCATGCTGTCCACTCTGCCCCTTACGGGCCGCAAAAGAATGCCCCGACATCGAGCGATCTTAGGAATCGGGATGACGTTTCACGGGCTTTTCGTCGGCATCGATCATTACGAGACCCCTTTCAATCGTTTGCGATACGCGCAGCGCGATGCCATCGTGTTGCACGCTCTGTTCAGCGACAACCTCGACGGGCGAGCGACGCTCCTCCTCAACGGCGAGGCCACCAAGGAGCGATTCGTCGCGGAAATGCGTCACCTGGCCGAAACCAGCACGGACGCGGACTTCGTCGTGATCTCCTTTTCCGGGCACGGCATTCCTGGCGGCGCCCTGGCCACCTGCGACACCGCAGCAGACCGCCTCTCCGAAACCTCTTTTTCACTTGACGACTTCACCGAACTGACCCGCGGAATCCGGGCGAGCTCCCTGCTTCTGGTACTCGACTGCTGCTTCTCCGGGCACGCTGCGGACAAGGTCCTGCACGTGCCCCAGGACACCTGTACGAGCCGCGACGGCTCGGTCTCGGCGATGCGGAGGATAGACGAGCTGCGCAAGGCCGGACACGTCGTCATCGCCGCCTCCGGCCGGGATCAGGAGGCCTTCGAGGAGCAGAAGTTCCGTCACGGCCTGCTCAGCCACTATCTGATCCAGGGCCTGCTCGGCGCTCCCGGCGTCGCCGACGGTGGCAGGATCTATATCCTCAAGTTGGCTCATTACGTTTCCATGAGTGTCAGTGCCCACCGGAATGGACGGACCCAGGTCACACAGGAGCCCGTCCTGGGCGGCAGCATCTCGAACATTTCGTTCAACGTCTTCACCAAGGGTGAGCGCTACCACGACACAGCGGACGCTCATCGGCCGGATCCTGTCACCGCGCAACTCTCCTCACTCACGGCCTACAACATTCCCGCTCCCGTGGTGGAGGCCTGGGGCAACGGCCGGATCAAAAAGCTTAACCAACTGCAGATTGACGCCATCAACCAAGGCGCTCTCCTGGAAGGCATGAACGTCCTTGTCAGCTCGCCGACGTCGACGGGGAAAACGATGGTGGGCGAATTGGGTGCCATGCGCGCCGTGGCCCAGGGGAAGAAGGCGGTTTTTCTGCTCCCCACACGTGCGCTGGTCAACGAGCAGTACGAAAAGTTCCGGGATCTCTACGGGCCGCTCGGTTTCAGAGTGATCCGAGCCACGGGTGAACTGCGGGACCAGATGCCCGATTTGATCAGCGGTGACTTCGAACTCGCCGTGCTGACCTACGAGAAATTCATCGGGCTCTTGCCCAAACGCCCGGACCTGCTGAGCGCGGGGGTCCTGGTGCTCGACGAGATCCAGTCCCTCATGCTGCCCGAGCGTGGTCCGCTGCTGGAGACCCTGCTCACCTGGCTGCGGGTGCGCGACGGCATCATTGACACGCCGCAGCTCGTCGGGCTGTCCGCCGTCCTCGGGAAGCCAGATGAGTTCGCCCGCTGGCTGCGGGCCAACCTCATCACAACCACGCGCCGCAACGCCCCACTCCTCGAAGGCGTCATGGGTCCGGACGGCCGCTACCGGTACCGGGACCAACAGGGCAACGAGGCGGTCGAGCAGCTCCTGGAGCCCGCCCGGAGCACAGACACCGCGGAGACCGCCACGGCCGACCGGCTGGTGATACGCCTGGTGAGCAAGCTGGTCGGCATGGGGCAACAGGTCATCGTCTTCCGGTCCACGCGCAGGGAGGCCCGAACCCTTGCCCGTGACCTGTCCCGCACCCTCGGCCTGCCCGCCGCCGATGCGGCGCTGGAGGCCCTGGCCGGCAGCGACGGTGGCCGGGCGACGGAGCTGCTGTACACCTCTCTGGCGGGCGGGGTGGCCTTCCACATCGCGGACCTGACAGCCGAGGAGCGCCGCCTGCTGGAGCAGTCCTTCGCCGACTCGGAGAGCCAGGTACGGGTGCTCGTCGCCACGTCGACGCTGGCTCAGGGCGTCAACCTGCCTGCGGGCTCCGTCGTCGTCGACGAGTTGGAGCACCCCCCGCCGGACAGTCGGCCGTACTCCGTCTCGGAGTACAAGAACATGGCGGGCCGCGCCGGGCGACTCGCCCCGGGGAAGGACCGGCAGCGCGGACGCGCCATCATCCTGACCCGGGGCGCCGCCGATGCCGATCAGAAGTGGCAGCGGTACGTTCAGGGGGAGCCCGAGGACGTGCGGTCTGCGATGCTCACTCCCTCCACCGATGTGCGGGCCGTGGTCCTCTCGGCGCTCGCCGAGCCCGCGGCGCTCGTCCGCCGCCGCTCGGGGCCGGACGTCGAACGGTTCCTGGCCGCCACGTTCGCCGCGCACCAGGCCAGGGTGAACAGCTGGCCGGAGCCTTTCCCTGAGGCAGACGTCCGGCGCATGGTGCGCGAACTTGTCGCCACCGGCTTCCTGCGGGAAACGTCGCACGGACAGGACGAGTTGCTGCGCTCCGTCGCACTGACGGACCTGGGCGAGCTCGCGGTCCGCAGTGGCCTGGGCGTCGATTCCGTCGCAGCAGTGGCCGCGGCGCTGGGTGCCGTGCCGGCCGACCTGATCAACCGCGCCACGCTGGTATGCGCCGCACAGCTGACCTCCGAGCTGGACGACATCCGGTTCAACTGGCCGCCCCGTGCTGTGTACCAGGAGCACGCTCGCCTTGCCGCAAAGCTCAGGGACCGCGGTGCCGCCGAACCCGTGCTCGCCCATCTCCTGAGCACACCGCGCAGGAGCGGCGTCGGCATCGGCCGCGCGCGGCGGAGCATCGCCTGCCTGATGTGGGCCGACGGCGTCGCACTCGCCGACGTCGAGCGCGCGATGAGCGACCCGCAGAAGAAGACGCGGCCGGGGTTCCCCGGCCCGGTCAGGCACGCCGTGCAGCGGGCCGCCGACGTGATGGCGACGGTCATCGAGATCACCTTCCACGTCCACCCGGCTGCGGACCTGGGCAGCCTGCCCGACACGTTCCCCGTCCAGCTCGAACTCGGCATCCCTGAGGGCCTGGCGCCGATCGCCTGGCACGCGAAGGCCCCGCTCCTCCGGCCCGTGTACCTGGCTCTTGCCCGGTCCGGGCTCGCCTCGCCCGCGGATATCGTCGCGGCCGACCCCGCCCTCGTCCTCGACTGCGCCGGCGGTGACGGCGAGGTCAACCGCGTGGTGCTCGCCGCCGCGGCGACCGCCCTGGAGGATGCCCACTAGGGCGGCCTCCGGGGGCCCTTCCCGCTCTCGGACTGCTGACGCGTGGTGGACAGTAGGCCGGGCGCAGGGAAGGCGTCCGGCGATGCGCAAGGGGGCCCGTGGACCTGCGCAGTGTGGCCGACTGCCTCCTGGTAGGCGCCCACGGGGCCGGGACGCGTACTGCGGAGCAGTCACCACAGCCGCCTCCGCCAGGCACCCGAGGGCCGCGTCCACATAGCGACGGGCGGTTCGCGGTTCGCGGTCGAGCCGGGCCGCGATGCGCCCGAGCCGCTGCCCGAACCGCTCGCTTCCGGGACCGTCCAGGCCCAGGGCCGCACCGGCGAGGGCACCCGTGTCCGGTGGCAACCTGGCGATCAACGCCAGGAGGCACGCCCGGAGCTTGGCCCGCTGCGCCACCGGACCATCGCCGTCCGCGGCTCCGGCGATGTGGCGCAGGGCATGGCCGGCGCGGGCCGGCGCACCGGCGTCGTCGATGCCGAAGCCCTTGCGGAGGCCCTTGAGCCCTGCCAGCACCGCTGCCGCCAGCTGCTCCGGGTGTGCCCCTGGGAACGCGGTTACCGCGTCAGGAGGCCAGCCGGACACGCGCTTCTCCGAGCATCACGGGTTCGAGTCCGCCGTACCAGGTATCGGCCTGGGTCCAGAGCTCCAGCGCCCCCTGACGGTTGCCCGACGCCTGGTGGATGTTGCCGAGGCCCGTCAGGGCACGCGCTCGTTCGTAGCGGCTGCCGCAGCTCCTGGCCAACGTCAGGGCCTTCTCGTACGTGGCACCGGCGGCTTGATGGTCACCCGATCGGAATTGGGCCCACGCCTCGCAGTTCACCGACATCACGACGTCCAGTTCGAGTCCGAGGTCGTGGAACTCCCGACGCGCCTCCTGAGCATGCTCGACCGCGGCGGTGAAGAGTTCGAACTCCGCTTCCAGCAAGGCGATGCCGCGGAGCGCGATCGCCGCGTTGCGCTTGTTCCCCAGCAGCTGGTAGTGCGCCAGGGCCGTACGCAGGCCATCGAGGGACTTGCCGTACTCCCCCAAATACATCTCGGCCCAAGCCAAGTTGGAGATGGTGTTGACCACACCGTGCTCGTCGCCCAGCTGCCGGTACAGGGCCAAGGCCTGCTGGTAGCAGTCGACGGCGACGGTCAGATCGCCCCGGTCCGCATGAGCGACACCGAGGTTGCCCAGGCTGATGGCGAGCCATGCCCGGGTGCCCGCCGCCCTGGCGGATTCGACCGCCGTCCGATGCGTCTCGATCCACGGGCCCCACAACTTCGCCAGGAAGAAGAACTCCCTTAGAGCGAAGGCCAATTGCCAGCACAGGGAATGCAGGCCGTGTGCAGCGGCCGTGCGGCACAGCGCCACGAGGGACCTCCACTCCGCCTCGAGCCACGAGACGGCTGCCTGCCGGTCGTCGAACGGAGCCACTTGCGCGGGGAAGTCGTCGAGAAGGACCGGCGGTCGATACCGCTGTGGGGTGAGCAGCTTGTCGGCAGCAACGGCGAAGCGGAGCCCGTGGACAAGCAGGCGCTGGACGGCATCGTGCCGCTCTTCCGTCGTCACCTCCGGTAGGAGGACGTGCCGGCCGAACTGCCGCACGAGATCGTGTGTCGCGATGCGGCCGGACGGCTCGTACGCCACCAGATGCATGTCCGCGAGGCCGTCCATCAGCACAGCGGCACGCGTCGGCGACAGGCCCGTCAGCGCGACGACACCGCGCACGTCTGCGCTCGCTCCTGGATGCAACGTCAGGAGCGCGAGCATGCGGCGTTGCTCTGCGGTCAGCCCGTTGCAGCACACTGTGAGGGTGGCGATGACACTGCGATCCCCGTCGTCGAGGAGTTCGAGGCGATGGGCTTCGTGGGACAGCATTTCGTCGAACTCCGGCAGCGTCCACATCGGAGTGCTGCGGAAGCGGGCGGCTGCAATGCGCAGAGCCAGCGGCAGCCGGCCACAGTGTTCGATGACAGCGCGGACCGTGTGGTCCTCAGCGCTCTCCGCTCGTTCACCGCCGAGCGCACGGAACAGCCGTCCGGCCTCGGTGCCGCTCAGGAGCCCGACGGGCAAGTGCACCGCGACGTCGAGGGACCCCAGGCGCTTCCGGCTGGTGACGACGAACTTGCAGCCGGGCTCGTCCGAGAGCAGCGGAGTGATGTCCGCCGCGCTGCGGACGTTGTCGAGGACCAGCAACAGGCGCTTGCCGCGGATGCGGCTGCGCCAGAGATTGGCCAGTGCGTCCGGCCGGGAGGGCAGCTGCTCTCCGGGGACTCCGAGCAGCCTGAGCAAAGAGTCGAGGACGTCCCGCATGCCGCCTGACGATTCTTCCTCGAAGTCCAGGTAGAAGCATCCGTCGGAAAAGGAGGACACCGCGCTCCGGGACGCTCGCAGCGCCAAGGCTGTCTTGCCCACTCCGGCCATGCCACTGAGCACGCATACACCGCCCGTGTTTTCATCGGTTAGGTAGTCGGCAAGGCGAGCGAGTTCCTCGGAGCGCCCGACGAAGCGAGCGGGCGAAGCAGGTATCCCGACAAGGCCCTGTGCGCTATTTCCCCTCATTCTCTTCTCTCTTTCTCTTTCCATGAGGGCCAGCAGTTCGCCATTCGCCCGCAACGCGTCGTCGCACGCCTCGGCGAAAGGTCGACTCGCCACCGCCTCTTCCCTCTCCACCTTGCTGAGATGACCCCTGCTGTAGGAGATCAGACGGGAGAACTCGTTCAGTCCCAACCCCTGCTCACCCCGCCTCTTGCGGAGTTCACTACCAAAGGCACGAGCTTCTTCCTTCACGGGCCATATACCTCCACATCGAGATGCGCCGGCAGCGACCGAATCGACTTGACCAGTGCGACTGAGCACATCGAAGATCGCCTCGGCAAGAACTCTATGATGCTGCATGGAAATTTCGACCCCGCGCACGAGGAAGGACTCGGTGACACGGAAGCCGGGGCCCATGTGCGAAAGCAGCATGCCGCAGAAGCGGCCGAGATGTAAGGTGTTTCCTGTTTCCAATGAGAAGAGGAAACAGGAAACCAGCCAACGGCCTTTCCGTGCATCGAGCAACCACCAGGCAGCCCGGACGGGACCTTCCTCGTGCCGCGCCGGGGCCGTGGTGATCGCGGCCAGCGCCGCCGGTCGGTCAGCAGCCGCGCCGCCCCCTGGCCGCCACGCGCCCGCCACCCCTCCGCCCCCACCACGCCACCCACCCGTCACCGCCCCTTGGCCCGTCCAAGCGGCCCGGCAGAAATCCAACAACGCCCGGGGCGAAATGATTGAGTAGGCCCGGCTCGGCGCGTTCTGATGGAGCCATGGAGCTCCCTTACCACGAGGACGTGTCCCCCGGTTCCGGCGGTCTGCCGCCCCGTGCGTGGTACGCGGGGTCGGACGCCGCCGTGCTCTCGCTGAACGGAAGCTGGCGGTTCCGCCTGTCGCCCGGGGCCGCTGTCGAGGACGAGTCGTTCGCCGCCGACGGGTTCGACGCGGCGGCCTGGGACGAGGTCGTGGTGCCCGGGCACTGGGTGTTGCAGGGCCACGGCACGCCGATCTACACCAATCAGCTGTATCCGTTCCCCGTGGACCCGCCACGGGTGCCGACCGAGAATCCGACGGGTGACCACCTGCGCTGCTTCGACCTGCCCGGCGACTGGCCCGCAGGCGGCGAGGTGACGCTGCGGTTCGACGGGGTCGAGTCCTGCGCCCGGGTGTGGCTCAACGGCTCGCTCCTGGGCGAGTTCAAGGGGTCCCGCCTTCCGCACGAGTTCGCGGTGGGCGCCCTGCTGCGGCCCCGCGACAACGTGCTCGCGGTGCGGGTGCACCAGTGGTCGTCGGGGTCGTACCTGGAGGACCAGGACCAGTGGTGGCTGCCGGGCGTCTTCCGGGACGTGACGCTGCTGCACCGGCCCGAGGGCGCCGTGCGCGACCACTTCACGCACGCGTCGTACGACCATCGCGACGGGACGGGCACGCTCCGCGTGGAGTCCGACGTGGCGGGGCGCGTGACCGTGCCGGAGCTGGGCATCGACATCGCCACGGGCGAGAGCGTGACGGTGGCCGTACAGCCGTGGTCGGCGGAGCGGCCACGCCTGTACGACGGGGTCCTCACCACGCCCGGGGAACGGGTGCCGCTGCGCATCGGGTTCCGTACGGTCGCCCTCACGGACGGGCTGATCACCGTCAACGGACGCCCGGTCCTGTTCCGCGGCGTGAACCGGCACGAGTTCCACCCGGAGACCGGCCGCGCGGTCGACCTCGACACCATGCGCGCCGACGTCCGGCTGATGAAGCAGCACAACATCAACGCGGTCCGCACCGCCCACTACCCGCCGCACCCGGCCTTTCTGGATCTGTGCGACGAGCTGGGCCTGTGGGTCATCGACGAGTGCGACCTGGAGACGCACGGCTTCACGACGCGGCAGTGGCGCGGCAACCCGGTCGACGACGACCGCTGGACCCCGGCGCTCCTCGACCGCGCGGCCCGCACCGTCGAGCGGGACAAGAACCACCCCTCGGTCGTCATCTGGTCGCTCGGCAACGAGTGCGGCACCGGCCGCGGCCTGACCGCCATGGCCGAGTGGATCCGCGCCCGCGACCCGGGGCGGCTCCTGCACTACGAGGGCGACCCGTCGTGCGCGGACACCGACATGTACTCGCGCATGTACGCCGACCACGCCGAGGTCGAGCGGATCGGCCGCCGCGAGGACGGCGGCCCCGAGGCGCGCCGCGCGCTGCCCTTCATCCTGTGCGAGTACGCGCACGCGATGGGCAACGGCCCCGGCGGCCTGAGCGACTACCAGCGCCTCTTCGAGACGTACGAGCGGCTTCAGGGCGGTTTCGTGTGGGAGTGGGCCGACCACGGCCTGAAGCACCCGGCGCTCGGCTACGCGTACGGCGGTGACTTCGGCGAGGAGCTGCACGACGGGAACTTCGTCTGCGACGGCCTGTGCTTCCCGGACCGCAGGCCGTCGCCGGGCCTGACCGAGTACAAGCGGGTGATCCAGCCGGTGCGGTTCGCCTACGACGCGGACGCCCGCACGGTCCGGGTGACCAACCTGTACGACTTCGCCGATCTCTCGGAGCTGTCGTTCGAGTGGACGTACCACTCCGACGGCTTCGACGGTACGCCCGCCCGCGACGCCCTGTCGGTCTCCGGGCCCCTGGACGTGCCGCCCGACCTCGGGCCCGGCGAGAGTGTCGAGCTGAAGCTGCCCGAACCGCCCGCCACGGCGCGGGACGCCGAGACCTGGCTGCACCTGTCGGCCCTGGTCTGCGAGGAGACCAACTGGACGGCCCTGGACCACGCGGTGGCGTTCGCCGACTTCCCCGTCACCGCGCGCCCGCCCGTGCCTGTCGCCACGGGTGAGCGGCCGCGCCGCCGCGGTTACGACCTGACGCTCGGGCCCGGCCGCTTCGACGTCCGCACCGGCGAGCTGCGCGGCATCGGCGACCTCACGCTGATGTCCGCGCCCCGCCTGGACGTGTGGCGGGCCCCCACCGACAACGACGACGGCGCGCCCTGGCAGCCCGACACCCGCTACGGCCCGCTGTGGCGCGCGCTCGGCCTGCACCGCATGCGGCACCGGCTCGACGGCCTGGAGGTGGACGGGGACGCGCTGACCGTGCGCACCCGGGTGGCGCCCGCCGCCCGTGACCTGGCGCTGCGCACCGTCTACCGCTGGACGTCCGACGGCGCGGCCCTGCGCCTGGCCGTGTCGGTGACGCCGGAGGGCGACTGGGAGGTGCCGCTGCCCCGGCTCGGCGTGCGGCTCGGGCTGCCCGCGGCGTACCGCCGCGCGGACTGGTTCGGCAGCGCGGACGAGGCGTACCCGGACACGCGCACGGCCGCCCGGATGGGGCGGTGGTCGTCGTGGGTGGAGCAGATGCAGACGCCGTACCTGCGGCCGCAGGAGAACGGGGCCCGCGCGGACGTGCGCTGGGCGGAGCTGCGCCCGGGCTTCGACGGGCCGGGGCTGCGGATCGTGGGCGATCCGGCGTTCTGGTTCACGGCGCGCCCGTGGAGCACCGAGGAACTGGACGCCGCCACGCACCGCACCGACCTCGTGCCGGGCGACACGCTGTGGGTGCACCTGGACCACGGGCAGCGCGGCATCGGCTCCCAGTCGTGCGGCCCCGGTGTGCTGCCGCAGTACGAACTGCGGGCGGCGTTCGCAGAGTTCGCCCTCACTTTCTCGGTGGCCGGACCGGGCCGCTGAGAGAGGACCGACCGTGGTGTCCGTTTCCTTCAAGACCGCGCGCGGGGGCGCCGCCTACGCTCCCGGCATGAACAGCGAAAGCAACACACCCCAGGTCACGCCCCGGCTCGATCTGATCGGCGTCGTCACCTCCGACATGGCGGCCTCGCTCGCCTTCTACCGCCGCCTCGGCCTCGTCTTCGAGGCCGGCTCCGAGGAGTCGCCGCACGTGGAGACCACCTTGCCGGGCGGTCTGCGGGTGGCCTTCGACACGGAGGACACCATCCGGTCCTTCCACCCCGGCTGGCGGCCTCCCGCCGATTCCGGACGGCTCGGACTGGCCTTCCACTGCGGTACGTCCGAGGGGGTGGACGCGGTGTACGAGGAGGTGGTGGGCGCCGGGTACCGCTCGGAGCTGAAGCCGTTCGACGCGCCGTGGGGCCAGAGGTACGCGGTGGTGCTCGACCCGGACGGGAACGGGGTTGATCTGTTCGCGTGACCCGCGCGTTCGTCGTGGCTGGGCGCGCCCGCGCGGCGGAGCCGCACAGCAGCAGAGCCCCGCGCCCCTTCGGGGCGCTACCCCTCGGCGCGCAGGAGCGGACCCAGCGGGCTCCCCGTCAACTCCTTGACGTCGCGGGCCAGATGGGCCTGGTCCGCGTAGCCCGCTGCGGCGGCCGTCCCGGCCTGGCCGAGGCCGGAGCGGGCCAGCGCGAGTGCCCGCTGGAGGCGCAGTACGCGGGCCAGCGTCTTGGGGCCGTAGCCGAAGGCGGGCAGCGCGCGGCGGTGCAGCTGCCGGGCGCCGAGCCCGACGGCGGCGGCCGTGTCGGCGACCCCGTGGCCCGCGTTCAGGTGCGCCACGACGCGGGCGAGCAGCGGGTCGGGCGCGGGGCCCCGGGCCGCGCGCTCGTACGCGACGCGCTCCAGGGCGAGCAGCGGGTCGGCGGCGGCGTCCACGCGCGCGGTCAGGCGGCGGACCTCGGCGCCGCTCCACAGCTCTGCGAGGTCCACGCGCAGGTCCCGCAGTTCGTGCGCGGGGACGCCGAGGAGTGCGGGGGCCGTGCCCGGGGCGAAGCGGATGCCCGCGTACCGCCTGGGGGCCGTGGCGCCGGGCGCGTGGGCGCGCGTGTCCGGTCCCGCGACGAACAGCCTGCCCTCGGTCCACAGCAGGTCCATGCACCCGTCGGGCAGGACGGCGGGGCCGCCGCCCTCGGGGCCCGGGGCCTTGGTCCACACGACGGCGCCGGGCAGCAGCGGTGAAGGCCGCTCGGCGTACCCGGCGGCGCCCTCGCCTCGCTCCCCCGCGGTCATGGCCTCCAGGCTACGCCGCGCCCGTGCGGTGCTCCTGCGGGCTGACGCCGTACACCCGCTTGAAGGCGCTGGACAGCGCGAACGCGCTGCCGTAGCCGACCTTGCGGGCGATCGCCGCGATCGTCTGCTCGCTGTCGCGCAGCAGGTCCGCGGCGAGCGCGAGCCGCCAGCCCGTCAGGTACGTCATCGGGGGCTCGCCCACCAGGCCGGTGAAGCGGCGGGCGAGCGCGGCCCGGGACACGCCCGCCTTCGCGGCGAGCGAGGCCACCGTCCAGGCGTGCGCGGGCTCGTCCTGGAGCAGGCGCAGGACGGGGCCGACCACCGGGTCGCCGAGGGCCCGGTACCAGGCGGGGGCCGCCGCCTCCGGGCGGGAGAACCAGGCGCGGAGGGCCGCGATGAGCAACAGGTCGAGCAGGCGGTCGAGGACCACTTCCTGGCCCGGCTCGTCCTTGCCGATCTCCTCGGCGAGGAACGGCGTGAGCGGGCAGTCCCACACCTCGGTCGGCAGGACGAGCAGCGGCGGCAGCGCGTCCAGGAGCCGCGCGGTGATCTCGCCCTGCATCTGGTACGTGCCGATCAGCATCTGGACCGGGCCGCCGGGCTGCCCCCACTCGCGCGTCCCGAAGCGCGTGTAGTGGCCGTCCGGCGCGCCGTTGAGGGGCGTGCAGGCCTGGCCGGGCCGGATCTCCGCGAACGGCCGGGTGTCCCGCTCGCCGGCGACGAGGTAGTGGTCGGGGCCGCGCGCGATGGCCACGTCGCCGGGGCGGATGAGTTGCGGGAGGGCCGGGCCTCCGCCCTGGCCCGCCGGTCCTGCCGGTCCCGCCGGCCCCGCCGGTCCTTCGGGGACGATCCAGGCGTCGCCGCGCACCATGATCATGACCGACACCGGCGCCTCGTCCGCGATGCGCACGGCCCACGGCGGCTCGAAGCACGCCCTGATCATGAAGGCCCCCCGTGCGCGCGGGCCCTCCAACAAGCCTGCGAGTACGTCCATGGGGGCAGCGTAGACGCACGCGTATGGGGGTGAGTTCCTTGCGGATGTCCGCTCGGCGCGGGCGGCAGTTGACTGGGGGCATGACGACGAACTCGCAGCACACGACGGACGACCCGGCCACCGGCTCCGCCCTGACGGTCCTCGTGACCGGGGCCACCGGGCGCACCGGGAGCCGGGTCGCGCGGGCCGCGCGGGAGGCGGGTCTCACCGTGCGGGCCGCCTCCCGCTCCGGAGAGGTCCCCTTCGACTGGAACGAACGCTCTACTTGGGACGACGCTCTGCGCGGCGCCGACGCGGCCTACCTCACCTACCTGCCGGACGTCGGCGCGCCTGGCGCCGCGGACGCCGTGGGCGCGCTCGCCCGGCGGGCCGCGGACCTCGGCGTACGGCACCTGGTCCTGCTCTCCGCGCGCGGCGAGGAGCAGGCGCACGCCACGGAGCGGTCGCTCGCGGAGTCCGGGGTGGCCCGATGGACGGTCGTACGCGCCAGCTGGTTCGCGCAGAACTTCAGCGAGGGCCCGCTCGTCGACGGGCTGCGGGCCGGGGAGCTGGTCTTCCCCGCGGGGGAGGTCCTCGAACCGTTCGTCGACGTACGGGACATCGCGGACGTGGTGGTCGCGGTGCTCACCGCCGGGGAGCGGTACGCCGGGCGGATCGTCGAGGTGAGCGGGGCACGGCTGCTCTCCTTCCGGGACGCGGTGGGGGAGATCTCGGCGGCGACCGGGCGGACGCTCGGGTACGTGCCGGTGGGGGCGCGGGAATATGGTGCCGCGCTCGCCGAGTTCGGAGTTCCGGAAAGCGAAGTGGAATTCCTGGTCGAGCTTTTCGAGACGAATCTGGACGGGCGCAACGCGCACGTTTCGGAGGGTGTGCGCGAGGTGCTCGGGCGGGCGCCCCGTGAATTCTCCGCGTACGTACGCGAGGCGGCGGACGACGGCGCCTGGAAAGCGTGACGCCCGCCTCTGAGGCCCCCGCCCCGGTCATTGGTCGGGCGTGTCGTCCCGCTTGGCGTGGTGGGCCCTCAGGCGGCCCGAGACGTCGTCCGGCGGCAGGAAGCGGGACCAGCGCTCGGGGAACTCCGAGGGCATGTCGAGATCGTCGGGGTCCTCCTCGGCCCGCGCGGCGGCGGCCCGCGCGATGAGTTCGGCCGCCTTGGCCTCCTTCACCCGGTCCTGCGCGGCCCGCGCCGCCGCGGTCTGGAGCGACGGCCAGACGCGGTCGATCGCCGCGTTGACGGCGGCGCCGACGAGGACGGCGAAGGCGGACACGCCGATCCACAGCAGGACGGCGACCGGCGCCGCGAGGGAGCCGTAGATGGTGGGGCCCTCCACCGTGCTCGTCAGGTAGATGCGCAGCAGGAAGCTGCCGAGCACCCACATGCCGAGGGCGATGAGCGCGCCCGGCATGTCCTCCGCCCACGGCGAGCGCACCGGGACCGACACGTGGTAGAGCGTGGTCAGGAAGACGACGGAGAGCAGGATCACCACGGGCCAGTACAGGATCTGCACGACCGTCGTCGAGCCCGGCACCAGCTTCACCACCGCGTCCGGGCCCGCCACCATCAGCGGCAGCGCCACCGAGCCGATGACCAGCGCGACGAGGAAGAGCCCGAAGGCCAGCAGCCGGGTCTTGACGATGCCGCGGGCGCCGTCGAGCCCGTACATGACGGTGATGGTGTCGATGAAGACGTTGACGGCGCGGGATCCCGACCACAGGGCGAAGAGGAACCCTATGGAGACGACGTCCGGGCGGCCGACCTTGATGACGTCCTCGAGGATCGGCTGGGCGATCTCACGCACGCCTTTCTCGGACAGGATCGTCCGGGACGCCTCCAGGATGTTGTTCTCGACGCTCTCGATGGTGTCGGCGCCGGTCCAGCGGTCCACGTAGGCGAGGAAGCCGATGAGGCTGAGGAGCAGCGGGGGCACGGACAGCAACGTGAAGAACGCCGCCTCCGCCGCGAGCCCCAGGACGCGGTACTCGATGCAGGAGTTGACGGTGTCCTTCAGCAGCAGCCAGGCGGTCCTGCGCTTGGAGACGTCGCGGTAAAGAGCGCGGGCCCGGTTCCAGCGGCCCGGTGGCCGCCCGGGTGTTTCTTTTGCCTGGTGCACCTCCTTACCGTAGCGGCATGGCAGCCACCACCCACACAGTGACCAACCAGGCTCCGCCCCTGGTGGGATACGACGTCTTCACGTGCGACCGGGCCCTGGCCGAAGGCGTCGAACGTCATCTCGATCCGTCGCTCCTCGACGACGCCCGCGCGGAGCTGTCGTTGCTCGGCCGCACCGCGGGCTCCGCGCAGGCACAGGAGTGGGGGACGCTCGCCAACGAGAATCCGCCCGTTCTGCACACGCACGACCGTTACGGGAACCGTGTCGACGAGGTCACCTTCCACCCGGCGTGGCACCGGCTGCTCGGCAAGGCCGTCTCGGCGGGCCTCACCTCGGCCTGGACCAGGCCCGGCGGGCACGTGCGGCGCGCGGCCGCGTTCCTGGTGTGGACGCAGGTGGAGGCCGGGCACGGGTGCCCGGTGTCGATGACGCACGCGGCGGTCCCCGCGCTGCGCACCGACCCGGCCCTCGCCGCCGAGTGGGAGCCGCTCCTGACGTCCACCGTGTACGACGACGGGCTGCGGCCCGCCGCGCAGAAGGCGGGCGCGCTCTTCGGCATGGGAATGACGGAGAAGCAGGGCGGAAGTGACGTACGCGCGAATACGACGCGCGCGACAGCGCTTTCCGAAGAAGGGACGTACACGGTCGTCGGACACAAGTGGTTCTGTTCCGCTCCCATGTCCGACGGATTCCTGGTGCTCGCGCAAGCGGAGGCCGGGCTCACGTGTTTTCTCGTGCCCCGGGTCCTGGCCGACGGCTCGCGGAACGCGTTCGCGATCCAGCGTTTGAAGAACAAACTCGGAAACCGCTCCAACGCCTCCAGCGAGGTCGAGTTCGACGGGACGTGGGCGCGGCGGGTCGGGGACGAGGGGCGCGGGGTGCGCACCATCATCGAAATGGTGGCGGCCACCCGGCTCGACTGCGTGATCGGCTCGGCGGCGCTGATGCGCCAGGCCGTGGCGCAGGCCGTGCACCACGCCACGTACCGGGAGGCGTTCGGCGGCAAGCTCGTCGACAAGCCGCTCATGCGCAACGTGCTCGCGGACCTGGCCCTGGAGTCGGAGGCGGCGACGACGCTCGCGCTGCGGCTCGCGGCCGCGTACGACGACGGGAGCGAGCGCGAGCAGGCGTTCCTGCGGATCGCGGTGCCCGCGGCCAAGTACTGGGTGACCAAGCGGTCCGCGCCCCTGGCCGCGGAGGCCCTGGAGTGCCTGGGCGGCAACGGCTACGTGGAGGACTCGGGCATGCCGAGGCTGCTGCGCGAGGCGCCGCTGAACTCGATCTGGGAGGGCTCGGGGAACGTCCAGGCCCTCGACGTGCTGCGCGCGCTCCAGCGGGAGCCGCTGGCCCTGAACGCGTTCCTGGAGGAGGTGGGCGCGGCCCGCGGCGCCGACCACCGCCTGGACGCGGCGATCAAGGACCTGCTGACCGAGCTTGCCGACCTGGCGGGCATCGAGGGGCGGGCGCGCCGGCTCGTCGAGCGGATGGCGCTCGTGCTCCAGGGCGCGCTGCTCGTGCGGCACGCGCCGCCCGCCGTGGCGGACGCCTTCTGCGCCTCGCGGCTCGGCGGGGACTGGGGCGCGGCCTTCGGCACGCTGCCGCACAGCCTGGATCTGGGGGCGGTCGTCGACCGGGCGGCCGTCCACCTCTGACGGGGGGCCACGGGCTCCTGACGGGGGCCCGGGACGCTCGGCACGGGCTGCTGAGCGGCCCTGTCACGGGGGTGGTGCTGCGCCGACACGGCACCACCCCCGGTCTTCAGGTCCCCGTCGGGACGGGCGCCGCGCGAGGCGGCGTACTGCCAAGTTTTGGACACCGCACGACTGTTCGCCAGAGTTGCAGGGGGTTGCAACTCCGGTCTTCAACGACACCGCCGAAGCATGTCCTTCGGCATGCCCCAACGGGCACGATGAGTACGTGTCCCCGCTGTGGGCCTGCTCGGAGTGCGGGAGGAAACCGGTATGAACACCCACGCCACGTTCGACCTGGAGCGGCTCGCCGCCGCCAACGCGGCCCAGGCCACCCGGGCGGTCCTGGAGATGCGGGACGCCCGGATCACGGGGCAGCGCGCCAGGTTCGGGCCGCGGCCCGTCATCGGCGCGTCGTGGGACCGGATGCTGGCGACCGGCGTCGACCCCGAGCGGGACTTCCGCACGGGCGTCCTGAGCACCGACGAGGTGGAGCGGCGGCGGCAGTCCTCGCCGCTCAGGAGCGTCCTGCCGGTGCTGCGCGAGGGGCTGCTCTCCGTCGCGGACGTGGCGCAGCACATCATGGTGGTCGCGGACGCCGACGGGCGGCTGCTGTGGCGCGAGGGCAACAAGTCCGTGCTCAAGATGGCCGACGGGCACGGCTTCGACGTCGGCGCCGACTGGCGCGAGACCGTGGTCGGCACCAACGGCGTGGGCACCTCCATCGTCACGCGGCGCCCCGTCCAGGTCTTCGCCGCCGAGCACTTCGTGCGCTCGCACCACCCGTGGACGTGCACGGGCGCGCCCATCACGGACCCGCGCGACGGGCGGCTGCTCGGCGTCGTCGACATCAGCGGACCGCTGGACACCATGCACCCGGCCACTCTCGCCCTGGTCGGCTCGGTCGCCAAGCTCGCCGAGGCCCGGCTGCGCGAGGCCCATCTGACGGCCCTCGACCGGCTGCGCTCGGTGGCGGCGCCGCTCCTCGCCCGCCTGGACGGGCGCGCCGTGGCGGTGGACGCGCACGGCTGGACGGCGGCCGTCACCGGCATGCCGCCGGTGGACCGGATCACGCTGCCCAAGTCCCTCGTGGACGGCCGGGCGTGGCTGCCGTCGCTCGGCCGGTGCGCGGTGGCGCCGCTGCCCGGCGGCTGGCTGCTCCGCGTGGAGGACGACGAGGCCGCCGTGGCCGCCACCTCGGCCACGACCCGGGTGGTGGTGGACGTCAGCGGGGAGCGCCGCTGGTCGGTCACCGTCACCGGGAGCGCGGGCTGCTGGACGCACGAACTCTCGCCGCGCCACGCCGAGTTGCTCTACCTGCTCGCCACGCAGCGCGCGGGGCGCAGCGCGGCGGGCCTGGCCGCCGACCTGTTCGGCGACCCCGGCCGCACGGTGACGGTCCGCGCCGAGCTGTCCCGCGTCCGGCGCTATCTGGGCGGCCTCGTCGCGCACCGCCCGTACCGCTTCCACGAGGAGGCCGACGTCGACCTGGTGCTGCCCGCCGACGTGACGCGGCTGCTCCCGCACTCCATGGCGCCCGCGGTGGTACGGGCCCGGGCGGGCGCGGTGCCCTGACGCGGGGAGCGTGCCCGCAGCCGCGCCCCCCGCCCCGGTGACACGAGTCATGCCCGCGCGCGGGGCGCGTGCCCCGTGGGCGGGCCCTCGTGGCGGCCCCGGTCCGGCGCGGGCCCTCGTGGCGGCTCCGGCCCGGCGTGGCCCCTCGTGGCGGCCCCGGCCCGGCGTGGCCCCTCGTGGCGGCCCCGGTCCTGCCCGTGATTTTCTGGCCGCCATGAGCATCACTGTCACCACCTGGTCCCTGGAGCAGACCGCTCCCACCGATCTGCGGCCCGCCGCCGCACCCGACGGCGACGTGCGGATCGTGCGGGCCGAGGTGCCCTCGCCCGAGTTCAGCCGGTTCCTGTACTCCGCCGTCGGCGGCGACATCAAGTGGATCGACCGCCTCTCGCTCAGCTACGAGCAGTGGCGGGAGCATCTGACGCGACCGGGCGTGGAGACGTGGGTCGCGTACGAGAAGGGCACGCCGGCCGGGTACGTGGAGCTGGACGCGCAGGACGACGGGGTGGTGGAGATCGTCTACTTCGGTCTGATCCCGGCTTTCCGGGGCCGCCGCATCGGCGGCCACCTCCTGTCGTACGGCACGGCCCGGGCCTGGGACCTGGCCGACCGCTGGCCGGACCGGACGCCCACGAAGCGCGTGTGGCTGCACACGTGCAGCCTCGACGGCGAACACGCCATGGACAACTACACGCGGCGCGGCTTCAAGCTCTTCAGGACGGAGACCTCCGAGGAGCCCGAGCAGCCGACCCCGGGTCCCTGGCCCGGCGCCCACCCCGCCGTCTGACCAGTATTCGAGACAACTTCATCCGAGATGTGGACAGTGGTGGACGGTGCCGAAAGGCGCATGCCAGGCTTTCGCCATGTCTCGAGCTGGAATCGCCTTGGTGAGTCGACGTCACGTCGACCTCGTCCGCGTGTCCAGCGCCATGTGTCCGGCGAGCTGAGAGACCCAGCACCGCCGCTTTCCCTGAACTGACCCCTCCCCGCGCACCGCCGCGCCTTCTGCGCGAGTGCGCAGGTCAGAGCCGCTCTCAGTCTGCTGTGAAGGACGTACCCATGGCCACCGCCCCGGACCGATCCACGCCCGCCGCACCCCGCCGCAAGGCGGGCCGCCACCGTGGCGAGGGCCAGTGGGCCGCCGGCCACTTCACGCCGCTGAACGGCAACGAGCAGTTCAAGAAGGACGACGACGGTCTCAATGTGCGGACACGCATTGAGACGATCTACTCCAAGCGCGGCTTCGACTCCATCGACCCGAACGACCTGCGCGGCCGGATGCGCTGGTGGGGCCTCTACACCCAGCGCAAGCCCGGGATCGACGGCGGCAAGACCGCGATCCTGGAGCCCGAGGAGCTGGACGACGAGCACTTCATGCTGCGGGTGCGGATCGACGGCGGACGCCTGACCACCGAGCAGCTGCGCGTCATCGGCGAGGTCTCGCAGGAGTTCGCGCGCGGCACCGCCGACATCACCGACCGGCAGAACATCCAGTACCACTGGATCCGCATCGAGGACATGCCGGAGATCTGGCGCCGCCTGGAGTCCGTGGGCCTGTCCACGACCGAGGCCTGCGGCGACACCCCGCGCGTCATCCTGGGCTCGCCCGTCGCCGGGATCGCCGAGGACGAGATCATCGACGGCACGCCCGCGATCGACGAGATCCACCGCCGTATCGTCGGCAACCCGGCCTTCTCCAACCTGCCGCGCAAGTTCAAGTCCGCGATCTCCGGCTCGCCGCTGCTCGACGTGGCGCACGAGATCAACGACATCGCGTTCGTGGGCGTGCGCCACCCCGAGCACGGCCCCGGCTTCGACCTGTGGGTCGGCGGGGGCCTCTCCACCAACCCCAAGATCGGCCAGCGGCTCGGCGCCTGGGTGCCCCTGGAGGAGGTCGCGGACGTCTTCGAGGGCGTCATCTCGATCTTCCGCGACTACGGCTACCGCCGTCTGCGCACCCGCGCCCGCCTGAAGTTCCTCCTCGCGGACTGGGGCGCGGAGAAGTTCCGCCGCGTCCTGGAGGACGAGTACCTGCTGCGCAAGCTCCTCGACGGGCCCGCGCCCGAGCAGCCCCTGAAGCGCTGGCGCGACCACGTGGGCGTGCACCGGCAGCAGGACGGCAACTACTACGTGGGCTTCGCCCCGCGCGTCGGCCGCGTCGACGGCACCACCCTGACGAAGATCGCCGACCTCGCGGCCGGGCACGGCTCGGGCCGCCTGCGCACCACCGCCGAGCAGAAGATGCTCGTCCTGGACGTGGCCGAGGACCAGGTCGCTTCCTTGGTGGCGGGCCTGGAGTCGCTCGACCTCACCGTGCGCCCCTCCTCCTTCCGGCGGGGCACCATGGCGTGCACCGGCATCGAGTTCTGCAAGCTCGCCATCGTCGAGACGAAGGCGCGCGGCGCCTCGCTCATCGACGAACTGGAGCGCCGCATCCCGGACTTCGACGAGCCGCTCACCATCAACATCAACGGCTGCCCGAACGCCTGCGCCCGCATCCAGGTCGCCGACATCGGCCTCAAGGGCCAGCTCGTCCTGGACGAGAACGGCGAGCAGGTCGAGGGCTACCAGGTGCACCTGGGCGGCGCGCTCGGCCTGGAGGCCGGGTTCGGCCGCAAGGTGCGGGGCCTGAAGGTGACCTCCGCCGAGCTGCCGGACTACGTGGAGCGGGTGCTGAGGCGCTTCCAGGCGGAGCGCGCGGACGGCGAGCGGTTCGCCGCCTGGGTCGCGCGGGCCGACGAGGAGGCCCTGTCGTGAGCGCCACGAGCGGGACGAGGACCCCGGTATGAGCGAGCGGGCCGCACCCTTCTACTGCCCCTACTGCGGCGACGAGGACCTGCGTCCGAGCGAGCAGGCCCATGGCGCGTGGGAATGCGCGGCGTGCAACCGCGCCTTCCAGTTGAAGTTCCTCGGGTTGCTCACCCGTGGACTTCGACGCAACGACGGCGGAGAGACAGTGATATGACGACCATTCAGCAGGTACCGGCCGACACCCCGGCCGACGAGCTGAAGGCGCTCGCCGAGCAGGCCGGGCGCGACCTGGAGGACGCCTCCGCCCTGGAGGTCCTCACCTGGGCCGCCGGCACCTTCGGCGCCCGCTTCTGCGTGACCTCCTCGATGGAGGACGCGGTGGTGGCCCACCTCGCCTCCCGCGCCCGGCCCGGCGTGGACGTGGTGTTCCTCGACACCGGCTACCACTTCCCGGAGACCATCGGCACCCGGGACGCCGTCGAGGCCGTGATGGACGTCAACGTCCTCACCCTGACGCCGGCGCAGACCGTGGCCGAGCAGGACGCCGAGTACGGCCCGCGCCTGCACGACCGCGACCCCGACCTGTGCTGCGCCCTGCGCAAGGTCAAGCCCCTGGAGGACGGCCTCGCGCCCTACCTCGCCTGGGCCACGGGCCTGCGCCGCGACGAGTCCCCGACGCGCGCGCACACCCCCGTCGTCGGCTGGGACGACCGGCGCCGCAAGGTGAAGGTCTCCCCCATCGCCCGCTGGACACAGGCCGACGTGGACGCTTACGTCGCCGAGCACGGCGTGCTCACCAACCCGCTGCTCATGGACGGCTACGGCTCCGTGGGCTGCGCCCCGTGCACCCGGCGCCTCCTCGACGGCGAGGACGCGCGCGCGGGCCGCTGGGCCGGGCGCGCCAAGACCGAATGCGGGCTGCACGGATGAGCGCCCCACGACCCGTCGAGGAGACCGACGTGACCGGAGCCACCGTCTGGCTCACCGGCCTGCCGAGCGCGGGCAAGACCACCATCGCGCAGGAGCTGGCGCGCACCCTGCGCGAGCGGGGCCGCGCGGTCGAGGTGCTCGACGGCGACGAGATCCGTGAGTTCCTCTCGGCGGGCCTCGGCTTCAGCCGCGCGGACCGGGACACCAACGTCCAGCGCGTCGGCTTCGTCGCCGAGCTGCTCGCCCGCAACGGCGTGCTCGCGCTCGTCCCCGTGATCGCCCCGTTCGCGGACAGCCGCGAGGCGGTGCGCAAGCGCCACCAGGCGGGCGGCACCCCGTACGTGGAGGTGCACGTCGCCACGCCCGTGGAGGTGTGCTCCGTACGCGACGTGAAGGGTCTGTACGCCAAGCAGGCCGCGGGCGAGCTGTCCGGGCTCACCGGCGTCGACGACCCGTACGAGGAGCCCGAGTCGCCGGACCTGCGCGTCGAGTCGCAGGACCAGACCGTGCAGGAGTCCGCCGCAGCCGTGCACGCGCTGCTCACCGAGAGGGGTCTGGCATGACGACCGCCGCGACCACCGGGAACGCCGGGGACGCCGCGAGCCCCGCGGGGGACCACGCGGACGACAGCCCGTACGCGCTCAGCCACCTGGACGCCCTGGAGTCCGAGGCCGTCCACATCTTCCGTGAGGTGGCGGGCGAGTTCGAGCGGCCGGTGATCCTGTTCTCCGGCGGCAAGGACTCCATCGTCATGCTGCACCTGGCGCTGAAGGCCTTCGCCCCGGCCCCGGTCCCCTTCTCGCTGCTCCACGTCGACACCGGGCACAACTTCCCCGAGGTCATCGAGTACCGCGACCGCGTGGTGGCCGAGCACCGGCTCCGCCTGCACGTGGCGTCCGTACAGGACTACATCGACCGCGGTGTGCTTAAGGAGCGCCCCGACGGCACCCGCAACCCGCTCCAGACGCTGCCGCTGACGGAGAAGATCGCCGCCGAGCGCTTCGACGCGGTCTTCGGCGGCGGGCGCCGCGACGAGGAGAAGGCGCGCGCCAAGGAGCGGGTGTTCTCGCTGCGGGACGAGTTCTCGCAGTGGGACCCGCGCCGCCAGCGGCCCGAGCTGTGGCAGCTGTACAACGGCCGGCACGCCCCGGGCGAGCACGTGCGCGTGTTCCCGCTGTCCAACTGGACCGAGCTGGACGTGTGGCAGTACATCGCCCGCGAGGGCATCGAGCTGCCCGGGATCTACTTCGCCCACGAGCGCGCGGTCTTCAAGCGCCACGGCATGTGGCTGACAGCGGGTGACTGGGGCGGTCCCAAGGACGGCGAGGACGTCGTCCGGCGTGTGGTTCGCTACCGCACCGTCGGCGACATGTCCTGCACCGGGGCCGTCGACTCGGACGCGACCACCCTCGACGCCGTCATCGCCGAGATCGCGGCGTCCCGGCTGACCGAGCGCGGCGCGACCCGGGCGGACGACAAGCTCTCCGAGGCCGCGATGGAAGACCGCAAGCGCGAAGGGTACTTCTAACCATGACCAGCACCACCGCGGGCCAACTTGCCGGGCCCTTCGCCACCACGCTGCTGCGCTTCGCCACCGCGGGCTCCGTCGACGACGGCAAGTCCACCCTGGTCGGCCGCCTCCTGCACGACTCCAAGTCGGTCCTCACCGACCAGCTGGAGGCCGTCGAGCACGCCTCGCGCAGCCGCGGCGCCGAGGGCCCCGACCTGGCGCTGCTCACCGACGGCCTGCGGGCCGAGCGCGAGCAGGGCATCACCATCGACGTGGCGTACCGCTACTTCGCGACCCCGCGCCGCCGGTTCATCCTGGCCGACACGCCGGGCCACGTGCAGTACACCCGCAACATGGTCACCGGCGCCTCCACCGCCGACCTCGCCGTGGTCCTGGTCGACGCGCGCAACGGCGTGATCGAGCAGACCCGCCGCCACGCCGCGGTGGCCGCGCTCCTGCGCGTGCCGCACGTGGTGCTCGCGGTGAACAAGATGGACCTCGTCGCGTACGCGGAGCCCGTCTTCGCGAAGATCGCCGAGGAGTTCACCGCGTACGCCACCGAGCTGGGCGTCCCGGAGGTCACCGCGATCCCGATCTCGGCGCTCGCCGGGGACAACGTGGTGGAGCCGTCGGCGAACATGGACTGGTACGGCGGCCCGACCGTCCTGGAGCACCTGGAGACCGTGCCGGTCAGCCACGACCTGACCAGCTGCCACGCGCGCCTTCCGGTGCAGTACGTGATCCGGCCGCAGACCGCCGAGCACCCCGACTACCGGGGGTACGCGGGGCAGATCGCCGCGGGGACGTTCCGCGTCGGCGACGAGGTGACGGTCCTGCCGTCGGGGCGCACCACGAAGGTGGCGGGCATCGACCTGCTGGGCAGGCCGGTGGACGTGGCGTGGACGCCGCAGTCCGTGACCGTGCTCCTGGAGGACGACCTCGACATCTCACGTGGTGACATGATCGTCCCGAGCAGTGATACGCCGACGTCCACCCAGGACATCGCCGCCACCGTCTGCCACGTGGCCGACACGCCGTTGCGCGTGGGCCAGCGGGTGCTGCTCAAGCACACCACCCGCACGGTCAAGGCGATCGTGAAGCAGATCCCGTCCCGGCTCACCCTGGACGACCTGTCCCAGCACCCCAACCCGGGGCTGCTCTCGGCCAACGACATCGGCCGGGTCCTGGTGCGCACCGCGGAGCCGCTCGCGCTCGACGCGTACGCGGACTCGCGCCGCACCGGCTCCTTCCTCCTCATCGACCCGGCGGACGGCACGACGCTCGCCGCCGGGATGGCGGGCGAGGCCTTCGCCAGGGCCGAGGCGCCCGCGCCGGCCGCGGCCGACGAGGAAGGGTGGGACTTCTGACCATGGGTTCCCCCGATGTCTTCTCGACCTTCGCCAAGGAGGGCGGCCGCGTGGGCAGCGGCGCCCTCGGCGCGGGGTCCGGCGGCGTGACGCGATGTGTGTCATGACGTACGCGCACCGCTCGCGCGCCCTCACCCCCCGCCGTCCCTTCGTACGCAGACGAAGATCCGCCGACATCCACCCGGCCGCACCCTGACCGTGCGCCCGCCGGGCCAACGAGAGGAACCCCTCCCGTGCCAGCCATCCGCACCTCCGGCCGCCGCTCTCCCCGCGCGCGCTCGGCCCGCCTGACCGCCGTCGCCGCCCTGCCCCTGCTCGCGCTCGCGCTCTCCGCCTGCGGATACGGCTCGGACGCCGACAAGGACGACAACGGCAAGGCGAAGATCGCCGCCGACGCGAAGAAGATCGACGGCCTGGACGAGGTGAAGATCGGCTACTTCCCGAACCTCACCCACGGCACGGCGCTCGTCGGCGACCACGAGGGCCTGTTCCAGAAGGAACTGGGCGCCACCAAGGCGTCGTACGCGCAGTTCAACGCGGGCCCCTCGGAGATCGAGGCGCTGAACTCCAAGTCGATCGACATCGGCTGGATCGGCCCGTCGCCCGCCATCAACGGCTACACCAAGTCCGACGGCGAGAACCTGCGCATCATCGGCGGTTCGGCGTCCGGCGGCGTGAAGCTCGTGGTGAACCCGGACAAGATCAAGTCCCTGGACGACGTCAGGGGCAAGAAGATCGCCACCCCGCAGCTCGGCAACACCCAGGACGTGGCCTTCCTCAACTGGATCAAGGAGAAGGGCTGGAAGGTCGACGCCCAGAGCGGCAAGGGCGACGTCTCCGTGGTCCGCACCGACAACAAGATCACGCCGGACGCCTACAAGTCCGGCTCGATCGACGGCGCCTGGGTGCCGGAGCCGACCGCCTCCAAGCTGGTGTCCGAGGGCGCGAAGGTGCTCCTGGACGAGTCCGACCTGTGGCCCGGCAAGAAGTTCGTGATCACGAACATCATCGTGCGGCAGCAGTTCCTGAAGGACCACCCGAAGGTGGTCGAGGCCGTCCTGCGGGGCGCGGTGAAGGCGAACCAGTTCATCAAGGACAACCCGGACAAGGCCAAGGCCGCCGCCAACGCCGTGCTGAAGCAGCACTCCGGCAAGGAGCTGCCCGCGAAGGTCATCGACCCGGCCTGGAAGTCGATCCAGTTCACCAACGACCCGCTGGCGGCGACGCTCGACACCGAGGCCGAGCACGCCGTGAAGGCGGGCCTCCTGGAGCGGCCCGACCTCAAGGGCATCTACGACCTGAGGCCGCTCAACAAGGTCCTGAAGGCGGCGGGCGAGCCCGCGGTGGACGACGCCGGCCTCGGCGTCAAGTAACCCGACCACGCCCACAGTTCAGGTTCTCAGGAGGTGACGACCATGGGCACGACGCTCGCCAAGGCCCCCGAAGGCGCCGCACACACCGTGGACGCGGCCGGGGTCGCCGCGCGCATCGAGCACGTCTCGAAGTCCTTCGCCACACCGGCGGGGCAGCAGCTCGTCCTGGACGACATCACCCTCGACGTCGGCCAGGGGGAGTTCGTCACCCTCCTGGGGGCCTCGGGCTGCGGAAAGTCGACGCTGCTCAACCTCGTGGCCGGGCTCGACCGGCCGAGCGCGGGCAGCATCGGCACCGACGGGCGCCCGGCCCTGATGTTCCAGGAGCACGCCCTGTTCCCGTGGCTGACCGCGGGCAAGAACATCGAGCTTGCCCTGAGGCTGCGGGGCCTGCCCAAGGCCGAACGGCGCCCCAGGGCCGAGGAGTTGCTGGCCCTCGTCCGTCTTGAGGGCGCGTACGGCAAGCGCGTGCACGAGCTGTCCGGCGGCATGCGCCAGCGGGTCGCCCTGGCCCGCGCGCTCGCCCAGGACAGCAAGCTGCTGCTCATGGACGAGCCGTTCGCGGCGCTCGACGCGATCACCCGGGACGTGCTGCACGACGAGCTGACCCGGATCTGGCGCGAGACCGGCGTCTCGGTCCTGTTCGTCACGCACAACGTCCGCGAGGCGGTACGGCTCGCCCAGCGCGTGGTCCTGCTGTCCTCGCGGCCCGGCCGGGTGGCGCGCGAGTGGACCGTCGACATCGAGCAGCCGCGCCGCATCGAGGACACGGCCGTGGCCGAGCTGTCCGTCGAGATCACCGAAGAACTGCGTGGGGAGATCCGCCGCCATGGGCAGCACTGAGACGAAGACCCCCGCGGCGCGCGAGGGTGAGCGGCGGGACAGCCACGACCTGGCGGGCCTCGAGGCGGGCCTGGACGCCCTGGACACCGTGCAGACGCGGCGCGTCCCGCTGCGCGAGACGCTGGTCCAGAAGGTCCTGCCGCCGGTGACGGCGGTCCTGCTCGTCCTGGTGGTCTGGCAGGTCCTCGTCTGGGCCGAGGTGACCGACAGCTACAAGCTGCCCGCCCCGGGCGCGGTGTGGGACGAGGTCGAGACCGCCTGGCGGCAGGGCACCCTGCTCGACTACATCTGGACGTCCGTCTCGCGCGGCATGTTCGGCTTCCTCATGGCCCTCGTCATCGGCACGCCGCTCGGCCTCGTCGTGGCGCGCGTCCGCTTCGTGCGGGCGGCCATCGGCCCGGTCCTGTCGGGGCTCCAGTCGCTGCCGTCGGTGGCGTGGGTGCCCCCCGCGGTGATCTGGCTCGGCCTCAACGACAAGATGATGTACGCGGTGATCCTGCTCGGCGCCGTGCCGTCGATCGCCAACGGCCTGGTCGCGGGCGTGGACCAGGTGCCGCCGCTGTTCCTGCGGGCGGGCCGCACGCTCGGCGCCACCGGGCTCCGCGGCACCTGGCACATCGTCATGCCCGCCGCCCTGCCCGGATATCTGGCGGGCCTGAAGCAGGGCTGGGCGTTCTCCTGGCGGTCGCTGATGGCCGCCGAGATCATCGCGCAGTCGCCGGACCTCGGCATGGGGCTCGGCCAGCTCCTGGAGGCGGGCCGCACCAACAGCAGCATGTCGCAGGTCTTCCTCGCCATCCTGCTGATCCTGGTCGTCGGCATCGCCATCGACCTGCTGATCTTCAGCCCCCTTGAGCGGTGGGTGTTGCGCAGCCGCGGCCTCCTTGTGAAGTGATCACGATGCACACCTCCCCCTCCCCCGCGCTCCTGGTCATCGCCCACGGCAGCCGCGATCCGCGGCACGCCGTGACGGTGCGCGCCCTCGTGCGCCGCGTGCGGACGCTGCGCCCGGGCCTTCGGGTGCAGGTCGGGTTCCTCGACTTCGACGCCCCGGCGGTCCCGGACGCCCTCGCGTCCCTGGCCGCCGACGGCGTGCGCGACGTCGTCGCCCAGCCGCTGCTGCTGACCCGCGCCTTCCACGCGAAGGCCGACATCCCCGCCGTGCTCCGAGCGGCCCCCGCCGGGATGCGGGTGCGCCAGGCGGGGGTGCTCGGCCCGTCGCCGCTGCTGCTCGCCGCGCTCGAACAGCGGCTGTACGAGGCGGGGCTCGACCCCGCCGACAAGGCCGCGACCGGGGTGGTCCTCGCCTCGGCCGGCTCCACGGACCCGGAGGCGATCGCAGTGATCGCTGACATCGCGCGGGAGTGGCGGCGTACCGGTTGGTGCGCCGTGCGGCCTGCGTTCGCCTCCGCGGCACTGCCCCCCACCGAGCGGGCCGTCCAGTCGCTGCGCCGGACACCCGGAGTGCGGCGGGTGGCGGTGGCCCCGTACGTCCTGGCTCCGGGGTTCCTGCCCGACCGGATCGCCCGGGGGGCCGCCGACGCCGACGTCCTCGGGGGCGTGCTCGGGGACTCGCCGCTGGTCGCGCGGGTGCTGCTCGATCGGTTCGACGCGTGCCGCCGCTTCGGGGCGGACGCCGCCCGCCCGCCCGCTGTCGCGCACGGTCCCGGCTGGGGCGCCCTGCCTGCCGCGGGGTAGCCGCCCAACATCTCCCCGGCGACGGTCTGGACCTTGCCCCTGGGGCAGACCCCAGCCTGGGGCGCATGGACAGCGACTACCTGACCCACAGCCCGTACAGCACGCCGGGACCCCGGCTCGACGCCCTGCTCGGCCCCGACCCGCTGCCCCGCGCGCCCGCCGCGCTCGCCGCCCTGGTGCGCGGCGTGCTGCTGCACCGCGAGGAGCGGGAGACCTTCGACTACGTGATCCCCGCCGCACGGCTGCACGAGGACGCCGAGTCCCGGTACACCAGCGAGATCCTGCGCATCCTCGGCGAGCGCGGGGACACCCCGCTCACCGAGGAGCGCGAGCCGGCGGCGCGGTTCGTCGCCACCTGCCGTGACTTCGCGCTGCTGCTGTGCTCGCTGCTGCGCGAGACCGGCACCCCCGCTCGGCTGAGGGGCGGCTACGGTACGTACTTCGAGCCGGACTTCCACGACAACCACTGGGTGACGGAGTACTGGTACGAGGGGCGCTGGCTCCTCGCGGACCCGCAGCTGTACGGCGACCTGCACGAGACGGCGTTCGACCCGATGGACGTGCCGCGCGACGCGTTCCTGGTCGCCGGTGACGCCTGGCAGGCGTGCCGGGAGGGGCGCGTGGACCCGGAGACCTTCGGCGTGTTCACCGTGCCCGACATCAAGGGCATGGGGCTCGTACGCGCCGACGTGGTGGCCGACCTCGCCGCGCTCGGCGGCGTGGAGCCGCTGCCGTGGGACGGCTGGGGCCTGATCGAGAAGGACGAGGCGGAGGTCACCGCGGAGGACCTCGCGCTGCTCGACGCGGTCGCCGTCGTCACCTCGGCCGCCGGGCACGCGCCGGATCCCGGCCGACCCGAGGCCGTGCGCCGGCTCCTGGCCGACCCGCGGCTCGCGGTGCCCGCCGAGATCGTCTCGCGTACGACCTACTGCGGCGTCCGCACCGTCACGCTGCCGCAGGCGGCGTGAGCGCCCTCACTGCCGGCCGCTCTCGTCGGGAGGGGTGAACGGCGTGCCCTGATGGAACCAGAGGCGCCAGCCGTCGGCCGTGCGCCGCCACAGCGAACTGCGGTGCACCAGACGGCCGTTGCTGTCGGTGTCGAACGTCAGGTGCACCACGTCGTCGGCCAGCTGCACGCCCCGCATGCCGGAGGTCGTGACGGGGCGGGCGCCGGGCTCGGGGCTCGCGGTGAGGACCCGTACGATCGACGCCCGGTCCCAGCGCGCGCCCGAGGCGCCGAACTCGGTGAACTCGGGGTGGAGCAGATCGCCGAACAGCTCGGGCGAGGCGCGCACCTCGGGGTCGAGCAGCCGCAGCTCGTTCTCGATGGCCGCCTCCACGGCGGGCGAGCGGTCGGTCATCGGCCGGCTCCCGGCGCCTCGGTCAGCTCCACGAGCTTGGTGACGGTGTTCCAGTTGCGGCTCGTGGCGACGAGGCCCTTGGAGAGGGCGGGGCGCCCCAAGGCCTCAGCGAGCTTGGACCGGCCGAGGCCGTCGGGCGCGTACAGATACAGGGCGCGGTCGCCGAGCCGGAACTCCTCCGGCAGGAAGCCCGCTTGGTCGAGCCCGGCGAAGCGGGCGGCGTCCACGGGCGCGGAGAAGTACGTGACGTGCAGTTGCCTGGCCTCAAGGCCGGCGGCGGGGAAGGGGCAGGCGTCGGCCACCGCCCGCAGATACGCGTGGTCGCGCACCAGAAGCTCCACGCCGAAGCCGAACTCCTGCTCCAGGGCGGCCGCGAGTTCGGCCGCGAGGGCGTCCTCGTCGCCGTGGTCCGCCCCGAACACCACGTTCCCGCTTTGCAGGTACGTCCGTACGCCGGTGAGGCCGAGCCCTTCGAGGAGCGCGCGCAGCCGGGCCATCGGCACTTTCCTGCTGCCGCCCACGTTCACGCCGCGCAGGAGCGCCGCGTAGATCTTCGTCGCCATGCGCCCACGATAAGGCGGCCGCCGTGCCCCGTGGGGGTGGGCACGACGGCCGCCGGTCCCAAGAGGGCCGCCGCCCCGCCCGAGCGGCGGCGCGGCGGCCTTTTCGGAAACTACTCGCCGATCTTCAGGAGCTTGTTGGGCGTGCCCTCGCTCGGGTTGGAGATCTTGTCCGGGGTCGCGCCGTCGGTCAGCGCCTTGGCGACGTCCGCGGGCTTGGCGTCCGGGTGCGCGGCCACGTACAGGGCGGCGGCGCCGACCACGTGCGGGGTCGCCATGGACGTACCGGAGATCGTCTTGGTGGCGTCGTCACCGGTGTTCCAGGCGGACGTGATGTCCGAGCCCGGGGCGTAGAGGTCCACGGCGGCACCGAAGTTGGAGAAGTCCGACTGCTGGTCGTCCTTGGTGGAGGAGGCGACCGTGATGGCCTCCTTGACGCGCGCGGGGGAGCCCTTGCTCGCGTCGGCCGACTCGTTGCCCGCGGCCACCGCGTAGGTGACGCCGGCGGCGATGGACTTGCGGACGGCCTCGTCCAGGGCCTCGTCGGCGCCGCCGCCGAGGCTCATGTTGGCGACGGACGGGCCCTTGTGGTTCTTGGTGACCCAGTCGATGCCCGCGACGACCTGCTCGGTGGTGCCGGAGCCCTGGTCGTCCAGGACGCGCACGGCGACGATCTTCGCCTTCTTGGCGATGCCGTGCGCCGAGCCCGCGATGGTGCCCGCGACGTGGGTGCCGTGGCCGTTGCCGTCGTCCGCGTTGTCGTCGTTGTCGACCGCGTCGAAGCCGGAGACGGCACGGCCGCCGAAGTCCTTGTGGCTGACGCGGACGCCGGTGTCGATGACGTAAGCGGTCGCGCCCTCACCGGCCTTGTCCGGGTAGGTGTACTTCTTGTCGCCCGCCGTGTCGGCCTGGTCGACCCGGTCCAGGCCCCACGACGGCGGGTTGTCCTGGGTGGCGTCGATGGAGAACTTCTTGTTCTGGACGACCTTGCCGACGGCCGGGTCGGCGGCCAGGCGCTTGGCTTCGGTCTCGCTCAGGCCCGTGGCGGAGAAGCCGTTGACGGCCGAGGAGTAGGTGCGGCCGAGGTCGCCGCCGTACTGCTCGGCGAGGTCCGCCTTGGCGTCCTTGGTGGCCTTGTCGTCGAGCAGCACGATGTAGCTGCCGGCCACGGCGCCCTTGGCGTCGGTTCCGTACACCTTGCCCTCGGCGGGGGTCGAGGCTCCGGCGAACGTACCGGCGAAGACGGTCACGCCCACCGCGGTGGCGGCGGTGGCTATCCCTGCGGTGAGCTTCATCGTGCGAGCGCGCTTGTGAGCTGCCATGAAGAGGGGGCTCCTCGTGGGGTGTTGTGGGGGGATGTGGAGCTATGTGGGGTTGTCAAGCTTTCACTGCGGCGCCCGGCTCGCTCCGAAAGAACTGAAGATCTCCGGGCGTTGGGACGAAACCCTGTCTGAATGACGCGCGCAGATCAATACCTTCATGCGGCTGTGACTTGTTCAACAAGGTTCTGTAATAACAAATCGACCCACCCATGACACTTCGGGCACCCCCGCCCCCCGGCCCCCCTCTGCGCCCTGCCCCTCCCCCGAGCGGGCAGGGCGCAGAAGACCTTCGGTGGCGCCGGCTAGGCCGCCGTGGTGACCGGCTGCTCGAAGGAGTCGATCGTCCGCGTGAAGTCGCGCGTCGACAGGAGCAGCTTGTAGATGATGGCGAGTTCGAAGACCAGCAGCAGCGCGCCGGAGATGATGGTCGCCAAAATCACCGCGTCGAAGAGCGGCCCGAGGATGAAGACGCCCATCTGGAACTCGACCCCGCTCACGAGGTGCGTGCGGATGCGGTGCCGCAGCAGGAAGGACCGGGCCCGCAGATAGGCGGGGAACCGGTGGCGGAACTCCTGGTGCAGGTCGATGACTTGCTTGGCGGGGCGGGCCGGGGCGGGCGCGCCGGGGTCCGCGGACAGCCCCGCCTCCGCCGGCCCGGCCGCCCGGCCCACGAGCGCGTCCGGCGCCGCGGGCTCGGGACCGGCCACCCCGGCGGCCTGGTCCCGCTCGACGTCCGCCTCGGGGTTCTCCCGCAGCAGGTCCTCCATGAAGGCCAGCTCGGCCTGGTTCTCCGCCCGCCGCGCGGCCCGCACCCGGGACTTGATCTGCTTGCGCATGGTGTAGCGGACCTTGAAGATCTCAAGGGAGTTGATGTATCGCAGCGTGTCGAGCCCGACCACCGCGAGGGCGAGCCACACGTACACCACGTCACCGGTGCGCTCGTACTGCCCGCCCATCAGGGCGACCCCGCACACCATCACCCGGATGCGGTCGAAGACGAAGTCGAGCCACGCGCCGAAGACCGACCCCTGGCCGGTCAGGCGCGCGACCTTGCCGTCCATGCAGTCCAGGACGAAGCTCAGGTGGTAGATCACGGCGCCGAGGCACAGCCACCGCCAGTCACCGAAGGCGAAGCACACTGCGGAGCCGAGCCCGAGCAGGAACGCGCCCCAGGTGATCTGGTTCGGCGTGATCCGGGTGCGCAGCGCGGTCTGGCGGACGAGCGGCGTGGCGACGGGGTCGACGAGCAGCACGGTCCACCAGGCGTCGCGCTTCTTCTCGGTGACGCGGCGCACCTCGGCGAGGGGCGGTATCTCCCGTGGCTCCCGTCGCCCGGCCGTGTCTCGTCGCAGGGACTGTTGTGACATGGGTCAACTTCCTGGCGTTCGAATGAAGTTCACCTCACGCTAGAAAGCCCTTCCCCCAAGGAACAAGAAGGGGCCCATGCAACCTTTGGCCGGGGGTATGGGTCGAACCAGTGGGTCGGGTCCATGGGCTCTCCAGCGCACGCGCGCGTTATCCGAGCGTTACCGAATCACCCGACCGTTACCAAATGGCCTCACAGAGCGTTATGTCACGCCGTGCCGGGCCATCCCGGACCAAGGCCCAATCCCGTCCAACCGACCCGGAAGCACCACCAAACGGTCACGCGTCCGCGTCTTCGGCGCCTTCGGCCTTCACGCCACCGTCACGCCGGCCACGCACGATCTCCGCCTCGATGAGGTCGGCCGCCTGCCGCGTGCCGCCCTCCGCCTGCATCCCCGCGCGCACCTCACTCAGCCTGCGCGCCACCTCCGGGTCGTCCACGAGCGCGAGCACCGCCTCGCGCAGCGTCCGCGCGTCGGCCTCCTCCTTCGGCAGATGACGGGCGACGCCGAGGCCCTGGAGCATGTCGGCGTTGCCGAACTGGTCGACGGCCTGCGGCACGGCGACCATCGGCGTCCCGGTCGCGAGACCCTCCTGGCTGCCGCCCGCGCCCGCGTGCGTGATGAACGCGTCCGCCTTCCGCAGGACCGCGAGCTGCGGCACCCACCGGCACACCTCGATGTTGGCCGGCACGTCACCCAGTTCGCCCACCTCGACGTGGCGGCCTATCTGGAGCACCACGTGCCACCCGGGCAGATCGCCGAAGGCCTTGACGCACTCGCGGTAGAAGTCCGGCTGCTTGGTGAAGGACGACCCGAGCGAGACGAGGAGCACCTTCTCCGCGTGCGCCGGACGCTCCCAGTCGCCCTGCGCCGCACGGTCCCCCTGGCAGGCGCCGACGAAAGTGTGCACGCTCTCGTCGACCCGGTCGGCGTGCGGCTGGAGCGCCTTGGGGATGAGGACGAGCGAACGGGGCGGGCGGCCGACGAAAGGATCGGGGTGCTCGGCGATCCCGTTCTCCGCCAGCCAGTTCTCGAAGCGCTCGAAGTAGGCCCGGCCGCGCTCGGTCCGCCGGGGCTCCGCCCACATGGGCTCGGAGACCTCCTCCTCGTACCCCTCCCAGGCCACCAGGTTCGGCGAGAGCGAGACCTCGGGCACGCCCCAGCGGCGGGCGAGGACCCGGGCCGGGTACGAGGTGATGTCGTACAGGACGAGGTCCGGCTCGTCGCCCTCGTACGCCGCCGCCAGCTGCGGCAGGGCCTGGACGGCGTCGGCCAGGAACGGCTCCACGTTGTCCAGCAGGGTCTCGCCCCAGGCCTCCGGGTCGTCGTCCGCGCCGGGCAGGGTGGTGCGGTAGAGCACGGGCTCGGCGCCGGTCTCGGCGACCTTCTCCTCGAAGGCGTGCGGGATCGCGTACGTGACGCGGTGGCCGCGGGCGACCAGCTCCCGGATCACTTCCAGGCTCGGGTTCACGTGCCCGTGGGCGGCGATGGAGAACATGGCGATGTGGGCACGCTTGCGTGGGGTCATGCGCCGACCATAAGCGAGACGATACGTCTCGTGCAATACATGCCCGGCACTTTCGCGATACTTCCGCGGCCGCCCGCCCCGCGCCCCGGGCCGGGAGCTACTCGGCGAGCCCCCCGGACCCCGGGCCGCCCTCCGCGCCCGCGTTGTACCGCAGCAGATACTCCGCGAAGCGCTCCAGGTCCGGCCCGCTCCAGTCGGCGAGCCGCTCACGGAAGGCGATCCGGCGGCTGTCCGTGACCTGCGCGAGCACCCCCACCCCCCGCTCGGTCAGGTGCAGCACGTGCACGCGGTGGTCGGCCGGGTCCTGGCGGCGCTCCACCAGGCCCGCCTTCTCCAGGGCCGCGACCTGTCGGCTGATCGTCGACTTGTCCAGCGTGTAGTGCGCGGCCAGGTCCGTGGCGCGACAGCCCTGCTGGTACTCCAGATGACTCAGGAGGGTGAAGGAGACGAGCGACAGCTCGGGGTGCATCCGGGCGGCGGTGGCGCGCGCACGCCGCGCGAACGCCGTCATCTCCCGCTGGATCGTCTCGATCGCGTCGTCCCGGTCGGCCACGACCCCTCCGCCTCCTCGCGTCCACCTCGCCGGGCCCCGGCCACACCCGCGTCACGTCCCGCGTTTCCGTCCCGGCGCCAATGGTTGTACAGTACAACATGACGTAAGAGTTGTATATGCCAACTATCTCGACCATCTCTGTCGACCCCCTGGAGAGATCCGCATGCAGGCGCCTGCTCGTGGCCCCCTGCGCCACGTCCTCGTCCATCTCCTGACCCCGCTCCTGATGTGCCTGGGCATGGGCCTGGCCTACATGAGCGCGTTCGTCACGCCCGAGCCGCACGACATGCCCGTCGCCGTCGTCGGCACGGACGCCCACGCCCAGGCCTTCGCCCGGTCCGTCGCGGACAAGGCGGGCGACGCCCTCGACGTCCGGACGCTGCCCTCGCGCGCCCGGGCCGTGGACGAGCTGAAGTCCCTCGACATATCCGGCGCCTACCTCCCGGACGCCAAGGCCCCCGAACTGCTCGTCGCCTCCGCCGGGTCCGACATGAGCGCGCTGGCCACCGAGAAGGTCTTCACGCCCATCGCCGCCGCCCAGGGCACCCCCCTGAAGGTCACCGACGTGGCGCCGCCCGTCTCCGACGACCCGACGGGCCAGGGCCTGTTCTTCCTGCTCGTCGCGGTGAGCATCGGCTCGTACGCCTCCGTCGCCGCGCTCGGCGCCGCCGGTGGCGGTCTGCGGATGCGGGTGCGCGCGGGCCTCGCCGTCGGCGTCGCCTTCGCCGTCAGCCTGATCGGCACGGCGCTCGCCGGACCGGTGTTCCACCTCGCGCACCACGGGCTGTGGGGGGTGTGGGCCATGTCCTGGCTGTACTCGGCGGGCATCCTGCTGATCGGCGTCGGCCTGCACACGTTCCTCAAGCGCTGGACGACGCTCGCGATGATGGTCCTCTTCGTGATGCTCAACTTCACCAGCTCCGGCGGGCTCTTCCGGCCCGAGCTGCAAAGCGGCTTCTACGGCTCCCTGCACGCCTTCTGGAACGGCGCGGGCTTCGTCGAGGGCGTCCGCGCCCACCTGTACTTCGGCGGCCACGGCCTCGGCGGGCACGTGGGCACGCTGGTGGCCTGGCTCGCCGTGGGCGCGCTGCTCACGGCGGTGGCGGGACTCGTCGAGCGGCGGCGGGCCGCGGTGGCGGCCGCCCCCACCCCCACGGCCGCCGCCCAGGAGGAGGAGATGGAGGAGTCGGTCGGCGTCTGAGGACCCGGGCGGGCTCCCCGGGCCCCGCGCTCAGCGCTGATAGCGGCGCAGGACCAGGTTCCCGTCCTCGACCAGGCGCTTCCTCAGCTCGTCCAGGCCGATCGCGCCGCTGTAGTACTCCTGGAGCGCGGGCGTGGCGACCTTGTCCGACCACTCGGGGTAGCCGCGCACCGACTGCGCGGGGGCGGGGCGCAGGTGCCGGGCGAGTGCCGTGCCCGTCGCCCAGTCGTCCTTCCGGGTGCGCAGCGCCGGGTCCTTGAGGGCCTCGCGCCCGGTGGGGAGCATCCAGTCGCCGCGCGCGAGCCGCACCATGTTGGCCGGGCGCAGGAAGAAGTCGATGAACGCGGCCGCCTCCTTCTTGTGCGGGCTGTCCTCGGCGACCGACAGGGTCTGCGGGCTCACGCCCTGCGCGAGCCCGTCCGCCCCCGCGGGCGCGGGCAGGACCCGCCAGTCGAAGCCCTTCGGCGCCTGCTGGGCGATCTGCTGGCGGTAGGAGAACCCGAGCGGCACCATCGCGTACTTGCCGCCGAAGAAGCCCGGCAGCGTGTCCGAGCCGCCCATGCCGAGGGTGGCCCCGGACGCGCTGCCGTCCACGTTGACCTGGTCGTGGACGGTGCGCGGCACCACCGCGTCGGCGTCCTCGAAGCGGATCTCGGCCTTTCCGTCCGGGCGCCGGTGGAACAGCCTTCCGCCCGCCGAGAGCGACAGGTTGAGCGTGGCCGACACCGGCTCCTTCAAGGGCCACGCCACCCCGTACTTGTCCTTGCCGTCGGCCAGTTCGCCGGTGACCGCGCGGAACTCGGCCCAGCTCCACGGCTTGTCGGGGGTCGGGATCCGGACGCCGGACTCCTTCAGCCAGGTGGCGTTGGCGATGAGCACGCGCGGCTCCTGGAGGAAGGGCACGCCGTACACCTTGCCGCCGAAGGTCGTCGTGTCCCAGCTCGCCCGGGGGATGTCGGAACGCAGGCGGCGCGGCAGCAGCTTCCTGAGGTCGGCGAGGTAGCCGCCGTACGCGAAGTCCGCGAGGTCGTCGGACGCGTCGTGGATGACGTCCGGGGCCTCGCCGCCCTCGAAGGAGGTCAGGAGCTGGTCGTGGACGCTCGTCCAACTGCCCTGGACGTACTCGACCTTGACGTCGGGGTGGCGCGCGTTCCACTCCGCCACGAGTTCCTTGTTCGCCGCGACGGACTCCTGCTGCCAGGCAAGCGACTGGAAGCGCAGCGTGATCCGGCCGCCGGAGTCCCCGCCGTCGCCGGAGCACCCGGCGAGCAGCAGGACGAGCGCGGCGGCCGCGGCGGCGAGAGCGCGTGCGCGCCGCATCAGCTCTTCACCGCCCCGGCGAGCATGCCGCTCGTGATCCGCTTCTGGATGAGCGCGAAGACGACGAGCGAGGGCAGCGTCGCGAGGAACGCGGCGGCGGCGAGCGGGCCGAGGTCGGCCACGCCCTCCGCGCCGATGAAGTGCGTGAGGACGACCGGCAGCGTCTGTTTCTCCGGGGTCTTGAGCAGGACGAGCGCGAAGAAGAACTCGTTCCACGCCGTGATGAAGGCGAACAGGGCCGTCGCCACGATGCCCGGCGCGAGCAGCGGCGCGGTGACGGAGACGAGCGTGCGCAGGCGCCCCGCCCCGTCGACCGCCGCGGCCTCCTCAAGCTCCACCGGCACGGCGCGGACGTACCCGACGAGCATCCACAGCGCGAACGGCAGCGCCCACACCACATAGACCATGATCAGGCCCGGCAGCGAGTTGATCAGGCGCAGGTTCTTCAGGACGAGGAACAGCGGGATGATCACGAGCACGAAGGGGAAGGCCTGGCTGACCACGACCCAGCCGGTCGCCGCCCGGGCGAGCAGCGTGCGGTGGCGCGCCATCACGTACGCCATCGGGGTGGCGATGACGACGGCGATCACGGCGGCGCCGAGGGCGGCGAGCAGCGAGTTGCCCGCGGCCCGCAGGAGCGGCTGCTCGTCGAAGGCCTGGCGGTAGTTGGCGAGGGTCGGGTCCTTCGGGATCCAGGTGGGGTGCAGACTGCCGAGTTCCCCGGCCGGCTTGAAGGACGTGGAGATCAGCCAGAGGAACGGGAACACGAGGAAGACGAGGTAGGCGAGGAGCGCGAGGTACTGCCCGGCCCGCGCGGCCCCCGTCCCGCGCGCGCCTCTCCTCGTGCGCGCCGCCCCCTTCGTACGAACGGTCATCGCTCGTCCGCCCCCCTCAGCCGGCCCGCGAGGTACACGGCGAGCAGCACCGAGATCACCGCGACCATCACACAGCCCATCGCCGCCGCGTAGCCGAACTGGCCGTAGCGGAAGGCCTCCTCGTACGCGAACAGCATCGGCAGCCGGGTGCGTCCGCCGGGGCCGCCGTTGGTGAGCACGTAGACCAGGGCGAAGGAGTTGAAGTTCCAGATGAAATTGAGCGCGGTGATGGCGAGCGCGATCGGCTTGAGGGCGGGCCAGGTGACGGTCGTGAAGCGGCGCCAGGCGCCGGCGCCGTCCATCGCGGCCGCCTCGTGCAGTTCGCGGGGCACGTTCTGGAGCCCGGCGAGGAGGGCCACCGTGGTCTGCGGCATGCCCGCCCAGACGCCGACGACGATGACGGCGGGCAGCGCGGTGCCGAGGCCGGTGAGCCAGTCCCTGCCGTCGCCGAGGCCGAGGTCGCGCAGCGACTCGTTGAGGATGCCCGCGTCCGGGTGGTAGACGAGCCGCCACATGATGCCGACGACGACCTCGGGCATCGCCCACGGGACGATCGCGAGCGCCCGGGCCAGCCAGCGGAACCGCAGGTTCTGGCTGAGCAGGAGGGCGAGGCCGAGCGCGAGCAGGAACTGCGGCACCGTCACCCCGACCGCCCAGAGCAGGCCGATCCGGAAGGAGTCCCAGAACAGGGTGTCCTGCCACAGGTCCCGGAAGTTGAGGAGCCCGATCCACTCGGTGGGCTCGGTGCGGCCCGACTGGGAGTCGGTGAAGGCGAGCGCGATGCCGTAGAGCAGCGGGCCGACGCTCAGCACCAGGATCGGGAGCAGCGCGGGCAGGACCAGGAACCAGGCGCCGTGGTCCACGGCTCTGCCGGAGCGGCGGCCGGGGCCTTTCGAGCCTCTGCCGGACCGCGCCCGCGCGGTCGCCAACGTCACGGAATCTGCTCCTTTGGGCGGATGATGACGGTTTGGCCGACCTGACGGCCTCCGTCATCGTGCTGACGCGACCGGGATACGTCAAGCGACCGCGCACGCGAGAAGTCCGGCTGGCCTGTACGAATGCGACACTTGCGCGGCGGCGGGTCCGGCTGTGACCACCGCGGAGCACGGTGAGGCACAGGCTGCGGGAGGCAAGGGATGGACGAGGCACGGGCACGGGAAGTGCTGAGCACCGCGGGGCTCGACGCGCGCCCCGGCGCGGGCGCCGAGCTGCTCGCCCTCGGGGAGAACGCGGTGTTCGCCGTGGGCGACCTGGTGGTCAAGGTCGGCCGTGACGCGCCGGAGCTGCTCGACCGGGCGCGGCGCGAGCTGGCCGTCGCCGCCTGGCTGCGGGACGCCGGGGTGCCCGCCGTGCGGCCCGCCGAGGACGAGCCCCGGCTGGTCCAGGGGCATCCCGTGACGGTCTGGCACCGGCTGCCCGCGGCCGTGCGCCCTGCGCGCCCCGGCGACCTGGCCGTACTCCTGCGGCTCGTGCACGCCCTGCCCGCGCCGCCGTTCGAGCTGCCGCGGCGTGAGCTGCTCGGGGGTGTGGAGCGGTGGCTGCGGCTCGCCGGGGACGCGATCGACCCCGCCGACGCGGACTACCTCCGGGAGCGCAGGGACGGCTTCGCGGCGGCGGCCGCCGCGCTCGTGCCCCGGCTCGCGCCGGGGCCGATCCACGGCGACGCCCTGCCGCGCAACGTCCTCGCGGGCCCGGACGGGCCCGTCCTGGTGGACCTGGAGACCTTCTCGTCGGACGTCCGTGAGCACGACCTGGTCGTGATGGCCCTGTCCCGTGACCGCTACGGGCTCGGGGACGACGCCTACGACGAGTTCACCCGGGTGTACGGGTGGGACGTGCGGGAGTGGGAGGGGTGCGGGGTGCTGCGCGGGGCGCGGGAGACCGCGAGCTGCGCGTGGGTGGCCCAGCACGCGCCCGCCAACGAGCGGGCGTTGGCCGAATTCCGCCGCCGCGTGGCCTCGCTCCGCGAGGGCGACACGACGGTCCGCTGGCACCCCTTCTGACACCTCGGCTAGGGCGCCACGGCCTCCGCCGGCTCCCGCAGGGGCCAGGTGCCGTCGACCACCGCCGTGGGGTCGCCCTTGCGGCGCAGGAAGGACTGGAAGTCCGCGGCCCAGTCCGCGTACCACTCCACCTGGCTCCGGTGCAGGTCCGCCGGGCCGAGGTCGGCGACCTTGGCGTGGCGGTCGGCTATCGCGCGGGCGAGCCGCGCCGCGGCGAGGGCGTCGGACGACGCGTCGTGGGCGGACTCCAGGACCACGCCGTACTCCCGGCAGACCGCTTCGAGATTGCGCTTGCCGCGGCGGTAGCGGTCCACCGAGCGGTCGATGGTGTACGGATCGATCACGGGCGCGGGGTCGGCCCCGCCGAGCCGGTCCCGCAGCGAGGCGAGCCCGTGCCGGCGCAGCTCGGCGGCCAGCAGGGTCAGGTCGAACGCCGCGTTGTACGCGACGACCGGGACGCCCGACTGCCAGGCGGAGACCAGGACGCCGGCGATCGCGTCGGCGACCTCGGCGCCGGGCCGTCCCTCGGCGGCGGCCCGCTCGTCGGTGATGCCGTGCACGGCCACCGCGTCCGGCGGGATCGGCACGCCCGGATCGGCGAGCCACTCGCGGCGGCCCAGCTCCTGTCCGCCCCTGACCTCGACCACCGCCCCCGTGACGATGCGCGCCTCGTGCGGATCGGTGCCCGTCGTCTCCAGGTCGAAGCCGATCAGCAGCTCTCGGTGCCAGCCCATGGCCGCCCCCTTCATCG
This sequence comes from Streptomyces sp. NPDC045778, assembly GCF_056431945.1. Lineage (NCBI taxonomy): Bacteria > Bacillati > Actinomycetota > Actinomycetes > Kitasatosporales > Streptomycetaceae > Streptomyces > Streptomyces sp. NPDC045778. The sequence continues at coordinate 94,247 of NZ_JBWKJZ010000007.1, forward strand.
TGGTGCGTTCCCCCAGTGGCCTCCACGATCCCATGCGCCACTGACAATCGACTGGCCGGATTCCGCTGCCGCGCGAGGGGGCCGTCCTACGAGACCGGGCGCGAGTCCGCCCAGGCCGTCTCGAACTCCTCCCGGTATGTCGCGAAAAGGCCGTACTCGCCGACGTCGTCCGACGTGACCACGCGGCCACCGCCCCGCAGCACCAGGACCGGCGCCTCCATGCCTCGCGTGCGCCGCAGATAGGACTGGACGACCGCGATGCCGTCCGAGCCGTCGCCGTCGACGAGGTAGGCCGTGAACCGCGGAGTCTCGTCGAAGACCTGGATCTCGAAGGCGCCGGGGTCCCGCAGGCGCGACCGCACCCGCCGCATGTGCAGGATGTTCGACTCGACGGCCCGGCTCAGCTCGCCCCGCTTCAGACCCAGTTCGCGCTCCCGGCGCTTGACCGCGCTGCTCGCCGGGTTCAGGAAGAGCAGCCGGACCCGGCAGCCGGACTCGGCGAGCCGCACCAGGCGGCGGCCCGAGAAGTTCTGCACCAGCAGGTTCAGGCCTATGCCGATCGCGTCGACGCGCCGGGCATCGCCGAAGAGGTCCTCCGCGGGGAACTGCCTCAGCAGCCGCACCCGGTCCGCGTGCACGCCCACGACGTCCGCGTACCGGTCGCCGACGAGCTGCTCCACGGCGTCCACCGGCAGACGCCGCGCGGACGGCGCGTCCGAGCCGGCGCCGAGGATCTCCAGGAGCCGCGCGGAGGCGCGCTCGGCCTGGGCGAGGACCGTGGGGGACAGGGCGCGGTTGCGTGAGACCACGTTGCGCGTGACCTCCAGCTCGTCCAGGGCCAGTTCGACCTCGCGCCGGTCGTCGAGGTAGGGCTCGAAGCACGGCCAGTGCTGGACGACCAGCTCGCGCAGCTGCGGCAGCGTGAGGAAGCTGAGGACGTTGTCGTCGGCCGGGTCGAGGAGGTAGCCCTTGCGGCGGCTCACTTCGCGCACGGCGACGGCCCGCTGCACCCACTCCTGCCCGGCGGGGCCCGCGGCGGCGACCACCCAGTCGTCGGCGTGGACGGGTTCGTAGACGGGACGCAGAACAGCGGCCACGACCGCGCGCAGCCGCTGTTCCACGAGGTTCAGCCAGATGTAGGCCCGCCCGGCCCGCTGGGCGCGCGTACGCACCTCGCGCCAGGCGTCGGCGTCCCAGTCCAGTTCGGGTCCGATCTGGGACACCGGTTCCATCGGCCGCGCCAACGACACCGCCGAGGACGGGACGTCCGCGGAGTTCCCCTCGTGACCCTCGTCACCAGGGGGCAGCTCGCGCCCCTCCGAGCTCACCCGTGCACCGCCTTCCGCTCCCCCGGACTCTCCCCCGGTCAACGATCAAGGAAGAGTACTCCGGGACCGGCGGGCGGTGCAGCCGGATGGGCAGGGTCGTGCGGCGACTTCAGGTCCGCGGCCGTCCGTTCACACCGGAGAGGTCCTGCGGAGTGAGCGGGTTCATGGCCGTCACGTCGCGCGGGGCGAGCGAGAAGCCCTGCCAGTGGACCGGCATGGGCTGCTGGTCCTCGTCCCGGGCGATGTGGTGGAAGCCGATGTTGACCCAGCTGATGGGGTGCTTCAGGGTCTCGCCGTTCGACCACTTGTCGACGCTGGTCGGGTAGCCGTTGGGGCACCCGATGTTGTTGCTCGCGTACTGCTCGCACTTCTTGTACTCGGTGAAGAACATGTCGTGCTTGGTGAACGGCCTGCCCGCGTGCTTCTGGCTGGCCCCGGGCACGAACTCGTAGCTGCGGGGGTGGCCGTCCTTGTTCTTGCCCGCCGTGCTCACCATGCGCCACCAGCGCATGTCCTGGCGGTCGCCGGTCAGCTCCTTGGTGATGGGCGTGCGGGTGGTCTTCGTGGTGGGGCTGCCCTGGCCGCCCGGCGGGGTGACCTTGGAGTCGTACTGCTCGACCTTGGACTTGGGCGAGCCGTCGAGGCCGAAGTTGAGCCGCCAGAAGACATTGTGCGAGTGGCTCTCGGCCTTGGCCTGGTCGCCCTTGCCGATGGGCCAGCCGCGGTCGTCGCCGCCGTCGAAGTCGTACGGCGAGAGGCTGCCGGTGGCGCCCACGTTGGAGTGGATGGTGCCGTCCGACGAGAAGCGCCACTCGGTGATGTACTCGTACCAGGAGGCCTTGTTGACGGTGTAGACGAGCAGGTCCTTGCCCTGGGACGCGTAGACCTTGCCGGTGCCGCCGGTGCTCGCGTCGTTGTTGAGGCGGTAGGCGTGCCCCCGCGCGCGGGTGGTGGTGCACAGGCCCGGGACGTTCCCCCCGTCCGGGACCTTCACCGTCTTGATGGTGCCGCCGGGGCATTCGCTCGTCTTGAGCTTCTGCAGCTTCCTGCCGAAGTCCGTGCCGGTGACGTCGTCGAACTCGGCCTCGCCGTCGTCGTAGGGCACGTGGATCTGGGCGAGGCGGGCGCTGGTGAGCACCGGGATGGGCTTGGGCTCGCCCTTGGGCTGGTAGCTGATCTTGTCGAGGATGAGCCCGGAGTACGTGTTGTAGTGCCAGCACATGCGCCAGGTCGTGCCGCCGTCGAGGGTCTGCTCGATGCGGTAGGAGGCGCTGCAGTCGGCCGCGGGCGCCTGCGGGGCGGCCTTGGGGGCCGCGGTGGCCGGGCCCGCGGTGGTTATCGCGGCACCCAGGAGCGCGGAGACCGCAAGGGCCGTGCCGGCCGCCTTGCGGGCGCGCGGAAGTCTGTTGCCGTGCGAGACGTGCATACGAAGGAGGCTCCTTCAGTGAGGAGGGCGGACGGGTGTGGATGCCCTGCGCGGGCGGTCAGCGGACCCGGCCCACGTGGCGGTCGCTGAGGTCGACGATGAAGGCCCGGGTGTCGATCCACGGCCCGTTCTTCACCTTGGCCACGACCTGGATGCAGCGGTGCTTGCCGCACTCCTGGAGGTCGGAGGGGACGCTGGCGAGGGTCTCCTTGCGGAAGACGAAGCCGCTCAGGTCCAGGTCCCGCGGGCCTTCGAGCTTCTTGCCCGTGGCCTTCTCGTAGTCCTCCCTCAGGCCCTTGCCGTGCTCGTCGGCGATCAGCAGCCGCGCGGCTTCGCCCAGCTCCTCCTCGCTGGGCGGCGGCTGGACGTTCTGAGCCGTGTTGGTCGTCTCGACCTTGCCGGTCTTCAGGTTCACCGTCTTGGCGACGACGGCGTCCTTCTTGTAGTCGTAGTAGACGATCTCGGCGCGTCGCGCGGCGTCGTCGCCGGAGTCACCCGGCTCGTTCTCCGCGAGGTTCGTGGACAGGCGCTGCGGTCCCCGGTCGCCTTCCACGTCCCGTGCGGCGGAGCGCAGGCCGTTGCTGTTCAGCGCTATCTTCTGGGCCCGCTCGGTCTCGGCGTCGGTCAGCGGATCGCTGCCGACCCCCTCGGAACCCTCGTCCGGCGCGGCTTCCACCCTGCCGTCGGGCGCTACGGCGTCGCGGCCCGCGGCGCCCGCCGCCGTGCTGCGGCCGGTCTCCCCCGCCCCCGCCTGGTCGGGCAGCGCTACGGCCACGAGCGCGGCGGTGGCCAGCGCGGCGAGCGCGCCCCCCGCCACGACCTTCCCGAGGTGGCGTCTGACTAGCTTGCGCACATCCTCCCCCAATCTCCCCTCATGGGCCCAATTCATGGGCATGTCGAGTATGTGGTCAGTCGGTTAGACGGACTCAACTCCTTTGTGGTTGCCCCACTTTCGAGCACACTCTGGCCAAGGCAGCCCCCGCGGGAGTGACGAGCGTGGAAGAGTCGACAACATGCAGGTCTGGCCTGGGCAGGCGTATCCCCTCGGTGCCGCGTACGACGGCGCCGGTACGAACTTCGCGGTCTTCTCCGAGGCCGCAGATCGCGTCGAACTGTGCTTGTTGCACGACGACGGGTCGGAGACGGCGGTGGAGCTGCGCGAGTCCGACGGCTTCGTGCGGCACGCGTACCTGCCCGGCGTCATGCCGGGCCAGCGGTACGGCTTCCGCGTGCACGGCCCGTACGAGCCCGCGCGCGGGCAGCGCTGCAATTCGGCGAAGCTCCTCCTTGACCCGTACGCCCACGCGGTGGGCGGCGCGGTCGACTGGGGCGAGGAGGTGTACGGCTACCGCTTCGGCGCCCCGGACAAGCGCAACGACCTGGACTCGGCGCCGCACATGATGACCTCGGTGGTGGTCAACCCGTACTTCGACTGGGGCGACGACCGCCCGCCGCGCACGCCGTACAACGAGACCGTGATCTACGAGGCCCATGTGAAGGGCCTGACGATGCTGCACCCGGAGCTGCCGGACGAGCTGCGCGGCACCTACGCGGCCCTCGCGCACCCGGCGGTCATCGAGCATCTGACCCGGCTCGGCGTGACCACCCTGGAGCTGATGCCGGTCCACCAGTTCGTGAACGACCACCGGCTCGTCGACATGGGCCTGAACAACTACTGGGGCTACAACACGATCGGCTTCTTCGCCCCGCACAACGCGTACGCCTCCTGGGGCGACCGCGGCGAGCAGGTCCTGGAGTTCAAGTCGGCGGTCCGCGCCCTGCACGAGGCGGGCATCGAGGTCATCCTGGACGTGGTCTACAACCACACGGCGGAGGGCAACCACCTCGGCCCGACGCTGTCCTTCCGCGGCCTGGACAACGCCTCGTACTACCGCCTGACGGACGACCCGCGCTACTACATGGACACCACGGGCACGGGCAACTCCCTGCTCATGCGCAATCCGCACGTGCTCCAGCTGATCATGGACTCGCTGCGGTACTGGGTCACCGAGATGCACGTGGACGGCTTCCGCTTCGACCTCGCGGCGACCCTCGCGCGGCAGTTCCACGAGGTGGACCGGCTCTCCTCGTTCTTCGACCTGGTGCAGCAGGACCCGGTGGTGAGCCAGGTGAAGCTGATCGCCGAGCCGTGGGACGTCGGCGAGGGCGGCTATCAGGTGGGCAACTTCCCGCCGCTGTGGACGGAGTGGAACGGCAAGTACCGCGACACCGTGCGGGACCTGTGGCGGGGCGAGCCGCGCACCCTCGCGGAGTTCGCCTCGCGGCTCACCGGCTCGTCGGACCTCTACCAGGGCGACGGCCGCCGCCCGCTCGCCTCGATCAACTTCGTGACCTGCCACGACGGCTTCACCCTGCACGACCTGGTGGCGTACAACGAGAAGCACAACGAGGCCAACGGCGAGGACAACCAGGACGGGGAGAGCCACAACCGCTCCTGGAACTGCGGCGTCGAGGGCCCCACGGACGACCCGGGCGTGCTCGCACTCCGGAACCGGCAGCTGCGGAATTTCATCGCCACGCTGATGCTGTCCCAGGGCGTGCCGATGCTCAGCCACGGCGACGAGTTCGCCCGCACCCAGGGCGGCAACAACAACGCCTACTGCCAGGACAACGAGGTCGCCTGGGTGCGCTGGCCCGATGGCGAGAGCACCCTCCTGGAGTTCACGCGCGCGATGGCGTGGCTGCGGCGCGACCACCCGGTCTTCCGCAGGCGCCGGTTCTTCCACGGCCGCCCGGTCGAGGGCACCCACGACGAGCTGTCGGACATCTCCTGGTTCACGCCGGAGGGCGAGGAGATGACCCAGGAGGACTGGGACGCGGCGCAGGCGCGGGCCCTGACGGTGTTCCTCAACGGCAACGCGATCTCGGAGCCGGGCCCGCGCGGCGAGCGGATCACCGACGACTCGTTCCTGCTGATGTTCAACGCGTCCCCTGACCCGCTGGAGTTCGTGGTGCCGGTGAATCAGGGCCAGCAGTGGCAGGTGGTGGTCGACACGGCGCGTGAGGACGGGGTGCCGCCGGGGACGGGGGCCAAGGTGCGGGCGGGCGAGCGCGTGACGCTGACCCACCGGAGCCTCACGGTGTTGCAGCGTCCGGCGTAGGCGCGTCGGCGGCGCCGCCCCCGCGCCCGGAGGCGCTCCCGCCCGGGGGCGCCTCCGGGCGCGCGGCCAGGGCGACGGCGAAGGCCACCGCCGCGGCCGCGCTGCCGAGCGCGAACGCGGCGCCCGCGCCGTGGGATTCCGCGAGCCGCCCGGCCACGGCGAGCGTGACCGCCTGGCCGCCGACGAAGGCGCTCGCCGCCCACGTCATGCCCTCGGCGAGGCGCTGTGGGGGCACGGCCCGCTCGGTCAGGGCGAAGCCGGTGACGAGGTTCGGGGCGTAGACGGCGCCGAAGACCGTCACGACGGCGTACAGGCCCGGCAGGCTGTCCGTCCACACCAGCGGCAGCGACAGGAGCGCGGCGGCCGCCGTGGCGGCGCGCCAGCGGCCGCGCAGCCCGAAGCGGTCCGGCAGCGCGGCCATGGACAGACCCGCGACGGCGCTCATGACGCCCATCGCCGCGTAGACGAGGCCCGCCTGTCCCGGCGCCCCCAGCTCCTCGGTGAGCGCGGCGATCCCGGCCCCGCAGGCGCCGAGCAGCACGCCAAGGAAGACGAGCCCGACGCGGACGACGTACGCCGCGCGCGGGAGCGCGGAGCGGGCCTCCCGCGCGCGTGGGGCGGCGGCCGGGGCCACCGCCCGTGCCGTGGGGTGCAGCGCGAAGCCCGTGCCGCAGACGGCCACCAGGAGGGCCGCGGCGGCGAAGGCGTACGCCGGGTGGCCCGCGACGGCGGCGAGGCCGACCAGGGCGGGCCCGAGCACGAAGGACAGCTCGTCCATCGTGGACTCCAGGGACAGCGCGGCGCCGACGAGGCCGGGCGGGGCGTCGCGGCCGCGCAGCAGCGCCACGACGCGGGCGCGGGCCAGCGGGCCGATCCCCGGCACGCTCGCGCCCGCCAGGACCGCGAGGGCAAGCAGGACGGGGGTGGGCGGCCGCAGCAGGGCGCCGAGCGCGCAGGCGGCGACGGCGAGCGCGTTGAGCGCGGCGAGGACCAGGACGACAGGGCGCTGCCCGCGCCGGTCGGCGAGCCGCCCGGCGAACGGCCCCGCGGTGACCTGCCCGAGGGCGAGGGCGCACGCGACGGCTCCCCCGGTCGCGAGCGAGCCGCTGGTCTCCGCCACCAGGAGCACGCTGCCGAACTGGATCACGGCCACGGGCAGCCGCCCCAGGAACGACATCATCGGCAGCGCCGCCCCGGTGACGGCGAGCACCTCCCGGTAGGTGCCGGCGGTGCGCCGGAGCAGGGCGCCCCGCGCCCCTCGCGGGCACCGTGCCTTCTCGGTCATCGTCGGACGCTATCGACGCTTCCCCGGGCCCGCGCATGCGCCGAAGGCACGAAAGCCGCCGAGGGGGGTACGTAGGTTCGCATGACGTCTCCGCGCCCCGCGCCCGATGTCCCGCGGCCGCCCACCGCCACGTACCGGTTGCAGCTGTGTCCGCGGTTCCCGTTCGCGGCGGCCGAGGCGGCGGTGCCCTACCTGGCCGCGCTCGGGGTCTCGCACCTGCATCTGTCGCCGGTCCTGGAGGCGGTGCCCGGCTCCGCGCACGGCTACGACGTCGTGGACCACGCGCGCGTGCGGGGCGAGCTGGGCGGCGAGGCGGGACTTCGGGCGCTCGCGCGCACGGCCCGGGCGGCCGGGCTCGGCCTGGTGGTGGACATCGTGCCGAACCACATGGCGGCCGACCCGCGGCACAACCGCGCGCTGTGGGAGGTCCTCCGCGACGGGCCCGCGTCGCCGTACGCGCGCTGGTTCGACGTCGACTGGGCGGCGGGCGGCGGCAAGCTGCTGCTGCCCGTCCTCGGCCGGCGGCTCGGCGCGGACCTTGCGCGGCTGCGTGTCGACGGGGAGGTGCTGCGCTACCACGACCGGGTGTTCCCGCTGCGCGCCGGCTCCGAGGGGCTGCCGCTGCCGAGGCTGCTCGACGCGCAGTGGTACCGGCTCGGCTGGTGGCGCCTGGCCCGCACCGAGCTGAACTACCGGCGCTTCTTCACCATCTCGGACCTGATCGGCGTACGGGTGGAGGACCCCGAGGTGTTCGACGCGACGCACGCCACGGTCCTCGGGCTGCTGGACGAGGGCGTGGTCGACGGCCTGCGCGTCGACCACCCGGACGGGCTCGCGGACCCGGGGGCGTACCTGGAGCGCCTTCACGAGGCGACCGGCGGGCGCTGGACGGTCGTCGAGAAGATCCTGGCCGACGGCGAGCGCCTGCCCGCGGCCTGGCCGGTGGCGGGCACCACGGGGTACGACGCGCTGCGGCACGTCGACGGGGTGCTCACGGACGCGGCGGGCGCGCGGGAACTGCGCAGCCGCTACCGCAGGTTCGCGGCGCCGGCCGCCGACCGGGGCGGCGACTGGCCCGCGACCGTGCGGCGCGCCGCGTACAAGGTCGTCACGCGGGAGCTGGCCGCCGAGGTGGAGCGGCTCACGCGCGAGGCGGACGCGCTGTGCGCGGCGGACCCCGGCCTGCGCGACCACGCCCCGTGGGCCCTTCGGACGGCCCTGCGGGAGCTGCTGGTGCGCCTGGAGGTCTACCGGCCCTACGCGCGCGGGGGCGCCGACCCCGCGACGGTCCTGACGGCGGGCGCGGCCGCCGAGGCCAGGCGGGTGTTCACGGTGCCCGAGGAGGCCGAAGCCGTCGACGCGGTACGGGACCTGGCGCTCGGCAGGCGCGGGGAGGGTGAGCGGGGCGCGGCGTTCCGGGCGCGGTTCGCGCAGACGGCGGCGGCGCTGCGGGCCAAGTCGGTGGAGGACACGGCGTTCTACCGGCACGTGCCGCTCCTGTCGGCGGCCGAGGTGGGCGGCGAGCCGGGGCGGCCCGCGCTCGACGTGGCGGAGTTCCACGCGTACTGCGCGCGCGTACGGCGCGACTGGCCGTACTCGGGCACGGCCCTGACGACGCACGACACCAAGCGCAGCGCCGAGGTGCGGGCGGGCATCAGCGTCCTCACGCAGGCCCCCGAGCGGTGGGAGGCGCTGCTCGCCGAGGTGACGCGGCAGACCACGCGCGCGGGCGGCACCCGGGCGCCCGACCCCCAACTGGCCTGGTCGGCCTGGCAGACGGCGGTGGGTTTCGCCCCGGCCGCCCGAGCCGGGCGGAACGAGCACGGGGGCTACGGCCCCAGGCTCCAGGAGGCCCTCCTGAAGCACGTGCGGGAGGCGGGCCTGCACACGAGCTGGACGGAGCGCGACGAGGGCTACGAGCGGGCCGTGACGGCGTTCCTCGCGGCGGGCCCGTGCGGCCCTCCGATGGACGCGGTCGCCGGCCTCGCGGCCGAACTCGCCCCGCACGCGCGCGTGAACGTCCTCAGCGGCGCGCTGCTGCACCTGACGATGCCGGGGGTGCCCGATCTGTACCAGGGCACGGAGCGCGCCTTTTACGCCCTGGTCGACCCCGACAACCGCCGCCCCGCCACCTTCGACCGGCACGTGCTGGAGGGGCTCGGCGCGCGCCGGGACTCCTGGGACCTGTCGGACGAGAAGCTCGCGGTCACCGCGGCGGCGCTGCGGCTGCGCGCGCGGCGGCCCGGCCTGTTCGGCGGCGAGAGCACGTACGAGCCGCTGGCGGCGACCGGGCCGCGCGCGGAGCACTGCGTGGCCTACTGCCGCTCCGGGGGCGTGGTGGTGGCGGTGACGCGGCTCTCGCTGCGCCTCGCGGAGGCGGGCGGCTGGCGCGACACGGCCCTCGCGCTGCCGCGGGGGGCGTGGAACGATCTGCTCACGCCGGGGCGCGAGTTCAACGGGGAGACGCGCGTGGACGAACTGCTCGCGCCGCTTCCGGTGGCTCTTCTGGAGCGCGTCTGACGGTGGGCGCCGGGAGCGCGCAGCGCGCGGAGCGCGGCATACCGGCCCGGGGTGGGACGGATGGCGCGAGCGGAGCCGTGTGCACCGGGGGCGGGCTCTGTGGAGCCCGCCTTCGGGGACCTTGACACCCGTACCGGCGCGTGGCGTACTGCGGATGGCGTCAGCGGACCAGTCGGGGGTGAGTCAACTGGCGGCGAACCGCTATCCCAGTGTTCCCGAACTCGTCGTGTCCGCGCGGGAGCTGGCGGATCACCGTCCCGATCTGTGTGCGCTGCGCCAGGTCGGCGCCTCGCGCGCGGGCCGCCCCCTGCACCTGCTGTCCGTCGGGCACCGCCCGCGCGCGGTGCTCGTGGTGGCGGGCGCGCACGCCAACGAGCCCACGGGCGGCTCGACCCTCCTGGCCCTCGCCGAGTGGGCGGTGCGCGACGCCGCGCTGCGGGCCGACTCGTCCTGGCACTTCCTGTTGTGCGCGGACCCGGACGGCGCGAGCCTGCACCGCACCCCGGCGCCGCGCACCCTCCTGGACTACCACCGGCACTTCTTCCGCCCCGCGGGCCCGGAGCAGCCCGAGTGGTCGCCCTCGGTGCTCCCGCCGGACCGCCTGCCGCCCGAGACCCGCGCCCTCAAGGGCGTCATCGACGAACTCCGGCCGTACTTGCAGGTGTCGCTGCACTGCACCGACCTCGGCGGCAGCTGGGTGCAGCTGACCCGGGACATCCCCGGGCTCGCCGCGCCGTTCGCCGCGTCGGCGGCGCGGCTCGACATCCCGGTGGAGACGGGCGCGTCGGACGCGGCGGGCTGGCCGGTCTCGGGGCCCGGGGTCCACGTGCTGCCGGGGCCGGGCTCGGCGGCGGCCTACCCGAGCCTGCCGGAGGACGCCCGGCACACCACCTGGCACCACGCGCACCGCTACGGCGGCGTGACGGCCATCGTGGAGGTGCCGATGTGGGCGAGCGACATGGTGGGCGACATGGCCGCGCACCCGGCGCCCCGGGCGGCCCTGCGCGGCTTCGCGCGGCGCCTGCGGCACGACGCGGGCCTGGTGGAGGACGTCCTCGGCGACGCGCTGCCCCGGCTCCCGGGCACGGACGGGCCGCTGTTGCGGGCGGCCCGGTGGGCGCTCGGCCTGGTGCCGGGGCTCGCCGACGACTGGGGCCGCCTGCCGCCCGCGGGGACGTCGATGGCGTACATCGGCAGCGTGGACGCCTTCGGGCGGCGGCTTCCGCTGCGGGCCGCCGCGATGCTCCTGCGGGTCCTCCGGGAGGCGGACGACCGGGCGGCGCCCCGCCTGGAGCATCTGGTGACGCGGTGGAGCGAGGCCTTCGCCGACCGGTTCGAGGCCCGCTGGGTGCCCCTTGAGCGCCAGGTCGAGCACCAGGCGCGGACGACGGTGGAGGCGGCCCGGCACGCGCGTGTGCGCGGCACGTGACGCGGCGGGCGCCGGGGGCGCGGCCGGGCTCAGGCCGCCGCGAGGCAGAACGACATATGGCCGAAGGAGACCTGGTCCCCCGCCTGCACGACGGCGGCGCCGATCACCCGGCGGCCGTTGACGGACGTGCCGTTCGTGGAGCCGAGGTCGCGCAGGACCCACAGGCCGCCCTGGTGGATCAGCTCGGCGTGGACGCGCGAGACCGTGTCGTGGCTCAGCCGCAGGCCGTTGGCCGGGTCCCTGCCGATGCGCAGCGGATACGCGCCCGGCGCCGGCAGCAGCAGCTTGGGCAGCTTCTCCGCCTGCCAGGCCCGGCGCAGCTTCACACCGAAGCCGGAGACCGCGCCGACGGTGGAGAGCACGAGCCGCGTCCAGCGGTTCTCCGTACTCAGATCGGCGGTGAGCACGGCCAGTTCCTGCCGCTTGCGGGCGGTCAGCGCCAGCTCCATGCGGCGGACGAACGTGTCGTGCGAGAGGCGGCCGAGCGCCGCGCCCTCCCTGAGCACCTCCAGGGCCCGCTCCCGCTCGGCGTCGGTCACCCGCCCCGCCTGCGTGTCGTACTCGGGGGAAGCCGCGGAAGAAAGGGTCACGCCGACGATTGTCGGCCAGGTCAGGCCGGGTGTCCAGAATCGGCCGAACTCCTCCGCCGCGATCACTTCTGGCGCACCATGGAGGAACGGCGACACAGGGGCCAACGAGGGGGGCTGCCGGTGAGGTTCGAGGTGTGGGCACCGCGCGCGGAGCGGGTCGACCTGGTCCTGGAGCACGCGGGTCCGGACGGGGCCGGGGGCACCGCGCGGGCGATGGCGCGCGACCCGGAGCGCCCCGGGTGGTGGGCCGCGGAGGCGGCGGCGGAGGACGGCACGCGGTACGGCTTCGCGCTCGACGGCGGCCCCGCGCTGCCCGACCCCCGTTCGGCCCGGCAGCCGGACGGGCCCGACGGCCTGAGCGCCGTCGTCGACCACGGGCGGTTCGCGTGGCGCGCGCCGTGGCCGGGACGCGGCCTGCGGGAGGCGGTCCTGTACGAGCTGCACGTGGGCACGTACACGCGCGAGGGCACCCTGGACGCGGCGGCCGGGCGCCTCGGCCACCTGGTGGACCTGGGCGTCACGCACGTCGAGTTGATGCCGGTGTGCCCCTTCCCGGGGCGGCACGGGTGGGGTTACGAGGGGGTGTCGCTGTGGGCCGTGCACGAGCCGTACGGCGGGCCCGACGCGCTGAAGCGGTTCGTCGACGCGGCCCACGCCGCGGGCCTCGGCGTGGTCCTGGACGTGGTCCACAACCACCTGGGCCCGTCGGGGAACCACCTGCCGGCCTTCGGGCCGTACTTCACGGACACCCACCACACCCCGTGGGGCGCCGCCGTGAACCTGGACGCGCCGGGCTCGGACGAGGTGCGGGCCTACCTCGTCGGCAGCGCCCTCGCCTGGCTGCGGGAGTACCGCCTGGACGCGCTGCGCCTGGACGCCGTGCACGCGCTGTGCGACACCCGGGCGCGGCCCTTCCTGGAGGAGCTGGCGGAGGCCGTCGACGCGCTCGCCGAGCGGCTCGGCAGGCCGCTCGGGCTCATCGCGGAGTCGGACCTGAACGACCCGCGGCTCATCACCCCGCGCGCGGGCGGCGGTCTGGGCCTCCACGCCCAGTGGAACGACGACTTCCATCACGCCCTGCACACCGCGCTCACCGGGGAGTCCCAGGGCTACTACGCCGACTTCGCCGAGGCCCCGTTCGGGGCCCTGGAGAAGACGCTGACGCACGGCTACTTCCACGACGGGACGTACTCCAGCTTCCGGGGGCGGACGCACGGGCGCCCGCTGGACCGCGTGCGCACCCCCGCGTACCGGCTGCTCGGCTACGCGCAGACGCACGACCAGGTCGGCAACCGAGCGCAGGGCGACCGGCTTTCCGCGGCGCTCTCCCCCGGCCGGCTCGCGTGCGCGGCCGCGCTGACGCTCACGAGCCCGTTCACGCCGATGCTGTTCATGGGCGAGGAATGGGCGGCCTCGACGCCGTGGCAGTTCTTCACCGACCACACCGACCCCGGCCTCGCGCAGGCCGTACGGCAGGGCAGACGGCGGGAGTTCGCCGCGCACGGCTGGGCGGAGGAAGATATTCCGGATCCGCAGGACCCGGCGACGCGTGAGCGCTCCTGCCTCGACTGGGCGGAGCGCGAGAAGGGCCACCACGCGCGCGTGCTGGCCTGGTACCGCGAGCTGATCGCGCTGCGCCGGGAGCGGGGCGACCTCACCGACTCCGATCTGGCCGCGGTGCGCGTCGCGCATGACGCGGGCGCGGGCTGGTTGGCCGTGCGGCGCGGGGACCTGCGAATCGTGGTGAACCTCGCGGAGCGGGCCGTCGAGGTCCCCTCCGGCGTGCCCCACGCGCGCGTGCTCGCGGCGTGGGAGCCCGTCGAGCGCCCGGGCGCGGACGGGGTCGTCCGGCTGCCCGCCGAGTCCTGCGCGGTGCTCGCCGCGGAGTAGCCGGGGGCGGTGTCGGTGCCACGGCTTAGCCTGGTGGCGACTTCGAGGAGGCCACACGATGGAACAGCGGCGGCTGGGGAGCACCGGACTCCAGGTCAGTGAACTGTGCTTCGGCGCCATGACGTTCGGTGGCGGGGCGGACGAGCGGGTCGCGCACGCGATGCTGGACGCGTTCACGGAGGCGGGCGGCACGTTCGTCGACACCGCCGATGTCTACGGGCAGGGCATGTCGGAGGAGGTGCTCGGCCGCTGGCTCAAGGGCCGCGTGCGGGACGACCTGGTGATCGCCACCAAGGTGTTCCTGCCCATGGGCGAGGGGCCGAACGCGCGCGGGCTGAGCCGCAAGCACGTCCTGGCGGCCGTGGACGCGAGCCTGCGCCGCCTGGGCACCGACTATGTGGATCTGTACCAGACGCACGTGTGGGACGCGCACACGCCGATCGAGGAGACCCTGTCCACGCTCGACGCCCTGGTGCGCGCGGGCAAGGTCCGCTACCTCGGCGCGAGCAACCACAGCCCGGGGCAGCTCCAGAAGGTCCGCGACGTGGCCCGCGCGCGCGGCTGGGAGCCGTACGTGTGCCTCCAGCCGATCTACAACCTGCTGGCGCGCGAGGCCGAGTGGGAGCTGCTGCCGCTGTGCCGCGCGGAGGGCGTGGGCGTCATCCCGTACAGCCCTCTGCACGCCGGCTGGCTCTCCGGTAAGTACCGGCGCGGCATGGAGGCGCCGCCCGAGGGCGCGCGCGGCAGCGGGGCGTGGGACGAGCGCGCCACGGAGGGGACCTGGCGGGTCGTGGACGCGCTGCTCGGCGTCGCGGAGGAGGCGGGGCGCACGCCCGCGCAGGTGGCGCTGCGGTGGCTGCTCCAGCGGCCGGGGGTGACCGCGCCGATCGTCGGCGCGCGGTCCGTGGAGCAGCTCACCGACAACCTGGGCGCGGTGGGGTGGGAGTTGACGGAGGATCAGGTGCGGCGACTGGACAAGGCGAGTGAGCGGCCGCTGCCGCCGCCGTACGATGTGCTGGCACACTTCAAGGGGTGATGTCGGTGCGTGGGATCTGCGGGCCGCCTGTGGCTGGTCGCGCCCACGCGGCGGAGCCGCATCCATGGGCCCAGCCCCGCGCCCCTTCGGGGCGCCTCCGTGCCGCAGCGCCCGAAGGTGCCCTCCTCAGTTCACCATCACCATGTCACGTGCCGTGTTGTTGAGGCGACGGCCACCCTCCTCCGTAACCGTCACGATGTCCTCGATGCGCACGCCGAAGCGGCCCGGCAGATAGACGCCGGGCTCCACGGAGAAGCACATGCCGGGCACGAGCAGCTGCTCCTCGCCCTCGATCATGTACGGCGGCTCGTGGGTGGTGACGCCGATGCCGTGCCCGGTGCGGTGGATGAAGTACTCGCCGTACCCGGCGTCGGTGATGACGGCGCGCGCCACGCGGTCGACCTCCTGGCAGGCGATGCCGGGGCGCACCGCGCGGCACGCGGCGTCCTGGGCCTCGCGCACCACGTCGTGCACGCGCCGCTCCTCGGCGGTCGGCTCCCCGACGTGCACGGTGCGCGAGGTGTCGGAGCCGTAGCCGTGCCTCAGGCCGCCGAAGTCGAGGACGACCATGTCGCCGTGCTCGATGACGCGGTCGCCCGCCTCGTGGTGCGGGCTCGCGCCGTTCGGCCCCGAGCCGACGACGGTGAAGTCCACCTGCTCGTGCCCGAACCGCCGCAGCAGGTCCGCGAGGTCACCGGCGACGTCGGTCTCCTTGCGGCCCGCGAACGGCACCTTCTGGATCTCCTCGTACGTGGCATCGGCGGCGGCCCCCGCCGCCGCGAGGCGCTCCAGCTCCGCCGCGTCCTTGACGGCCCGCAGCATCGGCAGGGCCTCGGTGAGCGCGACGTACGAACTGCCGGGCAACTGCCGCTGCATGCCGAGCAGATGCATCGCCCAGGCGTTGTCGCTCACG
Source organism: Streptomyces sp. NPDC045778 (assembly GCF_056431945.1). Lineage (NCBI taxonomy): Bacteria > Bacillati > Actinomycetota > Actinomycetes > Kitasatosporales > Streptomycetaceae > Streptomyces > Streptomyces sp. NPDC045778. The sequence goes on from NZ_JBWKJZ010000007.1 coordinate 109,786, forward strand.
CCGAAGCGGCCCTCCTTCGCGAGCAGCGGCGCGGCCACCCCGTACGGGTCGACGCCGTCGGTCCAGTCGCGCAGGGTCAGCGCGGGCGCGCCGGCGGCGCGCGCGGCGTCCGGGGCCTCCAGGGTGGGCACCACCAGCACGGGGTCCTGGCCGGGGGCGAGGACGAGCAGGGTGAGCCGCTCGGTGTCGGCGGGCACGCGGTAGCCGGTCAGCCACACCAGGTCGGGTCCGGGCGCGACGAGGACGCCCGCGAGACCCGCTTCGGCCGCGGCGCGCGCGGCGCGGTCCATCCGGGCGCGGTAGTCGTCGGCGGTGAACGGCACGGGCGTGGCCGGGGTCATCGGGCCTCCTGAGGCGTCTGCGGCAACTGCCCGCGGCCGTCCGGCCGCGGGCTGGGATCTTCAGCAGCATCCTGCCCCCGTGCCCCGCACGGCGCGAGCGGGTATTCGGGCCCGGCGGCCCCGTCCGGGGCGCGCCGCGCCCCGGGCAGGCCACCGGTTCCCGGGTGGCTGTTCCCCGCGCGCCGGACTAATGCTTAGATTCCTTTCATCCATTAGTTCGAGGCCGGGGCCCGGGTGCGGACAGGGGCACGTGGACGGGGCCCGGGTGCGGGAAGGGCGTACGACATGCTGGTACTTGCGCAGATCAGTGACCTCCATCTGGACGGCGGCGCCCGGGCGACCGAGCGCGCCGAGCGCGTCATGGAGCGGTTGCGCGGGCTGCCCCGGCCCGTGGACGCGCTGCTCGTGACCGGCGACATCGCCGACCACGGCGAGGAGGCCGAGTACAAGGAGGCCGCGCGCGTCCTTTTCACCGGCGCGCCCTGGCCCGTCCTCACCTGCCCCGGCAACCACGACCGGCGCACGCCCTTCCGCACGGCCCTGCTCGGCGAGCCCGCGGCGAGCGCGTCACAGGCGCCGGTGAACAGCGCCCACCGCGTCGGCGACGTCGAGGTCCTCCTGCTCGACTCCAGCGTGCCGGGCCACGACCACGGGCTGATCGAGGAGGCCACGTACGCCTGGCTGGAGGACCGGCTCGACGGACTCGGCGGAGAGACGCCGGTGCTCCTCGCCCTCCACCACCACCCCGTGCCCGTGCACCACCCGCGTCTGGACACCGCGTGGCCGCTGCGCGCGCCGCACCGCCTGAAGGCGCTGGTGGAGGGGCATCCGGAGATCGTGGGCCTGATCATCGGGCACGCGCACACGCCCGCCGCGACCACGTTCGCGGGGCGGCCGCTGATCGTCGGGCCGGGGGTGGTCTCGACGCTGCGGCTTCCGTGGGAGGGCGAGGGCCTGGTCGACCTGGACGCCCCGGCGGGGTTCGCCCTGCATATTCTCGACGGCCCCGACGGCCCCGACGGCCCCGCCAGCGAGTGGCGGTTGACGTCGCACTTCCGGGTGGTGTGACGGCTTCCTCGCGGCCGGCGGGCCCTGGCGGGTCCGCCGCGCGCCTCAGAGGGTGAAGCCCGGCGTGATGGTCAGGATCCGGCGCTCGCCGGTGGGGTGACGCACCGTCAGAGTGACGTTCCTGCCGGGCCGGGCCGCCGCCACCGCGCGGGCGAGGTCCGCCGCCGTGCGCACCCGGGTGCCGCCGAAGGCCACGACGACGTCCCGCCGCAGGAGGCCGGCCGCGTGGCCGGGGCCCGGCACGTGCACGCCGACGAGCAGCGCGCCGCCCGCCGCCGGGGCGTCCGCCGCCTCGACGCCGAGGGCCGGGCGCGGGCCCGGGGGCCGGAGCGCCCGCGGCTTCGGGCCCGCGGGCGCGGAGGCCGTCCTGTTGACGGGCTTCCCGGGAGGCTTCTCGTCCGCGGGGCGCGCGCCGGGGGGCGCCTGTCCGGGTGCGCCGGGGGGTGCGCCCGCGCCCGCCTGCCGCTGCATCTTCGCGAGGCTGCTCATGCCGATGACGGTGGCCCCGACCGTGCCGAGCCCCACGCCCGTGAGCACCAGGACCGTCGCGCACAGCAGGCCGAGCAGCAGTGTGCCGAGGCGCTTGCCGCGGCGGCGCGCGGCGTGCGGGTGTGGGCCCTCGGCGGGTGGGGCGCCGCCGCCGGACTCCCGTCCTGGCATGGGCTTGGGACGCAACGCGGTCTGTTTCATGGCTCGCCTCCGGCCACAGCCCTACCCGGCGTGACACCGCGCGACGATTCACGAACGGGTGACGTCCAGGCGTGCGGCGAAAGCGGCCGCGGCGCCGCGCAGGGCCCCGGTGTGCAGCAGCTCGGTGCGGTGCACGACGCGGGGCGCGGTGAGGGGCACGGCGACGGTGCCGCCCCCGCCGCCGGCCTCGTCGGTGCCGCCCTCGCCACCCGTGCCGCCAGTGCCGCCCGCGCCGATCGTGCCACCCGCGCCGCCCGCGCCGTCGATCGCTGCCGAGCGGGGCAGCAGGGCGAGCCCGTGCCCGGCCGCCGCGAGCGCGATCAGTGTCCGTACGTCCGTGCCGTCGTAGCGCAGGGCCGGGCGGAAGCCGGTGCTGCCCGTGGCGGCGCGCAGTTGGCCGAGGGGCAGGCCCGCGCCGGGCGCGTCCAGCCAGCGGGCGTCCGCGAGGTCGCCCAGGCGCAGGCCGGTGCGGCGGGCCAGCGGGTGTCCGGCGGGCAGCAGGACGCACACCGGTTCCTCCCCGGCGCCCCGGGTGGTGAGCGGGGCCACGTCGGCGACGCGCAGCGGGTCGGTGGGTGCGGCGAGCCCGTCGACGAGCCCGAGCTGGGCGGCGCCGGTCGCGACGGCCTCCGCGACCGCGGTCCGCTCGACGACCCGCAGCGTGACGCCCGTCGGCGGCAGCGCGCGCAGCGTACGAGGCGTCAGGGCGGTGGGCGCGGCGGCAAGGGTCAGGCCCTCGTCCGGGGCGCCCGCGAGGGCGAGGACCTCCGCGCGGGCCGCGTCGAGCCGCAGCAGCAGCGGCCCCGCGTGTTCGATGAGCCGCTCGCCCGCGCGCGTGGGCGCGACGGGGCGGCGGGTCAGGAGCGGGGTGCCGAGGTCCTGCTCCAGAGCGGCGATGTGCTGCGAGACGGCGGACTGGGTGTAGCCGAGGTCCCGGGCGGCCGCGGAGAAGGAGGCGAGGCGGGCGACGGTGACGAAGGTGCGGAGCAGGTGCGGGTCCATGGCGTACAGGATCGCGCGGCCCATCAGCATCGCTTATCGGAGGTGCAGGCTTCGTCGTTGGACGTGAACGGGGCCCGGTGCTGAGGATGGCCGTCATGAACGAGAACCTCACCGGTCCCGCCGGGGGCCGCCCCGCGCACTCCGCCGTGCCCGGCCTCGCGGCGGCGGCCCCGCCGCCCGCCCGGCTCGCCCTCGTCGGGGACCGCTCCCCCAACGTCGCCTCGCACACCCGCCTCCCGCTGCTCCTCGACGCGCTCGCCGCCCGGGACGGGCTCGTCCTCGACGCGTACTGGATCCCGACCGAGGACGCCGCCGAGCCGGACGCGGTACGCGGGTTCGACGCGGTGTGGGTGTTGCCCGGCAGCCCTTACCGGAGTGAGGCGGGGGCCCTCGCCGCGATCCGTACCGCGCGCGAGGAGGGCATTCCCTTCCTCGGTACCTGCGGCGGCTTCCAGCACGCGCTCCTGGAGTACGCCCGGCATGTGTGCGGCCTCGCCGATGTCGCGCACGCCGAGAACGACCCCGGCGCCGAAACCCCGCTCATCGCGCCGCTCGCCTGCTCGCTCGTCGGGCACGAGGGGGCGGTGGCCCTCGCGCCCGGGTCGCTCGCCGAGGCCGTGCTCGGCACCGACCGGACGGTCGAGCGCTACCACTGCTCGTACGGTCCGAGCGACGAGCGGCTGCTCGCCGTGCTGCGGGCGCACGGGCTGCGGTTCTCCGGGCGGGACGAGGAGGGGCAGGTGCGGGTGGTCGAGCTGCCCGGGCATCCCTTCTTCCTCGCCACGCTGTTCCAGCCGGAGTTGAGCGGGGACGGGGCGCGGCCGCATCCGCTGGTGCGGGCCCTCGCCCGGGCGGCGGTGGCCCGGGCGAAGGGGCGGTCCGGGGTGCTCTGACGGGCCCCCGGACCGGCCCTCGCCGACACCGGAGCCGCAGCCGGAGCCGCAGCCGGAGCCGGAGCCGGAGCCGCGGCGAGCCTTCCCCCGCGGAGGCCGGGGCTCCGGCCGGGGCGGGGTCAGTGGTCGCCGTGACCGCCGCCATGGCCTCCGTGGCCGCCGTGGTCGAACTTCAGCGCCTCCTTCGGCATCACGACGAAGGGCCGCATCATGCCCATGTCCTCGTGCTCCAGGAGGTGGCAGTGGTACATGAAGCGGCCGTACGCCCCGTCGAATTTGCCGATGACGCGCAGCATCTGGCCGCCGGGGACGAGGAACACGTCCTTCCAGCCGCGTTCGTTGGGAGCGATCGGGATCGGCCGGGCCGGGTCGTGCGCGATCGGCGTGCGCGTGCCGCCGAGGGCCGGGTCGAAGCCCGAGGCGTCGTACGTGTCGCGGCCGAGGAGCTGGAAGTCGGCCAGGTGGATGTGCATGGGATGGGTCACGTTCGGCCGGACCGCGAGGTTCAGGAAGCTCCACTGCTCGTACGCACCCTCGGCGATGGTGAAGCCCAGGCCGTCGTTGAACGTACGGGCGGTCCTGCGGTAGGTCTTCAGGACGCCGTCGGGTCCGCGGAGCTGGATGACGCCGTCGGCGGGGAGCTGGATGCTCCCCGGGTCCTTCACCTCCGCCATCTCCCACATCTCCGGGTGCCCGCCCGCGCCCTTCGTGGCGGGCGGCGTGAGCACGATGAGGCGGTGGCCGTGCGGCACGCCGTGACCGATGGGGCGGAAGGAGCCGGAGAGGACCTCGGGGAGCCGGAAGGTCTCCGGCGCGCCGCCGCCCCTGCCCACGCGGAACTCCATGACGTGGGGATAGCGCACGTTCCCCGCGACGTCGGGGGCTCCTGGTGCCGCGTTCGGCCCCTTGTTGACCAGGCGGAGGCGCTTGCCCGCGAGGGCGCGGAAGTCGACGAGGAGGTCGAAGCGCTCGGCGGGCGCGACGGTCAGCGTGGGCGCCGACCCTTCGGTGCCGCCGAAGTCCAGGGGCACCGGGCGCGGCAGCAGGCCGCCGTCGCTGCCGATCTGGTGGACCGCGCCCGGCACGGGGCGGCCGCCCTCGTCGATGAGGACGAGGTCGTACACGCGCGCGTTCGACGCGTTGACCAGGCGGAAGCGGTACCAGCCCGGGGCCACTTCCGCGTAGGGCCAGATGCGGCCGTTGACCGTGGTGTACGGGCCCGTGAAGGGCAGTGTGACCGGCTTGCCCGTCTCCGGGTTTTTGGGGTCGATGATCGTGGTCTTGTGGAGGAGGCGGCCCGTGAGGCGGCCGTCTTCGTCCGTGTCCAGATTCCGGTCGGCGATGAGGAGGGGGATCTCCCGCTTTCCGGAGGGGAGTTGGAGCGCGTCCTCCTCCTCGTCGCGGACCAGGTAGGTGCCGTACAGGCCCGCGAAGACGTTCCACCTGGTGATGTTCATCGCGTGGTCGTGGTACCACCACTGGACCGCCTGGTGGTCGTTCGGGTACTCGGAGAGCTGGGCGTCGCCGTATCCCACGGCGTTGTCCGCCCAGCCGTCGTTGCCCCCGCCGGTCTGGGCGCCGTGCACGTGCGTGACGGTCCAGGCGGGGAGGGCGGCCACGTCCTTGTTCGGCTCGACGCGCTCGCGGCCCGGGAGGGTGCTGGGCGGCTCGCCCGTGCGCTGCACCTCCACCGCGGTGACGGGGAACTCGGTCTCCTTGGGCACGCGGTTGGTCCACGCGATGCGGACGCGCTCGCCGCGGCGCACTTCGATGGTGGGGCCGGGCACCGAGCCCTCGTACCCCCACATGAGGGTGGGCGGGAGCTGCGGGTGCAGGCGCACCCAGGACGGGCGGATCGCGATCTCCGTCTCTTCGCGGACGTCGCCTCCGGCGGGGCGCAGGACGGGTGGGACGGTCAGCGGCGCCACGTAAGGAACCAGCTCGCGGCCGTCCGCGTGCTGGTGGGCCTGGCCGGACTGGTCCGTCTCGAACCGGTCGCTTAAGTCGAGGTCGATGTCGGTCAAGGTCGAACACCCCCGTGTTCAGCTGTGTTTCAGCGTTCACCTGAGAGGACTCCCGGCACAGCACGAAAGTTCCATGAATTCCTCATTCCGGAAAAATCTCGCAAGAGTGCCTGTTCAGGGCCTTGACTGAGGAATCGGCCGGACGAGAGATCCGGTTTCGCCCGCGCGGGAGGGCGCGCGGGCTTTAGGCTGCGGGCCCGTGCACCGTCGCACGCCCCGCACCCCCGGCGGAAGGAAGACCGCCCCATGCCCGACGCCCCGCCCCTGCCCGACGCGCCCCGCCCGCCCGGTACACCCGGTACACCCGGTGCTTCCGGCGCCCCGCTGCACGCCGAGCTGCTCCTGGACCAGGACGTCGCCGACGGCCTCGGTGACGACTTGGTCGCCGCGTTCGACGGGCTCGGAGTCCGCACCGCGCGGGTGCGCCGCGCCGTCGGCCACCGCGGCGCGGGCGACGTGCCCTGGCTGGTCCTCGCCGCGCTGCCGTTGCAGGCGTTCCTCAGCGGTCTGGGCGCGGAGGCGGTGCGGGACGCGTACGGGGCGTTCAAGGCGGCGGTGGGCCGCCTGGCCCGGCGCGACGGAGCCGCCGCGGCGCCGCCGCGCCCCCTCGTGCTGCGGGACGACCGCAGCGGCCTGAGCGTCGTCCTGGAACCGGACCTTCCCCCCGAGGCGTATGAACGGTTGCTGGGGCTCGACTTGACGGCGTTCCGCGTGGGGCCCCTGCACTACGACCGACAGCAGTCCCGCTGGCGCTCCGAGCTGGACGAGGCCGCGGACTGACCCGGCACCGGCCGCTGAACGGGGGCTTGTGAGACGTGGGGGCGCGAACGGAGACGGCGTACGCCGAGGCGCGAACGGCATGCGCCGAGGGCGAGGCCCAGCGGGCGCGCGGCGACGCGCCGGGCGCGGAGGCGTCGTTCCACCGGGCCGTGGACCTCGTGCGCCCGGCGCACGCCGGTGAAAACCCCCCGCCCGGCGCGCCCCCGGCCGCCGACACCCCTGACGTCGCCGCTCTCCTAGCCCGCGCCCACGTCGGTCTCGGGCGCCTACGACTCGCCGCGGGAGACGTCGAACAGGCCCTCGGGGAGTTCCGGCGGGCGCGGGACGCGGATCCCGAAGGTGCCGCGGCCCCCTTCTGGGCGGGGTGCGCGCTCGCGCGGCGCGGGGACCTCGCGGCGGCCGAGGCGAGCTTCACCGAGGCCCTCGACCGGCCGGAGCCGCACCCCCGTGCCGCCGTCCAGCGTGCGTACGTACGCGCCAAGTCGGGGCGCGCGGCGGACGCCCTGGACGACCTGCGGACGGCGGCGCGGCACGGGGTGTTCGACGACGAGGCGCGGTGGGTCGCGGCCGCGCTCGGCGGGGGCGCCCGGGAGGTCGCGCTGCGGCTGCGGCGGGCCGCGCTCACCGCGCTCGGCGGGGACGTGCCCGACCGGGAGCGGGCCGCCGCGCTCACCGCCGCGTCCTGGGGCCTCTCGCGCGAGCACGGCGCGTTCGCCCCCCTGTACGCGACCACGCTCGTCGCGGGCGGCCGCCGCGAGGTGGCCGTCGACCTCCTCGACGACGCCGCGCGGCACGACCCGGCCGCTCACCGGGTCACCCACGCCCTCGCGGTGGCACTGGTCAACTCCCCTACCGGCGCGGATAGTTCCGTGCTCGACCGGTGCGTCGGCGCCTGGGGCGCGCTGCTGCACGACACCGCCTTCTGGGAGCGGGTCCGCCGCGGCGCCGCGCGCCGGTACGGCGTCGACGTGCCGGACGCCCTCGTGCCGGACCTGCGTACCGCGCTGTGCGAGCACCTCGCGCGGCGGCTCACCGGCAGGGGCGGCGCGGACACCGCCGCCAGGGTGCCGCCCGACCTGCTGCTCCAGCGCGAGGCCGAGGCCGCGCGGCTGCTCGCCGCGGCCGACGGGGCGCCGGGGGTGCGCGGCGGGCCGCTGCGGATCGCGGCGCTCGGCGCGGCGCGGGAGCTGGGCGCGTTCGCCGCCGCCCAGGCGGACGACACACTCGTGCACGCCTTCTCCGAACTCGGCTTCGCCCGGCTCCAGTTGCGGCAGGGAGCGCCCGGCGAGGCGCTCGCCGCGCTCGGCGAGCTGCGCTGCCGTGCCTGCCGCGCGCGGGCCCGAGCGGCGAGCCCCGGCGCCGCGCCCGTGTGCGAGCCGGACTGTACGCGCTTCGACGAGCTGAACCCGGGCTACGCGGGCCTCGCCGACCGCCGCGAGCGGCTCGCCCGCGACGCGAGGGACCTCGCCCTGCACGCCCGCGTCACCCTCGCCCACGCTCAACTCGGCGCGGAACCACCGGACTTCGAGGCCGCCACCGCGTCCTTGCGGCGCGCCCTCGTGCACGCGCGGGAACTCGGCCGCTACCGCCGGACCCAGACGGAGATCGTCGGCCTCGCCCTCGCCACCGCCAAGGACGCCCACCGCGCCGGCCTCCTCAGCCGCGCCGTCGCCGTCCTGGAGGCCGCCCGCACCGTCATCGGCGCCAACGAACGCCCGCGCATCGACGGCCAGTTGGCACGTGCACTCGCCGACCGGGGCATCGTCGAGGCCAACCGCGAGGGCTCCGTGCTCGACGCGCCCGCCGCGGACCTGCGGCGCTCGGTGGCCCTGAGCCCGCACGGGCGGCGGGCGCAGCTCAGCCTCGGTATCGTGCTGCGCGGCCTGGCCCTCCAGCGGTGGGGCTCGGGCAGCCTGTCCGGCGCGCGCACCGTCCTGGAGGAGGCGGTCGAGGCGCTCACGGCGGCCCTCGCCCACTTCCCCGACGACCCCGAGATCGCCGAGGAGCGGCGCCGGGCACAGGACGAACTCGACTTCGTCCGCGAGCAGTTCGACGAGAGCGGGAGGTGACCCGCGCCGGTGCATGAGTACGAGGAACTGCGCATCCGCGTCCGCCCGTTCGGCCCGTCCCACTTCCTCGTGGCCGTCAGCGGCCCTTCCTGCGCCGCGGACGTCATCACCGTGGGCGGCGAGCCCGCGGCGCTGCGCGCCCGCTGGGACCGCCTGGTCGAGGCCGACCTCGGCCACGCCCCGATGGGCGAGCGGCACACGGCCGAGCAGCTGCGCGAGCTGGGGCGCGCGGTGTACGGGCTGCTGTTCGGGGCCGCGGGCCCGGGCGGGGCACCGGCGGGGGCCTACGGCGGGTCACCGGCCGTAGGTCCCCACGGCAACGTGGCGGCCGGGCCACCGGCCGGTCCCCACGGCATCGCCGGGGCCGGGCCGCCGGCCGCGGGGCCCGGCGGCCCCCGCTCCTCCCCCACCGCCGCCTGCCTGGCCTCCGCGCTCGACCTCGCCCAGCGCACGGCCCCCGGCCGCCGCCTGCGGCTCCGCTTCGACCTGCCGCCGCGCCTGCGCGAGCTGCCCCTCGAAGCGCTGTGCGCCCCTGCCGACCTGCCGCACCAGTCCCTCGCCCTCAACCCCGGCTACTCGCTGGCGCGTTCCCTGCCCGGCGGCCCGCTCGGCCGGCGGCTGCCCACGCCCGCGGACGAGCCGAGCCTGATCCGGCTGCTCGTCGCCTGCGCGTCACCGCCCGGCGTGGGCCCGGCCCTGCGCCTGGACGCGGAGGTCGCCGCGCTGCGCCAGGAGCTGCCCGAGGTGGCCGTGCGCACCACCGTCGTCGAGGCGGCCACGCGCGAGCGCCTGGAGTCGGCCCTCGCCGCGCACGGCGACCTGCCCACGGCCGTGCTGCTCATCGCCCACGGCCGCTACGACGAGGACCTCGGCAAGGGCGTCGTCCACCTGGAGACCGAGTCGGGCGGCGCCGACAGCGTCCCCGCCGACCTGCTCAGCGGCATCCTGCTCAAGGCCCCGCGGCTGCGCCTGGCCGTGCTCAACCTCTGTTCGGGGGCGGACAGTTCGGGGCCCGACGGGGCGCACGCCGAGCCGTTCTCGGGGCTCGCGCAGGCGCTGATCGCCGGGGGCCTGCCGGCCGTGGTGGCGATGCGCGGGCGGGTCAGCGACGAGTCGGCGGGCCGCTTCAGCCCCGAGCTGTTCAAGGAGCTGGCGGCCAACCGCACCGTCGACGAGGCGGTGTCCACGGCGCGCCGCCGCATCTCGCACCTGCCGCGGCACACCGCCGTCGAGTGGGCGACGCCCGCGCTGTTCCTGCACGAGGACTGCCGGCACGGATGGCTGTTCAAGGCGCGTGAGGTACGCGACGACGGCGGCGCCGTGGCCGACCCGCTGCGTGAGGGCGCGGACGCGCTGCGCGTCTTCCAGAACCCGGTCGGGCACGTGGACGCCACCACGCTGATCAGCGCCGCCCGCTTCGAGCGCGACCAGGGCCGCTGGCCCCAGGTGCAGCGCATCCTGCGGACGCCGACGCGGCAGTACGAGGACGAGCAGCGCCGCCTGCGCACCGAGGCCGCGTGCGAACTGGCCTGGCCCGACCTGGAGAAGCTCTGCGAACTGCTCGCCCACGAGGGTGAGGGCGCCGCCGCGGCCGCGCGCCTCGCCGCGGTCCGCACGGCGCTGCCGGTCCCGCTGCCGGGGGCGCTGACCGCCCGCGCGGAGCGGCTGCGGCTCGCCGCCGAGCTGCTCGACCGCGCGCGGGCCGCGGAGGCCGCCGCCGACTGGGACGCGGCGATCTCCCTGTACGAGGAGGTGGCCGCCGCGCGCCTCGGCTTCCCCGAGGTCCCGGCGCGCCTGGCCGCCGCGCGCACGGCCCTGCGGGCCGCCACGGCCCGCGCGGCCGCCGACCGGGCCCGCCAGGAGGGCGACTGGGACACCGCGGCGCGGGCCTACGCCGAAGCCCTGGCCCTGTGCCCCGCCGACCCGGCCACGGCGGCCCGCGCCGCGTACGCCCAGGGCCGGGCGGCGGAGTCGGCGGGCCGGTGGCGCGAGGCCGCGACGGCGTACGCGCGCTGCGGAAGCGCCACCGGCCCACTCGACGCCACTAGTCCCCTCGATACCACCGGCCCGCTCGACGCCACCGGCCCCCTCGACGCCCCCAGGCCTCTCGACACCACCGGCCTCCCCGACGCCGCCGTCCGCCAGGCCTACGCGCGCGGGCGCGCCGCCGCCGACGAAGGGGACTGGGCCGCGGCCGTCGCGGCCTTCGAGGAGTGCCGCTCCCCCGAGGCCCCCGGCCCGCACGACCCCCCGGCCCCGGCCCACCTGGACGCCGACGGCCGCTGCGCCTACGCCCGGGCGCGGCTCTGTCGCGAGCGGGACGACTGGGACGGGGCCCTTGCCTGGCTCGGCGGGCTCTCGGACTCCTTCGACGACGTGGCGGACCAGGTCCTGTACGCGCGCGGCAGGGCCGCCGACGCCCGGGGCGCGTGGGCCGACGTCATCGACGGCTTCGGGCGCCTCCCGGACGCCTACGCGGACGGCGAGGTGGGGGTGCGCCGCCGCTACGCCCGCGCCCGCGTGGCCGCCGACGTCCACCACGACTGGGCGGCGGCGTGCGCGCTGCTCGCGGGCGTGCCCGACACGGCGCGCGAGGGCACCGTCGCCCCGCTGCGCCGCAAGGCTGAGGGCCGCCGCGCGGAAGCCCGGCGGGACTGGGCGGCGGCCCGCGCCGTCTACGCGCGCGCCTTCCAGAACGGCTCCGCCGCCCCGCACTCCCCTGCCGCTCCCGAGCCCCTGCACCTCTACCTCTACGCCCTCGCCCGCACCCACGAGGCCGACGCCCGCTGGCAGGACGCGCTGCGGGTCTACCGTGTGCTGCCGGACGCCTGGGCGGACGTGTCGGCGCGGCGCCGCTACGCCGGTGCGCGCGTCGGCGAGGAGCGGGCCTCGGGAGCGGCGGACTGGCTGGCCGTCGCGGCGGCGTACGACGGGATCGGCGGCGGGCTCGACGGCGCGGACTGCGCGGCGCGCTGCCGGCTCGCGCGCCTGCGGGCCGCCGAGGCCGAGGGCGAATGGGCGGCCGTCGTCGCGGCGGCCCAGGCGCTGCGGGGGTGGCACACCACCGACGGGGCCGACGCGGCGGCCGTGGCCGCCGTCGACGCCTACGCGCGCGGCCGCATCGCCGACGCCCACCAGGAGTGGGAGAAGGCCGCCGAGGCGTTCGCCACGTGCCCGGGGCACCGGGACGCCGACGCCCATCTCGCGTACGCGCGGGGCCGGTTGCTGGAGGGCGACGGCCGCTGGAGCGACGCCGTGGCCGCGTACGAGCGGGCCGCGGGGCGGCTCGACCGGGCCGAGGTGCGGCGACGGCGCCTGCGGCGGCTGCTCGACCTGCTGCCCTGGGCCGACGGCCTGACCCGGGCGCCGCTGACCGCCGACCCGTTCGCGCTGCGCGACGCCACGTATCCCTATCTCGCGCTGCGGGAGGCGGGCGTGCACCCCGGCGTGTCGATGGCCGCCGTCAGCGACGCGCCGTACACGCTCCTGGAGCGCGGCGGCATGTCCTGGTCGGAGCGGGTAGCCCTGGACCGGCTGCAACTGCCGTGCCGCAGACTCCAGTTGGATGCCCTGCTGTACCGCTGGCACGGGCCCGACGCCGTGCGGGACGCGCTGGCCACCCTCTCGCCCGACGACGAGCACGCCGGGCCCGGGCTCGTGGACATGCTGTGCGAGCGCTTCCCCGAGGACGCGCCGCTGCTGCTGCTCCTCGCGCGCGGCCGGGACGCGGCCACCGCCGAGTGGGAGCGGCGCCTGGCCGCGGCCCCCGGCGACATGGCCGTGGCGCACGGCCTCGCCGTGGCCCGCCTGTGGCAGGCGCAGGAGCTGGAGCAGAGCGGCGCCTGGGAGCACGCCACGCGCACCTGGAAGCAGGCGCTCGCGTACTGGGCGACGCTGCTGAGCGACGACGCGTACTGGGACGGCTGGCGGGCCGAGCGCGCCGCCTGCTACGCGCGCGAGCTGACGGCCGAGGACATGAACCGCCTCCGCTGGGAGCTGAGCCGTCACCTGTCCGCGCAGCTGGCGGCTTCCGAGCAGCGGCACACCGAGGAAGGCCGCCCCCAACAGGCCGAGGAGTACGGGGAGTTGGCGGCTTTCCTGGAGGCGGAGCTGGGCGGGGCGCGGGTCCTGAAGGAGGTGGGCGGGCTCCCGGGGGTGCCCGGGGCGCGCGGCGCCCTCGCCTGCGGGCCGCACTACGCGCGGCTGCTCGACCTGCAACTGCCGCTGGCCGCGCTCGCCGCGCAGCTGGACGCCGCCGCCAAGGACGGCAGGGACCCGGGCGAGTACGCGGCCCGCGAGCTGCGCTGGGCGTTCTCCGGCCTCGCCCGGTCGCTCGCGCTGTGCGCGGTCCACAAGTTCACGGCGGCCCTGAGCGCCCTGCCCGCCTTCCCCACCCTCACCACGCTGCCCGACGACTGCGCGGGCCCCGCCGCCGCGGCCGACCCGCGCCGCCACCTCGAGGACTGCCCGCACTGCCAGGACTTCCTGTGCCGGGACCCCGCGTACGTCCAGCTGGCGCACCGGCACGCGCGGCTGCTCCAGGACGGTGTCGAACTCGCCGTCCGCGCCCGCCTGGAGCTGTCCCGCTCGGCCCTCGCCGACGGCGAGGACGGTCTGAGCCGCGCCCTCGAACAGTGGGAGCGCCTGGTGGGGGTCGCGCGCCGCGCCGGGATGTCGGCCCGGGCGAAGAAGGCCGTCGTGCGCACCGCGCTCGGCCGCGTGGAGGCCCTCGTCCACGAGCCCGCCGGGCCGAAGGCGCGCCGCGGCGAGGGGCTCGACGAGGCCATCGCGCTCGTCGAGGCCGTGCCGCCGCTGCTGCACCCGCTGGACCGCGAGGAGCGCGACCAGCTCGACGGCAGGCTCTCCTCGCTGTACTCGATGCGCGGCGTGTGGCGCGGCTACACCCGCACCAAGCACGGCATGCGCTCGGACGTGTACGGCGCCGAGGCCGATCTGCGCCGCGCCCTCGACCTCAACCCGGCCTCCAACCACGCGCGGGACAACCTGGCCCGCGCCCTGGTCTTCACCCTCGACGAGCGCGGCGACGCCCTGCCCGGCCGGCTGCGGCTCCTGCACGAGGCCCTCGGCCTGCTCGACGTCGGCCTCGGCCAGGCCCTCACGCACAACTACCGCGAGACCCTCGGCGAGGCCCTGGAGGAGCTGGACCGGCTGCTCGCCACCGACCTGGGCGTCGCGGGCATGGGCGAGCTGATCCGCAGCGACGGCGCGGAGCCGCCGCCGGACGAGGACGACCTGGCCTCCTGGGCCGCCGAGCTGACCGACCGCGCGGAGACCGAACTGGCCAGGGGCGACGTGCGCAAGGCCCTGCACCACCTGATCCGCGCGACCCGCGCGGACGCGATGGACCCACGGGTGCGCCGCGCGCTCCTGGACGCGGTGCGCAGCTGGCGCACCGCCCTGACCGCCGACGCGCCCGCCGAGGGAGGCACCCCGCCGTGATGCAGGACCCCGACAGGCCCCCGAGCCCCTACGACGCGCTTGCGGGGGCCTCGGTCACGCCGTGGACCTCGCAGGCCGAGCTGCGGGACGCGCCGTTCGAGCTGCTCGCCCGGCGCCTGATGACCCCGGCCGCGCAGGCGGCGCTCGAGGAACTGCGCACGGTGCCGGGGCGGCTGCTCGTCGACCTCTTCCTGTACGACGTGGACGTGGCGGCCGAACTGCCGGGCGCCGTCGAGGAGACCGACCGGCTGCTCGCCGGGGCGACGGGGCCGGGCGCGGGGGAGCCGCTGTCCGGCGAGACGGTCGCCGGGCTGCTCGACAAGCTGATCCGGTTCGACGTATGAGCACGATTGAAGGGCGGCCGGAGGCCGATGAGGAGGGCACCGTGACCGAGCAGGAGTCCACCGCGGCGGCGGCGCGCGTGGCGTACGACGGGGCGCGGGCGCTCGCCGAGCGCGATGCCGTGCACCGCGCGCACACCGAGCGGCTGCTCCTGGCGTGCGCCGACGCGCTGGACGCGTGCGACCGGCTGCTCGCCGCCGGGCCGCAGCCGGACCCGGCCGCGGTGCAGCACAGCGTCCGGCTCATCGCGCGGCAGCTGGAGGCGGCCGCGGCCGGCGCGGGCCTGGAGGTGCTCGGCGCGGTCGGCGAGCGCGCGGACCCGGCCACGCACCACGTCGTGGCCGTGCGCCCGGCGCCCGCCGGGGCGGCCGACGACGAGGTCCTTGAGGTCGCGCGGCGCGGGTATCGATACCGGGGGCACGTGCTGCGCGCCGCCCGGGTCGTGGTCGCCGCGGGCGACGCCACCGGGGACAGGACCCGGGCAGCACAGGAAGGGACAGCACAGGGATGAAGGCCATCGGGATCGACCTCGGCACGACGAACAGCGCCGTCGCCGCCCACGATCCGCACCGCGACGACATCGCGGTCCTCACCAACAGCAAGGGCGACCGGCTGACCCCGTCGGTGGTCGGCCTCGCCCGGCGCGACGGCAAGGACCAGACCCTCGTCGGCGAGGACGCCCTCAGATGGGCGGTGCGGCAGCCGGAGGAGACCATCGTGTCCGTGAAGCGGCTGATGGGCCGCGACTTCGCGGACCGCTCGGTGGCACAGGCCCGCGAGCGCCTCTCGTACGAGATCGTGTCGGGCCCCGACGACGACCCGCGCGCCCATGTGCTGCTCGGCGGCCGCAGCCGTACCCCGTCCGAGATCTCCAGCGTGATCCTCGACAAGCTGGTGCGGGACGCGGCCCGCACCCTCGGCGAGCAGGTGACGCACGCGGTGATCACCGTGCCCGCGTACTTCCGGGACGCGCAGCGCGCCGCGACCCGGGAAGCGGCGGAGCGCGCGGGCCTGGTGGTCAAGAAGATCATCGACGAGCCGACCGCGGCGGCGGTCGCGTTCGGCCTGCACAAGCCGGGCGGGGCGCGCAGCCGGGTCCTTGTCTACGACCTGGGCGGCGGCACGTTCGACATCTCCGTCCTGAACACCGTCAAGGACCACGAGGGCAACAGCCAGTTCCAGGTGCTGCGCTCCGCCGGGGACATCTGGCTCGGGGGTGACGACTTCGACCTGGCGATCGTGGAACGGATCATCACCTGGATGCGGGACGAGCGGGGCGTCGACCCGTCCGGCGACAAGGAGTTCCTGTTCCAGGCGAAGAAGGCCGCCGAGGCCGCCAAGCGGGAGCTGAACGAGCTGTCGGAGACGTACATCGTGATCCCGGCGGCGTACCACGGCCCGGAGGGCATCGTCGATGTCGAGATGGCCCTCACCCGCGACGAGTTCCAGCAGATGATCGCGCCCCTGGTGACCCGCACCATGGACCTGGTCAAGGAGACCCTGACGGGCTACGAGCTGACGCCCGACGCCATCTCGGACGTCCTCCTGGTCGGCGGCGGCACTTTGACCCGGCCGGTGTACGAGGCGGTAGAGGCGTACTTCGGCGGCGACAAGGTGCGCCGGAACATCAACCCCATGGAGTGCGTGGCCTACGGCGCGGGCGTGCTCGCCGAGACCCTCAACGGCGTGGAGTGTCCGGCGCCGCAGTGCCTGAAGACCAACGAGTACGCCGCCGAGGTGTGCGCGGACTGCGGCCAGAGCCTGGTCAACGCCCGCCCGGTGGGCTCCACAGGGCTTTTCGAGTCGACGCCGATGGCGATGGGCATCGCCGCGGTCAAGGGCGCGCGGCGCGACGTGTTCGTGCCGATCATCCCGGCGGGCTCGCCCTTCCCGCTGCCGGAGCCGCGCACGCGCACGTTCCACGCGACGGACAGCCGGCTGATCCGGGTGCCGGTGTACGAGGGCGACAGCCACGTGGCGAGCGAGAACCACGAACAGGGCGTGGTCGAGTTCGAGCTGCCGCAGGAGATCGAGATCAACCGGCACGTCGACGTGTCGTTCAACTACTCGGCGGACCGCATCATCACCGTCCGCGTCAGCGTGCGCGGCACCGACATGGCCCTGGAGGCGACGCCGCGGCGCGACAAGCCGCGCACCCCGCCGCCCGAGACCGAGCGGGAGGTCGACAGCGCGGTGCTCCGCGAGGAGCTGGGCCTGGCCGAGCGGGAGGCCCGGCACTTCCTGAAGCGGTACGGGCCCTACATCGAGCACACCCAGGAGCTGAAGGTGCGCCGCGACATCACGCAGGCGCAGCGGGCCGTGGAGATGGGCGACAGCGGCGAGTACCAGCGCCTCACCGAGCTGCTGCTCGACGACATGTACCACCAGTGCGGGCTCGCCAGTCAGTTCCGCCAGGCCGAGCTGGCGTCGGACGGGGCGCCCCTGGAGACCGTCAAGGCGATCAGCGAGGCCGTGGAGCAGGTCAAGGCGGCCCACCGCAACGGCAACCGCATCCAGACCGCCGAGCAGGCCAAGAACCTGCGCAGCATGATCGCGGTGGCCTACTCGGAGCGCGCGGTGCCGTCGCTGCCGAGCAAGCGGGACCACGACGGCATCCTCCAAGTCCCTGACGACATGGCCGGCGGATGACGGCAGCGGGGGGCACGGGGGTGGCGGCACGGGGCGCCGACGGCCGGGTCAGCCTCGGCGTGGACTTCGGCGCGACGGGGGTGCGGGCGCTCTTCGCGGCGGCGGGGCAGCCGGTGCGCCGCCTCGACCTGCCGGAGGCCGACTGGCCGTGGCTGGTGTGCGCGCCGGCCGCGGCAGGGGTCCTGCCGGTGGTGTTCCCGAGCGTGAAGTCGCTGCTCGGCAGCGGGAGTCCGGTGCCGTGGCGGGACCGTGCGGAGGACGCGGACGCGGTCGTGGCGCGCATGCTGCGGACGCTGCGCGAGCGCGTCGAGGCGCGGGCCGGAGCGGTCGCGCAGACGGTGATCAGCGTGCCCGCCGCCTTCCAGTCGCGGCAGCGCCAGGCGCTGCGCGACGCGGCGGCCGCCGCGGGGCTCGCTCCGGTGCGCCTCATCAGCGACTCGCTGGCCGCCGTGATGGGGCACACGACGGACCGGGACAGCGGCACCTTCCTCGTCTACGGCATGGGCTACGACGGCTTCGAACTCGGCCTGGTGCGCGGTGTGCGCGGCCACTACCGCGCGCTCGGCTACGACGGCGCGGCCACCTCCGGCGGCCGGGCCTTCGACGAGGCCGCGCTCGCCTCCGCCGTGCGGCTCCTTCGGGCTCACCGGGGTCCCGCGTCCGTGTCCGGCGGCAGCGCGCGGCTGTGGCTCGGCCACCGGGCGCGGGCCCAGGAGGCGCGCGAGGAGCTGGGCACCGCCGACGGCTCGGCCACCGACTCCGCCGCGCTCACCCTCGACCTGGGCAACGGGCCGCCGCTGCGCATGCGGATCACCCGGCCGCACCTCGACGCCTTCCTGGAGCCGCACGTGCGCCGCACCGTGCGGCGCGCCCACGACCTGCTCGGCGAGTCGGCCCTGACCCGCCCCGACGTGGACACACTGCTGCTCGTCGGGGGCGCGACGCGACTCGCGCAGGTGCGCTCGGGCGTGGCGGAGCTGGGGCGGAGCACGGCCCACGGGCCCCGCGAGCTGCTCGCGCTCGGCGCCCTCAAGCACGCGGTGCGGCTCGCGGGCGGCGGCGCCTCCGCGTCCGGCGCGGCGTCCCTGGAGGAGGGCCCGCTCGACCCCCCGGACCCGGGCCGCGACACCCTCGCGGAGGCACCGGCCCTCACCGCGACGCTGCTCGCCTTGGACGACGCCCCGGCCCCGGCGCGCCGCGACGTGGCGCAGGCCCGCGAACTGGCCGGACAGGGACGCAGGAGCGAGGCAGTGGCGCTGCTCCGGGACATCGTGGCGGAGGCACGGGAACTCCTCGAAGGGCTGACGGGGGCGGCGTCGGAAGCGGAGGCGGCAGGACGGCAGGAGCGTACGGCGCAGACGCGGGCGGCGGCGGAAGCACGGACAGCGGCGGAAGCACGGACGGCGGCGGAAGCGGTCGACTCCGAACACCCGCCCGAGCACCCGTCCGGGCAGCTGTCCGGGCACCCGTCCGCTCAGCCTCACGAGCAGCAGCCGGACCCCCAGGACCCCCGCGCGGCGCCGGCGGACACCGGCACCGCTCCCCTCCCCCTCGGCCACGCCGCGCGGCGCCAGCTCGCCCGGGCCCGTGCGCTGCTCGACCTCGGCCGCCACGAGCACGCCGTGCAGGCCTCGCACCTGGCCTGGCAGGAGGCCACCGCGCACCCGGCCCGCGCCGACGTGCTCGACGCGATGATCGACGTGCACTGCGCGGCCGCCATGGCCGACGTGGCGCCCGACCACTTCCCGGACGCCGAACGCTGGCTGCGCTGCGCGTACGGCCACGACCCGACGAACGAGCGGGTACGGTCCCTGCTGGCCCACCGCACCTACCGGCACGCGCGCGAGCTGCACCGCCGCGGCGCGCGCGATGAGGCGATTGAGGCCCTCGGCAAGTGCCTCACGTGGGACCCTGAACACCCCGAAGCCGAGGCGCTGTTGGCCCGGCTGACCCGTGACGGCAGGAACCGGCGCGGCAGGGGCGACGTCCTCGACTGACGAGGCCTCATGGGCGAGGCATTCGCCGGTCACGCACCGGTCCCGAGACAGGGAGTACGCGCTTGACGCCCGCACAGCTGCTGGACAAGCAGGAGCTCATCAAGCAACTTCAGGACCTGGCGGGCGAAACGGCGCTCGGCCCGCGTGCCGCCGAACTCCGCGCCTTGGCCCACGACGTGCAGCACGACAAGCGCCTCGACCGCTGGTCAGAGCTGGACCTCGTGCACGCCTACGTCCGCCCGGAGAGCGTCATCGCGCGCGGCAGAAGACCGTCGGCGCGGCGCGACGGGCTCCTGGAGGCCGCGCTCGGCGCGCTGGTCTTCGTGCCGCTCCTGGTGACCTGGTTCGGCCTGCGCGAGGCGGTGCACGCGTACGGCGAACTGAGCAAGGTCGACCGCAAGGAGGCCACGCGGCCCTTCCTCCAGCTGTGGCAGTCGGGCTTCGGCGGCCATCTGTCGCCGCTCGGCCGGTTCGAGAACGTGGCCCTGATGGCGGTCGTCCTGATCGCCCTGCTCGTCCTGCTGTCCGTGGTGCACGCGCGCGTGCGGACGCGCGCCGAGCGGGAGGAGGAGGCCCAGGAGGCGGAGCGCGAGCGGCTCCTCGCGGAGCTGGCGTCCGTCCTGACCCGCCTCCAGATGCTGCTCGCCCCGCACCGCAGCGCCTCGCCGAAGCAGTTCACCTCCGAACTCACCAAGGCGGCCCAGGAGATGCGCGCGCTCGCCGCCGAGGCCGACAGGAACCACAAGGCGCTCGTCACCGCCACCGGCTCGGTGACCGGCGCGACGGTCTCCCTCCAGGAGGCGGCGGGCAAGCTCACCGCCGAGGTGCCGAAGCTGGGCGCCGCCGCCGACCGCATCGAGACGGCGGTGCGCGAGGGCCAGCAGGCCGCGGCCCAGGCGGGCAGCGCCAACGCCGCCGCGGCACGCCAGCTCGGCGACCAGGTCAAGACGGTGGGCGCGAACGTCGAGACCTCGCTGCGCTCGCTCGTCACCGCCCAGCAGGCCCTCGTCACCAAGACGGAGTCGGTGGCCCGGGCCACCGAGCAGGCCTGCGAGGCCCTGGTGACCAGCACGGGCCGCACGAACGACGCGGTCGACGGCATGCGCGAGGCCACCGAGCGCTGGGACGCGGCGGCGGCGCACTGGCAGGACGCGGCGGCCCGGGTGGAGTCGGGCGTGCGCTCCCTGGCCGCGCCGCCCTCGCGGAACGGCTCGGAGCGGTACACCGGCGGAACGGACCGGTACCGCGCCGGGACGGAGGCACACCGCGCCGGGGCAGAGGCGCACCCCGCCGGAGCGGAGTCCTCCAGGGCCGCGCCCGGTCCCTACGGGGCGACGGTGCCGTCGCCCTCCCCCTGGGCGGCCGCACCCTGGGCGACCGCGAACGGCACCCCCGCTCCGCACGCGCCGAGCGAGCCCGACATCCAGGACGACCCGGCCCTGAGCGGCGACCACTACCGCGACCCGGGCGGGGCCGCCGAGGCCGACGAAAACGCCGAGGACCCCGAGGACGCCGTGCGTTCTGACCGCACCACCGCCTTGCGCCCGCCGCCCCGGCGCCCGTCAGCACGCCCCGGAGGTGACACGTGACCCCGCGCAGGCGGCGGCGCGGGAACCGGATCGCCGGGGTCGTCCTCGCGGGCTGGCTCTTCGCCGACCTGCTGCTCGTGCTCGCCCTGGTGTCGATGGCCGACCGGCCCGACCCGCTGGCCGCGCGCGCCCGCCCGTCCCACGGCGCGGGTCCGTCGGCGAAGCCGGAGCCCACGGGACCGCCGTCGGTGGCGCGCGAGCCGGAGGAGTTCAAGGTCAAGGGCGCCGACAAAGCGTCCCTCGTACGGCAGATCGGGCGTGAGACCCGCAAGTGGGAGGGGCGCAGGGCCGCGCTCGTGCTGACCTTCGGCGGCGGCCGCGGCGGCACGGAGTACGCCCACCTCGTCAACTCCCAGCTCCGCAAGGGCCGTCCGGAGATGTTCAGCGGGCAGACCGCCACCGACGACTTCCACGACCTGAGCGCCTCCGTGTCGACGGCCGTGGTCCGCGTGTACTTCTTCACGGCGCCCGGAGGCTGACGCGTGGCGAAGAGCTGGCGGCCCGGTGTCCGGGCCACGGGCACCGACACGCTGCCACCGCTGCCCGCGCTCCCCGAGTTCCCCGGCATGCGCGGCTATGCCGCGCTGCGCGCCGCCGTCCGCGACCTGGGGTTCCAGCACGCCGCGGGACTGCTGCGCGAACCCGCCCGGCGGCGCGCGGCCGCCGGTGTCTTCGGCACCCTGCCGCAGGCGGAGACCGACGACGGCTTCCGCGTCCTGGACGGCCTGTGGTTCCCCGCCCGCGGCGGCCTGTGGCAGCGCGTGGACGTGCCGTACGTCCGGCAGGCCCGGCTCGCCTGGGAGACGTCCGCCGACTCGCGCGCCCTCACCGCGGCGGCCGTCGTGGACACCCTGGAGACCCTCGCCCGCGACGACCCGATGGGCCTGCGCCGGGTGGTGCTGTGGGAGCTGTGCTGCCTGCTCAAGGACCGCGAGCCGGAGCACGGACGCGCCCGGGGCGCGAGCCCCGCGACCACCGCCGACGACGTGGCCGCGCTCGGCGTGCACCGCAGCGAGGCCCGGCTGCTCGCCGCCGCCGTCGACGCCGGCTTCCCGGCCGACGGGCCGGTGCGCCGGGCCGCCGAGACCGTCAACGACGTCTGGCCGGGGCTCCGCCTCCGCGCCGCCGAGCGCGTGGCCGCCCCGCTCCCGGCGCAGCCGCGCGACCACGTCCTCGCGCGTCTGCTCGGCTCGCTGCGGGCCCGCTCCGCCGCCGTGGCCCGGCTCGCGGCGCGGGCGCGCGCCCTGGAGGAGCGCGGCGACTGGCGCGCCGCCGCCCTCGCGTGGCTCGACGCGCTGCGGCAGGCCGAGGACGCCCCGGAGACCCGCACGGGCCTGCTGCGCGCCGCCACCGCCCTGGCCGACGCCACCGCCGTGCCCGGCCGCGCCCCCACCACGGTGGCCGTCGACGACCTGCGCGTCCGTCTGACCTGGCGGCCACCCCGGGTCAGCACCACCGTGACGTACCAGGTGCTGCGCTTCCCGGACGGCGCGCCGGAGCGTGCCACCGAACTCCCCGGCCCTGCGACGGGGTTGACCGCCGAGGACGCCCGGGCGCCGCTGGGCCTCTCCCTGCGCTACGCGGTCGTCCCGCTGCGCGGCGGCCGGGTGATCGGGGTGCCGCTCGTCACCGCCCCGGTCCTCGTCGCCCCGGACGTCTCCGACCTGTCGGCCGTGCCCGTGCCCGACGGCGTACGCCTGCGCTGGCGCCCCCACCCGGCGGCGACCGCCGTCCGCGTGCGGCGCTCGGCGGACGGCGGCGCCCCGCACACCCTCGTGCCGGGCGAGCCCGATCGCCTCCTGGACGTGCCGCTACCGGTGGGGACGTACGTGTACGAGGTCAGCTGCGGCTATCCGGGCGGCGGCACCGTCTGGTCGCCGGGGGTGCGCGTCACCGCCCGGGTCGAGGAGTGGCCCGCGCCGGTCACGGAGCTGACCGCCCACCGCGCGGGCGACCGGGTGCGGCTCGCCTGGAGCGCCCCGGAGCGGGGCGACAGCGTGCTGGTGCCGTGGTCCGCGGGCCCGGTGGCGCCGGGCGCGGACGTGTCGGCCCGGTTCGCGGCGCTCGGCCCCGCACCGGCCCCCGCACGGGAACTGGACGTGGCGGCGGAGCCCGGGCGGCGCCTGCGTCTCACCGCGGTGAGCACCCTCGGCGAGCGCGCGGTGGCCGGGCCGAGCGTCGTCGTCGAACACCCGCGCCACATCAGCGATGTGACGGTACGACGGCTCGGCGCGGGCCGGGCCGAGGTGCGCTTCACCTGGCCGGAGCCCGCCGTGCTCGCGCGGGTGGCCTGGGACGACGGGGTGCGCCGCGAGGAGCGGAGCGTGGCCCGCAGCACGCACCTGGCCGGGGGCGGGCAGGTCACCGTCTCCGTGCCCGAGACCGCGTGCGCCGTGACGGTCACGCCGCTGCCGCGCCCGGACGCCGTGGCCGTCCCGGCACCGCCCGCCCGGGTCACCCTGCCCGCCGCGCCACCGCCACCACCGCCCCCGCCGCCCGCGCGCAGGCCGTGGTGGCACCGCTTCCTGCGGCGCCGTACGGCCGGTGCGGCGGGCGGGCCCTAGTCCTTGACCTCGGCCTCCGCGCCGCCCCCGAACTCCAGGAGCAGCCCCGGCTGGAGGCCGATGGTGCGGCCCGGCTCCACGTCCAGGACGGCGCCGTCCCGCTTGCGGGCCGTCCAGGTGCTCCGGGTGCGGTTGGTCAGGCCGAACCGGCCGCGCTGCTGCGGGTGTTCGGTGACCTCGCCGACGACCGCCCGGAAGTCGTGGCGCTCCGGGTCGCCGTCCAGGTGGTGGGCGTAGAGGCGGGCACTCGGGTCCAGGCGGATGCCGCGCCGGGTGCGCAGTGTGGTGCCGGTGGCGGTGACCAGCTCCAGGCGGGGCGGCAGCTGGAGCGGCTTGCCGCACTTCCAGCAGTCCGGCGGCGCCCCGTCGGGCTGGGTGAGGTTCTGCTTGCCGCAGCCGCGGCACTGCGTGATGGCGTCGAGGACCTGGCTGAGCGCGTCCCGCCACTGCGTCTCGCGCACGCGCCGCGCCGGGCTGCGCAGCCCGTCCGTGAAGGTCTGCACGAACAGGTCCCGCAGGATCCGCGGCAGGGCCGCCCAGGTGGCGATGACGGTCGGCTGTTCCCCCACCACCGGGCGGTTGCGGGTGTCCTCGGGGTCGTACACGAAGACCGGGTCGGTGCCGTACAGCTTGCGCTTGGCGGACTCGCCCATGCAGTGGATGCGCATGGCGAGGGCGCCGTTGAAGGGGTGGTCGTTCATCAGGAGCAGGAACAGGAGCACCGCGAGCGAGTGCAGGTCGGTCTGGGTGCCGGGCTGCGCGCCCTTGTCGCCGCGCACCAGCTCCGGCGCCATGAAGTCCATGGTCCCCGCGACTCCGGCGAGGGCGCCCTCCACGACGGCGTTGTCGTTGTCGCACACCAGGACGTCACCGGTGCGCGGGTCGAAGAAGATGTTGCCCCAGTTGATGTCGCGGTAGGCGATGCCCTTGGAGTGCAGCGCGCGGTAGGCCTCGACGGTGTGCAGGGCCACCGTCACCAGGGTGCGCATGGTGGCGTCCTTGACGGACGGGTCGCGGCGGAACAGCGCGGGCAGGTCCTGGAAGCGCGCCGGGCGCACGTCCATGAGGTAGCCGAAGCCGGGCTCCTTGCCGTCCGGGTCCATCACGATGGACCGCGGCCACAGGAAGCGGTCGTCGTCCCACCCCTTCTCGATGAGCCCTTCCAGGATGTGCCGCTGGCGGGCGTCGGCGAGCTGCGGGTAGTACCACTTCACGGCGCGGTCCCCGGAGGCCGTCGTGACGCGGTAGACCTCGCCCTGGCCGCCGGAGCCGAACAGCTCCGCGACCGTGACGCGCTCCCCCGACTCGGCCACCAGTTTCTTCCCGCGGGCGAGCATGCCGTTGCTCATGCTGGGGTCCCCGTTCCTTCACTCATGCGGTTCGTGTCCTCCTGTGGCGTCACTCGTGTCGTACCGGCCGCCGAACGCCCCGACGAGGGTCGTGTCGTCACCCGAGTACTTCGCCGCCCGTGCCAGCCAGTCCGCCAGCTGGCCCTGCACCGCCGCCACGCCGTGCTCGGCGGCCCGCTCGCGCACCCCGGTGGCGAAGTCCAGGAAGCCCTGGTGGTCGGCGAAGCTCTTCGACAGGCCGTCGGTGGAGAGCAGCACGGCGGGCGGCGGGCCGCCGGTGATGGGCTGCCAGTGCGTACGGGTCTTGCGCCACGGCTCCGGCTCGCACAGCGAGTCGGTCTCGTCGCCGAGGTCGGGGCCGCTGGACAGCGGGGTGTGCGGCACGCCGCCGTCGTCCACGAGGACTATGTCCCCGTCGCCCAACTGCCAGCACACCAGGGTGTGTTCGGTCAGGACGGCGCCGAGCAGCGTACTGCCGTACGCGGCCAGGTCCGGCGTTCCCCGGCCGCGCGCCCGCCGGCGGGCGGCGGCTCGCTGGGCGGGGGCGGCCCCCCGCGCGGGCGTGTTGCTGTCGTGGAACAGCGCGCGCCGGTGCCAGCGGTGCCCGACCGCCTGCGGCAGGAGCCGGGCCTCGGCCCGCAGCCCGGGCCAGGCGGCGGCGTCCGCGCCGACCCGCACGGCCTCGTGCGCGAAGGCCTCCGCGCACGCCGTGAACTCCTCGACGGCCCAGCGGGCCCCCAGGTCGCTGCGGAAGTGCGCGGCCGAGCCGTGGCCGTCGGCGACCGTGAGGACGACGGCGCGTCCGTCCGCGGTGGCCCGCGCGGCCCGGCGGTCCTGGCTGTACTTCTTGCCCACGCCCTTGACCCCGCCGCTGAGGAGCGCCCAGCGGACGTCCGTGGCAGGGCTCGTCCCCTCGGCGGTCACCAGATGTCGGCTTCGCCCTCGCCCTTGGTCAGCGGCGGGCCGAGGGGCGTCGCGGGCTTGGCGTCCTCGACCTTGGGCGTCGAGGCGTCCTTGACGACCGCCGTGGACATCCAGCGGATGGCGGCGGCGAGCTGGCGCGGGTTCTTGGCCTGGAGCGGCTCCAGCTCGGGGTTGGCGAGGAACTCCTTGAGCATGCTCTTGTCCGCGTCGTCGCCGATGGCCACGGCGACGCGCACGGCCCGCTTGCCCCAGGGCGTGCTGTCGATGGCGCGCAGGCCCGCCCGCCAGTCGTCGGTGGGCTGCCCGTCCGAGGCGAGCGCGAGCACGGGCGGCAGCGCGCGCTGCGGCATCGGCGGCGTCTGGAGCGCCCCCGCGGCGAGCTTGAAGGCGGCGCCCATGTCCGTACCGCCGTACGTGTGGACGTCCTCCCAGGAGAAGCTGTTCACCGGGGTCGGCTCGCTGACGTGCCAGCTGGCGCCGCTGGCGAAGGAGATGGCGCGGACGAGGAGCGAGGCGGCGGGGTTGGAGTCGGCGGCCTGCTGCATCTCCGGGATGGCCTCGCGGATGGCGAAGTTCAGCTGGCCGATCTTGCCGTTGACGCTCATGGAGCCCGAGCAGTCGAGCATCCAGATGAAGTGGACGGGGCGGCTGGCCATGGAGCCGCCCGGGAAGTTGTCGACGATCTCGGTGGTGCTGTCACTGCTGTGGTCGGCTTGTTTCACGCTGGCCCTCTCCAGGGGGATCGGTCGGTACGTAGGGACGCCGGGGCGCCGGTCGCCGGTTTCGCCCCGGGGTGCGCCCGGCGGTCAGCGGGCGCGGAAGCTGTTGCGCCAGGCGGTCCACTCGCGGACGCGGTCCATGCCCTGGCGGTCGAGCATGGCGTCGGCCACGTCGGAGAGCTGCCGGTCGTCCAGGCGGACCGTGACGGGCCCGAGGATCTCGTCGAGCAGCTCGGCGGCGACGCGCTGCCAGTCGTGGCTGATGCCGCGGCGCTCGCGGTGGCGCCACAGGTAGTAGTAGGCGGCGACCTCGGTGGGCCGCAGCGGGAGTTCGCGCTCCAGCTGGCTCCTTCTGTCCTCGTCGAGCATGTACGCCCGGTAGGGGCCGAGGAGTTCGGGCCCGGCGCCGGTCAGCCGTGCGAACACGGGCGAGCGGGCGAGCTGGTCGGCGTCCGCGCGGGCCAGGGCGCGGGCGAGGAGCCGGAACGCGCCGCGCCGCACGGTGACGCCGAGGTCGCCCGCGTCCGCGCACAGCGCGTCGAAGCGGCCGAGGCCCTGCCGCAGCGCCTTGGTGCCGTCGGCGAGGTCCTGGGCGAGCACGAGCAGCTCGGCGGTGGCCCGGTCCCGCCGGGGCAGATGCGTCTCGTGCAGCAGGTCGGCGGCGAAGGAGACAAGTTCCCTGTCCACCCCGTCCGGGGCGGCGAGCAGGCCCGTCATCCGCATGCCGTACCCGGCGGTGACGAGCAGCCGCATCGTGCAGGTGCGGGCCACCCACGACAGCTCGCCCGGGGCGGGGCAGGAGCTGCCCCAGACCAGCCACCACATCTGCCGCAGCGTCTCGGCGTCGGTGACCCGGCGGCGCGGCAGGACCTCGGTCAGCTTCGCGAACAGCTCCATGCCGCGAAGGCCGGCGCCGCCCGCCCGCCAGCGGGCGGCGGCCTCGGCGAGGCGCAGGGGCAGCGGCGCGTCCTCGTCGAGGGCCCGCCGCAGCCAGTCGCCGTACGGCGAGTCGGCGAGTTCCGCGATCAGGTCGAGGCGGCGCGGGTGCGGGTCGTCGGCGAGCCGGCGCAGGACGCGGCGGGTCAGCGGCTCGCTGCCGACGGCGTCGAGGACCCGCACGGCGGGCGCCCGGTCGACTCCCGAGGGGTCGCGCAGGGCGCGGGCGAGCTTGTCGGCGGCCTCGCCGACGCCGCGCCCGTCGTCGGCGCCGACGGCGAGGGCCAGGCGCAGTGGCTCGGCCCAGGTGTCGACGGGGTCGCGCAGGGCGCGCCGCAGCGCCTTGTCGGCGTCGCCTCCGTACTCGCCGCGCAGGGCCCGCTCGGCCGCGGCGTCGAGCGGCAACTCGGCGCAGACGGCGGCGAGTTCGCCCGGTAGATCTGCGGGGCGTGCGGTGCCGAGCCGGTGCCGGGCGAGGGCGAGCGCGAGGGGGGCCGCGGCGGCGGGGTCGTGGGCGTGCAGGTCGCGGCAGAGGGCGAGGAGTTCGGCGGGGCCGGCGCCGTCGTCGGCCGCGTCCGCGTCCGCGTCCGCGTCCGTGACGAGGGTGACGAGGCTCTTCACGGTCTCGCGCAGGCTCTCGCCGTCGAGCCCGGCAAGCTCACGGCCGGTGAGGAGTCCGGCGCGCAGCATGCGCGGCACGAGCGGGCCGGTCGCGAAGGGGTCGGCGGCGCCGGTCCGGGGCAGCGGTTCCCCGGCGAGCCAGAGGCGGGCCGTCCAGGTGGCCCAGGTGTCCGCGCGGGGCGGGCTGCCGGGCCCGCCGAGGCCGTCGTGGACGCGGTAGAGGTGGTCGAGCGTGGTGGGGTCGCAGCGGTCGAAGTCGGCGTCGGGTCCGATGCCGACGATGTGCTGCGGGGCGCGGCCCGGGTCGGCGGCGCCGGTGGTGAACGTCAGCGAGGGCACGTAGGCGGCGGGCAGCGAGGCGCAGGCCAGCGCGATCCAGCGGGCGACGGCCTCGGGTCTCTCCTCGGCCACGACCAGCTGCCGTCCCGCGGGGTCGTCGAAGAGGCGGCGTACGTCGGCGAGGAAGGGGGCGACGCGGGGTTCGTGGGCGCGGGCGAAGGCGACCAGCTCGTCGTGGCCGAGGGCGCCGGGCCCGTCCCGGCCGGGCCCGGCGGGCCCGTCGCGCGCGGGGTCGTGGTCCTTCTCCGCCTCCCACCAGGTGATCGGCCACGCCGCGGAGAACCGGGCCGTCGTGTCGGCCTCGGTCAGGTGGTAGGCCGCCACGCCGCCTTCCGGAGCCGTGGCGCACAGCAGGCTGCCGCCGTCCGGCAGCCTGCTGTAACTGAGGCCGTGTCCGTCGCCCGAGGGGCCGTGGCTCCGGGTGTGCCCGGTGCCGATGGCCAGTTCGGCCCACTCCTGGAGCTGCCGCTGTTCCTCGTGCGCGGCCTCGCCGGCGTGCGCCGACAGCGCTGACGGGGGCGCGGACACGGGGACGGGGATCAACCGGACGGCTCCGGTGACCGGCTCCTCGGCGAGCCGGTAGCTGAGGCGGCGGATGGCCATGCCACATTCTGACCACCCGGGGACGCCCCTCGCAGGCGGTCGGGCAACTTCGCGCCACCAGGGGTGAATCCGGCCGCCCCGGCACCGCCGCGCGGGCCCCGCGGGACGCCGTGCGGGGCGGGCGGCGGCACCCTTGCGCGGCCCGGGTTTCGCGGCCATGGTGACGGGCGTGACCTCCTTCACGCTGCCTCATGACCTGGTGGGCGAAGGCCCGCACAAAGTGATCGCCGTGCACGGGTGGTTCGCCGACCGGTCGGCGTACGCGCCGCTCCTCGCCGACCTGGACACGGGGGCCTTCGAGTTCGCCGTGGTGGACCTGCGCGGCTACGGCGAGGCGCGGGACACGCCCGGGGCGTTCACGACCGCCGAGGCCGCCGCCGACGTCGTGGCCCTCGCGGACCGCCTCGGCTGGGAGCGGTTCTCGCTGGTCGGGCACTCGATGGGCGGCGGCGTGGCGCAGCACGTCCTGGCCGACGCGCCGGACCGGGTGCGCAGGATCGTCGGGGTCTCGCCGGTGCCCGCCTCGGGCGTCCCGATGCCGCCTCAGGCACGGGAGCTGTTCGAGTCGGCCGGGCACGCGGCGGACAGCCGGCGGGCGATCGTCGACCTCACGACGGGTGGCCGGCGCCCGGCGGCGTGGGTACGCCGCGTGGTGGACCGGTCCTTCGCGCGCAGCGACGCCAAGGCGTTCCGGGTCTGGCTCGACTCCTGGTCGGGCCACGACTTCCAGGACCGCGTGACGGGTTCGCCGGTGCCCGCGCTCGCCGTGGTCGGGGCCCTCGACCCGGCCCTCTCGGCGGACGTCATGCGGCAGACCTGGCTGCCCGCCTTCCCGCACGGCACGCTCGTTGAGCTGACGGGCGTGGGGCACTACGCCATGGACGAGGCACCGCTCGACCTGATCCGCGTCATGGAGGACTTCCTGCGGGCGGACGACGACACGGCGGAGACGGGCGGCACGGGCGTGGACGCGGCGGGCCCGGGCGCGGCGAGCCCGGGCACGGCGGAGGCGGGCCGCACGAGCGCGGACGCGGCGGACGCGGGCACGGCGGAGGCGGGCCGCACGGGCGTGGACGCGGCGGACGCGGGCACGGCGGAGGCGGGCCGCACGAGCGCGGACGCGGCGGACGCGGGCACGGCGAGCCCGGGCACGGCGGAGACGGGCCGCACGAGCGCGGACGCGGCGGACGCGGGCACGGCGAGCCCGGGCACGGCGGAGACGGGCCGCACGGGCATGGACGCGGCGGACGCGGGCACGGCGGACGCGGGCCGTACGAGCGCGGGCACGGCGGAGACGGGCCGTACGAGCGCGGGCACGGCGGACGCCAGCGGCGCGTGACCCCTGATCCGCCTGCGGCCCCCGAGTGGCCCACGGCTCCCGATCCGCCCGCGGCTCCCGAGCGGGCCCGCGCGCCGGAAGGCCCCGCGCCTGCGGGCCACGGACCAGCAAGGCCCGCGCCGCGCGGCCGCGGAGCCGTGCAGGTCCCGGACGTCTTCGACCCGCGCCTGTACGCGCGCGCGGTGCCGTACGACCGCTACCGCGTCCTGCGCGACCACCACCCGGTGGCCTGGCAGGAGGAGCCGCCGGTGCTCGGCTGGCCCGCGGGCCCCGGCTTCTGGGCGGTCACGCGGCACGCGGACGTGACGACGGTGCTCAAGGACGCGGCGGCGTACTCCTCCCGCCTGGGCGCCACGCAGATCCGCGACCCGGACCCGGACGACCTGCCGTTCATCCGCCGCATGATGCTCAATCAGGACCCTCCGGACCACGGCGGGCCGCGCCGTCTGGTCAGCCGGGCGTTCACGCCGCGCCGGGTGGCCCGGTTCGAGGCGCTGGCCCGGCGGCGGGCGCGCTCGCTGCTCGCCGGGGCCGTCGCCGAAGCCCGCGCCGGGGACGGCGGGTGCGACGTCGTCGCGGCGGTCACCGACGACTACGCGGTCCTCAACCTCGCCGACCTGCTCGGCGTGCCCGCCTCCGACCGGCACCTGCTCCTGGACTGGACGCGGCGCGTCATCGGCTACCAGGACCCGGACGAGGCGGGCGAGCCGGTCGTCGGCGCGGACGGGCGGCCGGTGAACCCGCGCTCCCCCGCCATGCTCCGCGACATGTTCGCGTACGCCACCGAACTCGCGGCGTACAAGCGGCGCCACCCGGGCGACGACGTCCTCACCACCCTCGCCACGACCCCCGAAGTGAGCGCGCCCGAGCTGGAGATGTGCTTCTTCCTGCTCACGGTCGCGGGCAACGACACCGTGCGCGCCGCCGCGCCCGGCGGGCTGCTCGCCCTCGCCGAACACCCGGACGAACAGCGCCGTCTGCGCACGGGCGAGGCCCCGGTGGCCGGGGCGGTGGAGGAGCTGCTGCGCTGGCACCCGCCGGTGCTGAGCTTCCGCCGCACCGCCGCGCGCGACACCGAGCTGTCCGGCACACCGATCCGGCGCGGCGACAAGGTGGTCGTCCTCCACGCCGCGGCCCACCGCGACGAGCGCGCCTTCACCGACCCCGACCGGCTCGACCTGACCCGGTCCCCGAACCCGCACGTGGCGTTCGGCGACGGCCCGCACGTCTGCCTGGGCGCGCACTTCGCCCGGCTGCAACTTTCGGTCCTGTACGAGGAGTTGCTCACGGCCACCTCGGCCGTCGCACTCGCCGCGCCGCCCGCGCGCCTGGTCTCGCACTTCATCAACGGCCTCAAGTCGCTGCGCCTGACGCTCACCGGCTGACAAGGCCCCCATGGGCCGGCTCACCAGGGCCGGGATACCGTGCGACGAAGATCATCCCGAACACGGAAGCGAGAGCCGGGCATGCACGCGGCAGCCGAAGACGAGTACCACGACGAGGTGTTCCCCGCCGTCCCGGCCCCGGCGGACGGCTCGCCCTGGCAGGCGCCCGCCGACCTGGAGGAGCACCTGTACGAGCTGGCCCTCGCGGACGACGGCTACACCTACCTGCGGGCCCTCGCCGTCGAGGGCGTCTACCGGCCCGTGCCGCTCACCGACCTCGCCGCGCGGCCCGACGCGCCGCCCCTGTTCAGCGTCGAGGTGCCCGACGGCCGCCGGGTCGCGCAGGTCTACACGGCGGGCCTGCTGCCGCGCCCGCACCCCGACCTCGTCTACGAGTACGTGACGCTCGGCACCCTCGCCGCCGCCTGGCCCGACGACGCCGACGTCCTGGTGGTCAACGCCCGGACTCCGTGCGAGCAGTACTTCCTGACCACGGACGAGGAGCGGCAGGTGTGGGCCGACCTGCACGAGGCGCACCACCGCCCGGGCCGTACCGGCGACCGCGTCGAGACCCGGCGCACCGGCGCCCCCGGGCCCGGCCCGCTCCTGCACGGCCTGGCCTGCGGCGCCCACCTCTGCTACGCCAACGGCGACGCCTGGAACACCCTCGACTGGCACGGCGCGGGGTACAGCAACGAGGTGGCGCGCCTTGAGGAGTGGTGGGGCGTGCGCGACCGCGAGGAGTGGCAGGCCGTGCAGCGGCGCCTGCTCGACCGCGAAGTGAGCCCCTGGTACTGGGACTTCGTCCTGGACGCCCGCACCGCCCTCGGCACGCCGGTGGACCCGGACCTGTGGCGCCAGTGCGTGGAGGTGACCCTGCGGGACCGCGTGGTGGCGACGAGCGGGCCCGGCACGCCGCACCGCCCCGGCGACGACCCGGACCTCGACCAGTTCGTGGCCGCCCTGCGCGCGCTCGTCGGCAAGGTCCTGCGGTACGAGGCCCGCTTCCGCGCCGACGGTCTGCTGCCCGCCGACGGCCAGGTGCGCACCGTCGCCGCCTGGGACATCGGCCGCGCCTCCAAGATGGCCCGCTGGGGCCGCGGCGCCCGCTACGCCACCCAGGCCGAACTCGCATCGGCCCTGACGGAGGCCTCCCGCGCGGCGCGGTCGGCGTACGCCTCCTGGGAGGAGTTCTCCGCGGGCTATGTCCTCGGCCGCTGTCTGCACTTCGACGAGGAGGAGTTCGGCAGCTGGTACACCACGGTCCTGCGGGCCCACCGCGCCCTGACGACGGACCCGGACAGCCCGTGGCTGACGGTGGCGTTCTCCTGATCGTGCCGGGCGTCGTCTTTCGGCCGCGTCGAAGAGACGTGCGCCTCACTCACGGGTACCGGGCACGCGTACGGAAAGCATGTTCCCCAGAGGTCGGCTCAGGCAGAGCGCAAGCGCGGCCGGAGGGGGTTCGGTGCGGGGGCAGGAGCAGGGCGGCCACAACGAGTTGAGCGGGACGGTGCACGGACCCGTGCTCCAGGCGGGGACCGTATACGGCGGCATCCACGTCCAGGCCGCTCCCCAGGCGCCGCTGCCGCGCACGCCGTGGCAGCTGCCGCCGACGGGCCGGATCACCGACCGCGCGGCCGAACTCGACCTCCTGGAGGGCCGGCGGCTGCGGGCCGGGCGCGCGGGCCACCGCACGCTCGTCGCGGTCAGCGGCCTCGGCGGCGTCGGCAAGACGGCCCTCACCCTGGCGTGGCTGCACACCCTGCGCGCGTCCTGCCCCGACGGGCAGCTGTACGCCGACCTCGGAGCCCAGGCCCCGGGCGGGCCCGCGGACCCGGCCGAGGTCATCGGCCACTTCGTGCGCGCGCTCGGGGTGCCCGCCGCGCAGGTGCCCGCCGCGCTCGCCGAGCGGGCCGCGCTGTACCGCTCGCTGACCGCGGGCCTGCGCCTCGCGGTGCTCCTGGACGACGCCGTGTCGGCCGCGCAGGTGCGGCCGCTGCTGCCCGGTGGGCAGAGCGTGACGGCGGTGACCAGCCGCTGGCGCATGCCAGGCCTGACCGTCGACGGCTGCCACACCGTGCAGTTGGAGCCGCTCGGCCTGGACGCCGGGGTCGAGCTGCTCGCCGAGACGCTCGCCGACGACCGGGTGGACGCGCAGCCGGAGCAGGCCCGTGCGCTGGTCGAGCTGTGCGCGGGCCTGCCGCTCGCGGTGCGGGTGGCGGGGGCGCGGCTCGCGGCCCGGCCCCGGCGCGGGATCACCACGATGGTGCGGGCGCTGGCCGAGGAGCACGACCGTCTGGAGGAGCTGGCCATCGAGGGCGACCACAACGTACGCGCGACGCTCGACGTCACCTACCAGGAGCTGCCGCCGGGCGCCGCGCGGCTCTACCGCCTGCTCGGGCTGCACCCGGGCACCGAGTTCGGCGACGCGGTGGCGGTCGCCGCGCTCGCCCGGGACGGGGAGGCCGAGGCGGCGGGCCGGGCGCGGGCGCTCGCCCTGCTCGACCTGCTCCACGAGGCGAACCTCCTCATCGACGCCGACGAGGACCGCCACCGCTTCCACGACCTCGTACGCCTGCACGCGGCCCGGAAGGCCGCGCTCGACGAGCCGCCCGGCGAGCGCGCGGCGGCGCTGCGCCGGATCGCCGACCACTACCTGGCCACCGCGACCCGGGCCGAGGAGGCCGTCGACCCGCAGCACCGGACGATGGCCCGCGACCACGGTCCGGGCCCGGTGGTCACGGCGGACTTCGGCGAGGGCCCGGAGGCGGCCCTGGACTGGCAGGAGCGCGAACTGCCGAACCTGATGGCGGTGATCCGGCTGGGCCGCACGCACTTCCCGACGGTCAGCTGGCAGCTCGCGGACGCGCTCTGGCCGCTGTTCCTGCGCCGGAAGTTCTACGAGCAGTGGCACACCGCCCACGAGGAGGGCCTCGCCGCGGCCGAGGAGCTGGGCGACACGGCGGCGCAGTGCCGGATGCTGACCTCCGGCGGCGTGGGCGAGCTGGGCAGGGGCCGGCACGAGCGGGCCCTGGAGATGTTCGAGCGGGCGGCACGGCAGTTCCAGGCCGACGACGACGCCCTCGGCCACGCCCGCACGCTCAACTACCGCGGCCTGGCCCACCAGCGCATCGGCCGCCTGGACGAGGCGACCCGCTATTTCACGCGCGCGGCCCGCGAGCTGCCCCGGTGCGGCGACGTCCGGGCGGGCGGCCTGGCCCGGCTCAACCTCGCCGACGTGGCCCTCGCCCGGGGCCACCACCGCGAGGCCGCGGACCAGGCGGGGGCCGCGCACGCCACGCTGAGCGCGGCCGGCGACACGTACAACGCGGCCCGCGCGGCCATCCTCCTCGGCCGCGCCCACCTCGGCCTGGGGGAGACCGGACCCGCCGAGCGCCACTTGACGGCGGCCCTGGCGAGCCTGCGGGCCATGGCGGCCGCGTACGAGACCGCGCGGGCCCTGCACGCGCTCGGCGCGCTCGCCGAGCACCGCCACGACACCGCCCGGGCCCGCGAGCGCTACGGCGAGGCCCTCGCCCTGTACGGCACCGCGGGCCGCGCCGGCTCAGCCGACGCGCAGCTCGCACGCGCGCGCCTGGACCGGCTCTCCGCCCCGGCCGACGAGTGACCCCGCCACCGGGGCGGGCAGCCCGCCCGCGAGACACGCGTGGGCGAGGGACGCCCGCGCACGCCAGTCCGCCGCCTCCGCGCGCCGCTCCCCCAGGCTCAGGGCGTATCCGCCCCGCCCCAGCCGGAGGTGGCAGGCGCGAGCGTCGCGCACGGCCACGACGAGGGCTCCCGGGTAGCGCGCCGCGAGGTCGGCCGCGTACCGGGGGGAGGCCGCTCGCGCGCACAGGACGTCGGCGAGCCGCGCCCACCGGTCCGGGGCAGGCAGCGTCACCCGCAGGTGCTCGTCCACGAAACCCCCCTCGGCGGGCGACAGATGAGGGAGCGTCACCCGCACCCTTTCCACCGTCATGAGACGACGCTGCCCGGCTCGTCGTACGTCAGGACACGCGGCAGCCGTGCCGGTTCCGTCGCCGGGAGCACGCACGGTGGCCGCAGCCGCAGCTTCCGGTAGAGCAGCGCCCGCATCCTCCGGGCGAACCGGCCCGGCTCGGAGGTGATGCGGGCGGCCACGCGCGCGTACGGCTCCGCGCGGTAGGCCGCCGCGGCCTGGCCCAGCTGGCGGCGCACCGAGCGGCCCGGGCGCAGCCGCGGCGCGAACGAGCCGAGTTCGGCCATCGGCGAGCCCGGGGCCACGTCGGCGTCCGGCAGGCAGGCGAGCAGCACGGGCGCTCCGGTCATGGCGCCGTACAGCGACACGGACCCGTGGTCGCCCACGACGAAGTCGGCGGCGACGAGGGCGCCGACCCAGTCGGCGCGGTGGCTGACGACGGTGAGTCCGCGGCGGGCGAGGTCGGCGAGCCAGCAGCGGAGCTGCCACTCGCCGTGGGTGTGCCACACGTGCGGGTGCAGGAGCACCGCCACCCGGTACTCCGGGCCCGGCAGTTCGGACACCAGCGCCCCGAGCAGCTCCTGACCGCGGGCGCCGAGCAGCGAGGCCGGGCCCCAGGTGGAGCAGACCAGGACGAGCCGCTGGCAGGGCCGGGTGCGCAGGGCCTCCCGGTACAGGGCGCGGGCGGGGCCGCTCGCGACGATCCGGTCGAAGCAGGGGTCGCCGACGACCTCGGCGACGGGCAGCGCCTCGGGGCACTCGCGGCGCAGGCGGTCCAGTTCGTCGCGGTGGGCGAGCACGATCGCCTCGGGGACCACCGCGCCGTCGCGGACGAGCCGCTGTCTGCTCAGCCCGTACACGCCGCGCGCGGCGACGGCCCGGCCGCGCGGGCCGCTGGGCACGACCTTGTTGTGCCCGGCGCCGTGCGGCAGGACGACCACGGGCGCGTGCAGTTCGTGCAGGCCCCCGTGGCCCGCCGCCACCGCCAGGTCGAAGGCGGTCTGCACGGCCTGGCCCCACGGCAGGACGACGCCTCGGAGTTCGGCGAGGAAGTCCGCCACGCCCGCGCTGAAGACGTCGGGCGCGGCGGTGAAGAACACCTGCACCCGCCAGTCGCCCTCGAAGAGGCGGACCGTGTCGAGGAGCCGGCGCCCGGACGTCACCGTGTGCACCACGGCGAGTACGCGTCTGCGCACCCGGCGCGTGGCCCAGCGGTCGACGTCCAGGCGCACCGGCACCGGTAGTCCGTGTGCTTCCAGCATGGTCACACTCATCGCTGTGGATCCCCCGGCTTCTGTCTTTCCCGGCGGGCGGGCAGCGCCGCCCGCCGGAACGGGTCTTCTCGGACGCCGACAGCGTTCCCGGGGGCCTGGACGGTCGGCTTGCAGGAATCCTGCACTCCGTGGGCCGGGGCCGGTGCGCCCTGCCGGGGCCGGCTCCGGGGCCCCGGCACTGGGTTCCGGCCAGGCTCCGCGCCCCATGCGCCCGCCGCGCAACCGTGCGCCTCTAGCCGCTCCCCCTGACACCGCGACAACAGTGAGCGGAGTGCCGCACACATGTGCGGGACGGCTCGCGGCGGCGCCCGCGCCGCTCGCCCGCCCACGGGGGTGACGGTGGATCTACTGGCTCTGGGACCTCTCGAACTCTGGCACGAGGGGCGGCAGTACGGGCTCGGTTCGCCGAAGGAGCGCTGCGTCCTCGCCGTTCTGGTGCACGCCTGCGGCGACCCGGTCTCCGTCGAGGTGCTGATGGACCGCGTCTGGGACGACGAGCCGCCGCGTACGGCACAGGACACGCTCCAGAGCTATCTGTCCCGGCTGCGCTCCCGCCTCGCCAGGGCGGCGGGCGACCAGGCCCGCCTGGAGCGGTACGCCCCGCGCCACTACCGCCTGCGCGTCGCCCCCGACACCGTGGACCTGCAACGCCACCGGCGGCTGCGGGCCGAGGCCGCGGCGGCCGCCGGGCAGGGCCGCAGGGAGCTGGCGATCGGGCTGCTCAGGACCGCCGAGTCGCTGTGGCGGGGCGAGCCGTTGACGGAGTTCACCGGGGCGTGGGCGCGCTCGGCGCGGGCCCGGCTCCTGGAGGACCACCGCCGGGTGCGCGAGGAGCGCATCCGTTTGGAGCTGGAACTGGGGCGGCACGCCGACCTGATCGGCGAGCTGCACGAGCTGGCCACGCAGAACCCGCTGGCCCAGCAGGTGATCTCGGCGCTGATGCTGGCGCTGTACCGCTCGGGGCGGCACGACGAGGCGCTCGCCCTGTACCGCTCCACACGCGCCCGGCTCCACGAGGGCCAGGGCATCGAGCCGGGCGCGGAGCTGCGCGAGCTGCACCGGCGCATCCTCGAACAGGACCGCGCGCTGATGGAGACGGCGGCTCCCCCGCGGCCCCCGGCCACCGCCGCGCCGACCGCGGGGCCCGCGAAGGAGCACCCGCCGGGCGACGAGGCGCCACGCACCAACCTGCCCCGCGACCTCAGGGACTTCACCGGCCGCGCGAGCGAACTGCGCGTCCTGCTCGGCGACCCGGCCGCGGGCGACACGCCGCCCGCGGGGGCCGCGACCCCGCCGGTCACCGTCGTGCACGGCATGCCGGGCGTCGGCAAGACGTCCCTCGCCGTCCACGCCGCGCACCGCCTCGCGGACACGTACCCGGACGGCCGGCTCTACGTCGACCTGCGCGGATACGGCACCCTTCCGCCGTACGAGCCCGCCGAGGCCCTCGTCGTCCTGCTGCACGCGGCGGGCGCGACGGACGAGGCGGACGACTCCGGCGGCAAGCGGGAGACGTCGCTCGACGAGCGGGTGACGCGCTGGCGCGCGTGGACGGCGCGGCGCCGCGTCCTCGTGGTCCTCGACAACGCCCGCGACGCCGGCCAGGTCGCGCCCCTGCTGCCCGCCACCGCGTCCTGCCGGGCCATCGTCACCAGCCGCAACCGGCTCACCGGCCTGGAAGGCGCGACACCCCTGTACCTGGAGGTGCTGTCCACGGCGGAGGCCGCCACGCTGTTCCGGCGCGTCGCCGGTGCCGCCCGGGTGCCCGCCGACCCCGCGGCGCTCGCGCGCACGGTCGGCGCGTGCGGCTGCCACCCCCTCGCGCTCCAGCTCCTGGCGAGCCAGTTCCGCCACCGGGACTCCTGGAGCCTGGACCACCTCACCGACCGGCTGGTCCAGGCGGCCGACCCGCTGGACGCGTTCGACGGCGACACGGTGGCGTCCGCCTTCTCGCTGTCGTACGCCGATCTGGCCCCGGAGGCGGCACGGATGCTCCGCCGCCTCGCTCTGCACCCCGGCCCTGACCTCACCCCGCACTCGGCCGCGGCGCTCACCGCGTACGCGGGCACCCCCGGGGAGCCCCGGGCCCCGATGGCCCGCACGCGCAAGCTCCTCGACCACCTGCTCGACCGCAACCTCCTCGAGGAGCCGGTGTCCGACCGCTACCGCCTGCACGACCTGACCCGGGCCTTCGGCCTGCGGATGGCCACCCGCGACGAGCCCCTGTCCGATCGGCGCGCGGCCCTCGCCCGGCTGCTCGACTGCTATCTGACCGCCGCGCACCGGGCCGCCGTGCGCACCGAGCCGCACCGCCGCGTCCTGGCGCCGGAGCCGCGCCTGGCCTCTTTGTACGCACCGGAGTTCGCGGGCGCGGACGAGGCCGCCGCGTGGCTGAGCGTGGAGCGGGGCAATCTGCTCGCCGTCGCGCGCACCGCCGCCGCCGAGTCACCGGAGCACGCGGTGCCCTTCCCCCACGTGCTCGCCACGCCCCTGCGGCGCTGGGGCGCGTGGGACACGGCCGCTCAGCTCTTCGAGGCGGCGGTGTCCGCGGCGCGGGCCCGGGCGGACACCGCCGCCCTCGCCCGGAGCCTGACGGAGCAGGCCGACGTACTGACCCAGAAGGACCACGGCAAGGCGCTGCACCGCGCGACCGAGGCGCTGTTCCTCTTCCATGACCTGGGCGACACCCAGGGCCAGGCCGACGCCCTCCTCCAGTCGGCCCGCGCCCACTTCGCCGCGGGCCGCAGAGAGGCGTGCACCCGGCTCCTTGACGCGGCACTGCCGCTGTATGCGGGAGTCCAGGACCGGTTCGGGGAGGCCCAGGTGGCGAACATGCGGGGCGTGGCCCTGCACGCGGCGGGCCACCACGAGGAGGCCCTGGAGCAGTTCCGCACGGTGCTGCGCATCCACGAGTCCACGGGGCACCTCCACGGCCAGCTGCGCGCGCTCAACAACATCGGCGAGGTGCACCGCATCGACGGCCGCCACGAGGAGGCCCGCGCCCACTACGAGCGCTCCTTGCGGCTCGCCCGGCGCGTCGGCGGCCGTCAGGAGCACGCGAACCTGCTCACCAACCTCGGCAGCGTCTGCCAGGCCACGGGCCAGTCGGAGGAGGCGCTCGGCTACTTCCGTCGCGCGCTGACCAGTTACCGCGCCGCGGGTGACTCCCGGGGCGAGTCGGACACGCTCATCAGTCTGGGCTCGGCGTACGCGGCCGACCGGCGGCCGGGCGAGGCGCTGTGGCACTTCACGGAGGCCGAACGCGTCGCTCGCGGCATCGGCAGCCCCCTGGACCTCCAGTCCGCGCTCCTGGGCAGGGGCACGGCGCTGCGGCTCCTCGGCCGCCACGAGGCCGCGCTCGACGCCCACCACGAGGCCCTGCGCCTGGCCCGCGAGTTCAACAGCCCCCTGGGCGCGGCCCGCGCCCTGGACGGCCTGGCCCGTACGACGCTGCACACGCACGGCGCGCCCTCCGCACGGGGGTTCGCGGAGGACGCGCTGGAGTTGTACGAGCGGCTCGGCTGCACGGGGCGGGCGCGGGATCTCCGGCGGGCCCTGGGTGAGCCGGAGCCGGCTAGAACCCGGGCCACCTCCACATGAAGATCCCCGTCTCGTCGGGACGGAGTGCGGGGGTGTGGCGGTCGGCGGCTCGTGGTGCAGTTATCAAGAGTTACTCCGGTTTATGTACTCAACTGGCCTTTACGTTCCCGGGATTGGTGTCCACGTTAGCGGTCGACGATCGTCCGGATGAGCGATACTCGGCAGTATGGTCGAGGGACAGGAGCGCGCCCGTGTCACGCGCGCCCCTCCTCTCCCGGTGGCAACAGATGCGCGTACCGGCCCTTTCGTCCACACCAGCCTCCTGAACTGCTCGGGGGCCAGGAGGCCCGGCCAGGGCGCACCGGAGGGGCAGAACACCGCGTCGCAGCGGTGGCAGTAGCGGGCGGGCCGCCAGAGGCGCTCAGCGCGTGCCGCCGCGCGGCCCAGGAGCGGCGCCTTGCCCAGGCGGTGGCGCAGGTCCTTGCGGCCCGCGGCCTCGGGCACCGGCACGGCCCCGGGTCCGCCGCACCCGGGGCCGTGCACGCCGGCCCTGGTCAGTCCTCGTCGGGCGTCAGCCGCAGCGAGATGGAGTTGATGCAGTAGCGCTGGTCCGTCGGGGTCGGGTAGCCCTCGCCCTCGAAGACGTGGCCCAGGTGGGAGCCGCAGCGGGCGCAGCGGACCTCCGTGCGGACCATGCCGTGGGAGGTGTCCGACAGGAGCTGGACGGCGTCGCTGTCCTTGGGGTCGTAGAAGCTCGGCCAGCCGCAGTGGGACTCGAACTTCTCACCGGACGTGAACAGTTCGGCGCCGCAGGCGCGGCAGGAGTAGACGCCCTTGGTCTTCGTGTCGGTGTACTCGCCCCGGAAGGCGGGCTCCGTGCCCGCCTGGCGCAGGACGGTGTACTCCTCGGGGGTCAGCTCCGCACGCCACTGCTCGTCGGGCTTCTCGACGTCGTACGCCATGGAACACATCCCCTTACGTGAAGTGCGCGCCGGCCTACTTGGCCAGCTGGTCCAGGATCCGCGGGCCGAGGTCGGTGACGTCGCCCGCTCCCATGGTGAGAACGAGGTCGCCGGGGCGCGCCATTCCCGCGATCAGCTCCGGCGCGCTCTCCTTGTCCTGCGCGGCCCGCGCGTCGGCGCCCGCCGCACGGGCGGCGTCGAGGATGAGTGCGCTGGTCACGCCGGGGATCGGATCCTCGCGCGCGGGGTAGATGTCGAGCACCACGGAGGCGTCGGCGAGCGCCAGGGCCGCACCCATCTCGCGGCCCAGCTCCTGGGTGCGCGAGAACAGGTGCGGCTGGAAGAGGACGAGGAGGCGGGCGTCCGCCGCGGCGCCGCGCATCGCCTCCAGGTCGGCGGTCATCTCCGTCGGGTGGTGCGCGTAGCTGTCGACGACCTGGACGCCGCGTGCCTCGCC
Source organism: Streptomyces sp. NPDC045778 (assembly GCF_056431945.1). Classification (NCBI taxonomy): domain Bacteria; kingdom Bacillati; phylum Actinomycetota; class Actinomycetes; order Kitasatosporales; family Streptomycetaceae; genus Streptomyces; species Streptomyces sp. NPDC045778. Next base: position 151,660 of record NZ_JBWKJZ010000007.1, read on the forward strand.
CTTGAGCTGGAGGCGGCGCTTGACGCCGGTGTACGCGGCCAGGGCGGGGGCCAGCTCCGCGGCCGGGATGCCGAGGGCGACGCCCGCGGCGAGCGCGGCGACCGCGTTGTGCGCGTAGTGGCGGCCGGGCACGGACACGGCGAAGCGCAGCTCGGTGCCGTCCAGGACGACGGTGACCTCGCTCTTGAGGCCCTGGGGGGTGACGTCCGTGATCCGCACGTCGGCGTCGGCGGACTCGCCGTAGGTGACGACCCGCAGGCCGGTGCCGCGCTTGGCGATCCGCCGGGTCAGCTCGCGGGCGCCCTCGTGGTCGGCGGCGATGACCAGCGTGCCCCCGGGGACGATCCGGTCGGCGAACGTCTCGAAGGACTCGTAGATCTCGTCCATGGAGGCGTAGTTGGCGTGGTGGTCCAGCTCCACGTTCAGGACGATGGCGACCTCGGGGGCGTACTTGTGGAAGCTGCGGTCGCTTTCATCCGCCTCGGCGACGAAGATCTCGCCGGTGCCGTGGTCGGCGTTGGAGCCCGGGGCGTCGAGGTCGCCGCCGATGGCGTACGAGGGGTGCAGGCCGAGCGCGGACAGGCTCACGGCGAGCATGGACGTGGTCGTGGTCTTGCCGTGCGTGCCCGCGACGGCGAGCGGGCGCAGGCCGTCCATCAGCGCGGCGAGCGCGTCCGAGCGGTGCACGACCGGGATGCCGAGGTCCGCGGCGCGGGCCAGCTCCGGGTTGTCGGCGCGGATCGCCGAGGACACGACGACACAGCTGGCGTCGTCGGCCAGGTGCTCCGCGGCGTGCCCGATGTGCACCGTCACGCCCAGGTCGCGCAGGGCCGCGGCGGTCGCGGAGTCCCGGGCGTCGCTGCCCGCGACCCGGGCGCCGCGCTGGGCGAGGATCTTGGCGATGCCCGACATTCCGGCGCCGCCGATGCCGATGAAGTGCGGTCGGGGCATGGCGGAGGGGAGGCCGGGTGCCATCTTCTCTCCCGAGAGGTGTGACGGTGACATGAGCGCCTCCACCCTATCCGCCCCACCAGGGCCGCGCCGGGCCCGGCCGCGGCGCGGCCCTGGTGGGGCGGGCGGCTACTTCTCGCTGTGGGAGAAGAGCTTGAGCACCGGCACCCCGACCTTGTGCCGCGCCCGGGACGCCCAGTCGCGGTGGAAGAACTCCTCCACGTAGTGCGGGTCGGTGAGCACGATGACCTCGTCCGCCCCGCAGTCGTCCACCAGCTCGCGCAGCGCGTCGAGGGGGTGGTTCTCGATGAGCTTGCCCTCGGCCGCGGCGCCCGCCGCCCGCAGGGCGGCCAGGGACACCTGGAGGGCCTGCTCGCCGGGCCCGACGGCTTCGTCTCCCTCGGGGACGCTCCCCTCGCGCACGGCGTCGTCCAGCTCGCCGAGTGCCACGTCGTCGATCGCCCGCAGCAGCCGGTCCGCCTGGTCCCCGCGCGGCTGGAGGAGCACGTGGAAGGTGACCGGCTCGTCGCCGTGCAAGGTCGTGACGAACTCCACGTCGGCGGACGTCAGGGCCTTCTCGATCATCAATACGCTTGTGAACACGACAGGCGCCCTTCTCCTCCGTGGGCCGTGGACAAGGCCCCTGCGGAAACCATCCTGCCCCGCTCCGAGGCGGGGGCTGCGCACTTTAGTGTGCCCCGCCGAAGCCAAACGGAACGGGGGATTCCGCTGATTCTCAGGACCGACGGTATCGGGTGAAGAGGAACCCGGCCTCTTCCAGCACGGACGCCAGTACGAACCGCTCGGGCGCAGGCGCCCCGGGCCCGACCGTGATCCGCTGCGCCCCGCCCCCGGTGAGCATCGGGGACACCGTCAGGCACAGCTCGTCGAGCACGCCCGCCGCCACGAACTGGTCGAGCAGGCGCGGCCCGCCCTCGGTCAGCAGCCGCGCGAGCCCGCGCTCGGCCAGCTCCGCGACCACCCGCGCGGGCTCGGCCCCCGCTCCCTCGCCCGCGAGCACGACCTCGGCGCCCGCCTTGCGCGCGGCCTCCACCCGGTCCGCGGGCGCCGCCGCGCCGGTCACCAGGAGGGTCGGCGTCAGCGGAGCGGTGAACAGCGGCAGGGTGAAGTCCAGGTCGAGGCTCGCGCTGAGCACGACGACGGCGGGCGCGGGCGTCTGCCCGGCGGCGGCGCGGCGGGCGGCGAAGGCCTCCCGCGCCTTGGCCGGCCGGTAGCCCTCCAGGCGTACCGTCTCGGCCCCCACCACGACCGCGTCCGCGAGGCCCCGCAGGGCGCCGAAGATCCGCATGTCGGTGGCGCCGGAGATGGGCTGGGAGCGGCCTTCGTGCTGGGCGGCCCCGTCGAGGGTGGAGACCATGTTGGCGCGCAGCCAGGGCCCCTCCCGGTCCGGGTAGGCGTAGGCCTCGGCCAGCTCGTCGAGCGTCCACTCACGATCGACGGCAGAACCCGGCATTCCGGCGTTTTCGGATGTCTGATCGGTCACAGGGAACAGGCGTCGCATGCCCGGCAGTCTTACACGGTCCCGGGCCGGGCCTAGAGTGGATAGACGTGTCAGCCTCCACCGCCGCCTCCGGGCAGAGCCCCATAGCCGAAGCGGGCCCCCTCGCCCTGTGCGCCCGCGAGCCGCACGTGCCCGCGGACCGCCTCGTCGCCGAGATGGTGCCGCCGCCGCGCTTCGACTCGGTCCGCTTCGATACGTACATCCCGGACCCGAAGCAGCCGAGCCAGACCGAGGCCGTCGGGGTCCTGAGCGCCTTCGCGGCCGGGCTCGGCGGGGCGCACGCGAGCGGCTCGGGCAAGCGCCGCTGGTTCGGCCGGGCCAAGCAGGCCGCGCCCGCCGGCCCGCGCGGGGTCTATCTGGACGGTGGCTACGGCGTCGGCAAGACCCATCTGCTCGCCTCCCTGTGGCACGCCACCCCGGCCGAGCCCTCGCTGAAGGCGTTCGGCACGTTCGTGGAGCTGACGAACCTGGTCGGCGCGCTCGGCTTCCAGCAGACGGTCGCGACCCTCAGCGGCCACCGGCTGCTGTGCATCGACGAGTTCGAGCTGGACGACCCGGGCGACACGGTCCTGGTGTCCTCGCTGCTCCGCAAGCTCGTCGAGGCGGGCGTCGCGCTCGCCGCGACCTCCAACACGCTGCCGGGCAAGCTCGGCGAGGGCCGGTTCGCCGCCGCCGACTTCCTGCGCGAGATCCAGGGCCTGTCCGCGCACTTCAAGACGCTGCGCATCGACGGCGACGACTACCGCCACCGCGGTCTGCCCGAGGCCCCGGCCCCGTACACGGACGAGCAGGTCACCAAGGCCGCGTACGCGACCGCGGGCGCGAGCCTCGACGACTTCCCGCAGCTCCTGGCGCACTTGGCGCGCGTCCACCCGAGCCGGTACGGCGCCCTCACCGACGGTCTCGCGGCGGTCTGCCTCACCGATGTCGCACCGGTGCCCGACCAGTCGACCGCGCTGCGCCTTGTGGTGCTCGCCGACCGGCTCTACGACCGCGAGGTGCCGGTGCTCGCCTCCGGCGTCCCCTTCGACCGGCTGTTCGGCGACGACATGCTCAACGGCGGCTACCGGAAGAAGTACTTCCGGGCGATTTCCCGGCTGACGGCGCTGGCCCGCGACGCCAAGGGGCTCGTGCGCGGCTGAGACGCGTGGTACACACAAGCGGGTCATGTCCTGTCCGCCAGCAGGAGGTTGCCCGCATGTCCGGAAATCGACCCAGCGCGACCAGACGACACGTACTCGCCCGCACCGGCGCGCTGGGGGCGTCCATCGCCTTCACCGGCGCCCTGTCCGAGCTGTTCGCGGGCACGGCCACCGCGGCCGCCCAGGGCAGGGCGGGCTACGGCCCGCTCGTGCCCGACCCGCGCGGGCTCCTCGACCTGCCGAAAGGGTTCTCCTACAAGGTCCTGTCCCGCGAGGGCGACCCGCTGCGCTCCGGCGAGGGCAGGGTGCCGAGCAACCACGACGGCATGGCCGCCTTCCGGGGCCGGCGCGGCGGCGTCCACCTGGTGCGCAACCACGAGAACCGCGTCACCGCGAAGATCGGCGTACCGACCGTCAAGGGCCTGACCTACGACCCGGCCGCCAAGGGCGGCTGCACGGCGCTCGCCCTCGACCGCGACGACGACGTGGTCGGCGAGCGCGTCGCCATCGCGGGCACCGCCGTCAACTGCGCGGGCGGCCCGACCCCCTGGGGCACCTGGCTGACCTGCGAGGAGACCGAGGACAAGGCCGGGACGAACGGCTACACCAAGGACCACGGCTTCGTCTTCGAGGTCGACCCCGTCGACCCGCGCCGCACCGGGGCCGTGCCGCTGACGGCCATGGGCCGCTTCCAGCACGAGGCGGTCGCGGTCGACCCGTGGCGCGGTGTGGTGTACGAGACCGAGGACGCCTTCCAGAAGCCGTTCGGCCTGTTCTACCGCTTCCTGCCGAAGCGGCCAGGGGGCGGCAGGGGCTCCCTGCGCGCGGGCGGCCGGCTCCAGGCGATGCGCGTACCGGGCCTGCCCGACCTGTCGGCGGTCCAGGAGACCGGCGCGTCCTTCGGCGGGGTCGAGTGGGTCGACGTACCGGATCCGCTGGCGGTGTCCACGCCCATCCGCCACCAGGACTTCGGCCCGGAGGGCATCACGCACGCGCAGAAGCTGGAGGGCTGCTACTGGGGCGGGCGCTGCGTCTACTTCGTGTCCAGCTACGCGCGCAGAACGGAGGGCTCGGCGGGCGACCACTACGGCCAGGTCTGGCGCTACGACCCCGCGCGGCGCTGTCTGACCCTCGTGATCGTCTTCGGCCCGGACACGGACGTCCAGCTGCCCGGCGAGTCCCCCGACAACATCTGCCTGGCCCCGAGCGGCGGCCTGATGGTGTGCGAGGACGGCGGCGGCACACAGCACGTGTACGGCGTGACGCGCGGCGGCCGCGTGTACGCGATGGCCCGCAACGCGCAGACCATCGGCACCCCGCAGGACCCCGAGTGGGGCGAGTTCGCGGGCGTCGCCTTCTCACCCGACCACCGCACGATGTACGTGAACTGCTACACCCCCGGGACGACGTTCGCGGTGAGGGGCCCCTGGCACGGTGGCGCTTCGCTGGGATCGCCGTGACGGGTCGTCGCTCGACTGCGGCTTCGTCGTGGCTGGTCGCGCAGTTCCCCGCGCCCCTTCGGGGCGCTGCCGAACTCTAGGCGGGGGCGAGCCGCCACAGGGATGTGATCTCGGCGGCCCGGGCCGTGTGGAGGGGGTCGCCCGGGTCCGACGCGCGCGGGTGCCGGGGCTTCGCGTCGTGCCGGTCGACGACGCGGAGTCCCGCCGCCGCGACGGCGTCCAGGAGGTCGTCCCGGGTGCGCAGGCCCAGGTGCTCGGCCAGGTCGGAGATGATCAGCCAGCCCTCTCCCGAGGGCTCCAGGTGCTCGGCGAGGCCCGCCAGGAACGCCTTGAGCATCGCGCTGTCCGGGTCGTACACGCCCTGCTCCACCGCGGAGGTCGGACGGGCCGGGAGCCAGGGCGGATTGCACACGACGAGCGCGGCGCGGCCGGGCGGGTACAGCGCGCCGCCGTCGACGACCTCGACGCGGTCGGCCAGGCCGAGCCGGTCCACGTTGTCCCGGGCGCAGGCGAGGGCGCGGGGGCTGCTGTCGGTGGCGACGACCCGGCCGACGCCGCGGCGGGCGAGGACGGCGGCGAGCACGCCGGTGCCGGTGCCGAGGTCGAAGGCGGTGCCGGCGGGAAGGCGGGCGAGCGCGGGCAGCGGGGCCGCGGCCACCAGGTCCACGTACTCCCCGCGGACCGGTGAGAAGACGCCGTAGTGCGGGTGGACGCGGCCGCCGGTGGCCGGGATCTCCACGCCCTTCTTGCGCCACTCGTGGGCGCCGATCACACCGAGCAGCTCGCGCAGCGAGACGGCCGTACGCGCCTGGGGCGGGCCGTAGGCCTCCGTGCAGGCCTGGCGCACGTCCGGGGCGCGGCGCAAGTCGAGCGTGTGGTCGTCCTCCAGGACCACGAGGAGCATGCCGAGCACGCGGGCGCGGTGGCCGCGGGACTGGCGGTGGCGGTGGAAGGTCTCCGCGGGGGTCGAGCCCGGCTTCGGGGCGAGGCGGTCCAGGCGCCGCCCCAGCGCCTTCAGGAGCTGGCGCGCGCCTTGGTAGTCGCCGCGCCACAGCAGCGCGGTGCCCTCGCAGGCCAGGCGGTAGGCCTGGTCGGCCTTCGTGCGGTCGTCCGCGACGGCCACCCTCTTGGGGGCGGCCATCCCGCTCTCGGAATGCCAGCGGGCGCCGCGGGTGGCCTCGGCCCCGGGCCCGGCGGGCTCGGTCCAGCTGATGTCGGGCATCTCGGGAGTCCCAGAGATCCCAGAACTCCCAGAACTCTCAGCCATCAACGACTCGTCAACTCCTCGGGGTCCCCTCGGCGCCGATGGGCGCCACCAGGACGATGCCACAGCGAGCCCACCTGGCCAAACGGGCCCCGCGAGGACACCCCGTCACTTAACCGATTTACCGCTTGTATGCGGATACTGTCCCTGTGTGATCACTCGTCTCCAGAAGTGGACCGCTGTCCTCACCCTCGCCGGGGCCGCCCTCACGGCCTGCGGCACCGCCCCCGGCACCCCCGCGGCCCCGCCCGGCCGGTCCGCCGCGCCCGCCCGCCCGCACACCGCGCCGCCCACCCTCGCGCCGGGCCCGCAGGGCCTGACCCCGGTGTTCAGCAGGGCGCCCGGCAGGGCGGAGCGGCCCGCAGTGGCCCTCACCTTCGACGCCGACATGACCGCCGACCAGGGCCCCCGGGCCGCCGCGGGCGAACGCTTCGACGATCCCGCCCTGGTGGCGACGCTGCGCCGCCTCAAGGTCCCCGCGACGTTCTTCATGACGGGCCGCTGGGCCGAGGAGTACCCGGCCCAGGCCCGGGACATCGGCCGCGACCCGCTCTTCGAGGTGGCCAACCACTCCTACAGCCACTACGCCTTCACCGCGGACTGCTACGGCCTGCCCACGCTGCCCCGTGAGCGCATGCGCGCCGACGTGGAGCGCGCCTTCGCCGCCTTCCGGCGGGCGGGCGTCACCCGGACCGTGCCGTACTTCCGCTTCCCCGGGGGCTGCTACGACCGCGCCGCGCTGCGCGCCCTGGCCCCGGGCGGGGTCACGGCGGTGCAGTGGGACGTGGTGAGCGGCGACGCGTTCGCGACGGACCCGGAAGCGGTGGCCCGGCAGGTCCTGCGGGACGTGCGCCCCGGCTCGGTCGTGGTGATGCACTGCACGCGCAGCGCGGCCCCCGCCACCGAGCGCGCGCTGCGCCGCATCGTGCCGGAGCTGCGCGAGCGGGGCTTCCGCCTGGTCCGCGTGTCGGAGCAGATCGGGGCCGCCCGTGCCCGGCACCAGGACGGCTGAGGGCCTCTCCGGCTCACTCCCGGCGCGCGCAGGCCCCGCAGGCGAGGGCCACCGCCGCCGCGGTCACCGCGAGGGCCGCCGCGACCGCTCCCACCGGCAGCGGCACCACACCGTCGCGTGAACCCCGCGTGAGGTCGGTGAGGACCGACTTCGCGGGCGAGCCGGTGGTGACGAGCGCCAGGAGCGCGACGAGCAGCAGCGCCGGGACGGCCCGCCCCGGCGAGCGCAGCAGCGGCCGGCTGGTGAGGGCGCCGACGGCCGTCCCGAGCAGGGCGCTGACCAGCATCGCGAGCAGCCCCGTCGCGGCGGCGGGGCCACGCGCCACGGCGGTCTGGTGGTCGGTGCTCGCCGCGTCGCTGATGGCGGCCACCGTCACGGCGGCGGCCGTCCCGAGGGCGCTCGCGGCCAGGAAGGCGGCGAGCAGCGCGGCGAGGTGCGCGCGGCCGGGTCCCGCGGCGGCGGCGGTGCAGCCGCGCGCGGCGGGCGGCTCGTTGGTGACGCAGATCCGTACGAGCCAGGCCGTCACGGGCAGCAGGGCCGCCGCCGCGTACGCGAGCGAGTCGAGCACGGGCTGCCCGCCCTGGACGCCGACGGCGAGGAAGACCGCGTAGAGGATGACCGGCGCGAGCCAGCGCTGGGAGCGAAGGAGCAGGGCCGTCTGGTACCGCAGCAGGGCCGTCGTCATCGCTCCTCCCGCGCCGCGTGTACGCCGATGACGTGCCAGGGCGGGCTCGCCGTCAGGAGTTCCCGCAAGGCCAGGTCCGAGTGCGGCCGCGCGACGATCAGGCGCCGGGTGTCCGGCTCCGGGCCCGGCTCGGCCGTCCCCGGCAGGCCGGGCGGCAGCCGGGCGCCGCGCGGGCCGCGCACCTCGATGACCACGGCGGGGCCCGCGGCGGCCAGGGCCCGGGCGGGCTGCTCCGCGCGGCGCTCCACCCCCGTACCGGAGATCTCGTACGTCTCGTCGGCGAGCCCGGCGAGCCGTCGCGGGTCGTGGTCGACGAAGACGGCGGCGCCGCCGGTGGCCGCGTGCTCGGCGACGGCGCGGTCCAGGACGTCGCGGGCGGCGGCGTCCAGGCCCGTCCACGCCTCGTCGAGCACGAGCAGGCCGGGTTCGGCGAGCAGGGCCTGGGCGACGGCGACCTTCTGGCTGCTGCCCTTGGACAGTTCGGACAGGGGGGTGTGCGCGTGGCCCGCGGCGCCGAAGCGTTCGAGCCACGCGTGGGCGCGCCGGGCCGCCGCCGCGCGGGTCAGGCCGTGCACGCGGCCCAGGTGCGTGAGGTAGCCGGCCGCGGTGAACGGCAGGGCGGCCGGGAAGCGTTCGGGGACGTAGGCGGTGCGGGGGCGGCCGTGGACGCGGCCCTCGGTCGGGGCGTCGATGCGGGCGAGGAGCCGCAGGAGCGTGGACTTGCCGGTGCCGTTCGCGCCCTGGACGCGGGTCAGGGTCCCGGCGCGCACGCCGAGGGTGACGCCGCGCAGCACCCAGGGGCCGCGCAGGCCGTAGCGGCGGCCCGCGCCGTCGAGCCGTATCGCGAGGTCCGTTGGTCCACTGCCGATGCCCCCCGTGCTTCCCATGCGTCCCATCCTCGCGCACCGGGCCCGGGGCGCTGTCGGGCGTCCCTGGCAGACTGTTGCGGTGAGTGCTTACGAACCCCAGGCCGACAGTCCCTTCCGTGCCGAGCCGAGCGAGCGTGACGAGGCGCCGCAGTTCGTGCTGCCGCTCGTGGCGCGCATCGAGCGGGCGGCTCCCCCGGCGCGTACGGACGCCCTGGAGACGGCGGCGCGCGCGGTCCTGACGATCCTCAGCGACGAGCGTTCCCTCGGCGACGGGCCGTGGGCGCGGGCGATGACGGACTGGCAGGACGCCCGGATCCGCAAGGTGGTGCGCAGGGCGAAGGGCGCGGAGTGGCGCCGCGCGGAGGCCCTCGACGGCCTCACGGTCGCGGGCAAGTCGGCGGAGGTCCGCGTCTATCCGCCGGTGCCGCTGGACGGCTGGCCCAAGGACCTGGCCCGCCTCCAGGTGTCGGGCACGGACCTGGACGACCCGGAGCCGCCGCTCGACCCGGAGCCGGGCACGCCGGTGCTCTGGCTGAGCCCCGAGGTGACGATGTCGGCGGGCAAGGCGATGGCCCAGGCGGGCCACGGCGCGCAGCTGGCCTGGTGGGACCTGACGGCCGCGGACCGGGCGGCGTGGCGGGACGCGGGCTTCCCCCTGGCGGTGCGCACGGCCCCGCCCGCCCGCTGGCGCGAACTGACCGCGAGCGGCCTCCCCGTGGTCCGCGACGCGGGCTACACGGAAATCGCCCCCGGCTCCTGCACGGTGGTCGCCGACCACCCCGCACTCCGGACCACCTGACCCCACCGACGACTCCCCTGCCCGCGGGGGCGGAGCGACGGGGCTCCCTCGGTCGCAGCGGGCGGCGCGTGACTCCCGTCACAGCGGGGCCCAGGGGTGAACACCTTCCCCACCCCTCCCGTACCTTCGCGTACCACCAAGTGGCGTGGTCAGCGGTTCTGTTGCGGCCCGGGAGGCACCTTGCGGCGCACTATGCCCATCAGGCACATCAACGGCACGGCCCTGATCATCGCGGCCCTCGTCGTCACCGTGGGGGCGCTCGCGTTCCCCGTGTGGTCGTACGCCGACCGCTCCGGCACCGGCGAGGCGAACCTCAGCGCCGGGAGCGTATCGACGCGTTGGGGCCCGCTGTCGGCCACGGACCGGGACTTCCTCGTGCGGGTGCGGCTCGCCGGCCTGTGGGAGCTGCCCGCCGGGCAGCAGGCCGTGGAGCGCGCGCCCACCAAGGCCATCAAGGAGGCGGGCGACCACCTGATCGTCGGGCACACCGACCTCGACGAGCGGGTGCGCGGGGTCGCCGCGCAGCTGAACGTGGAGCTGCCCAACCAGCCCAACGAGCAACAGCAGGGCTGGCTGAAGGAGTTGACGGAGGCGAGCGGCGAGACGTACCAGCGCAAGTTCGCCAACCTGCTGCGCGTCGCGCACGGCAAGGTGTTCAGCCTGATCGCGCAGGTGCGGGACAGCACCCGCAACTCGCTGGTGCGCCAGCTCGCCTCGGACGCCAACCAGACCGTCCTCGACCACATCACCATGCTGGAGGGCACCGGCTTCGTCGACTTCGACGCGATCGCCAACGGCAACGCCTCGACGGCCACGGCCAGCCCCACCGGCCCCCCGCCGCCCGGCGGCCCGCCCCCGGAGCCCGCCCCCGCGGGACCGAGCGGTGACGTCTCCGGCACCTCGCGGCCCTCGCCCGCGCCCCCGGGCACGGTCAACACCGACCGGCCCGAACCTCAAATATAGCTCTGAACCCGCTGATCAGAAGGTTCGGGCCGCCCTGTCGCGGTCATGACTCCGGCGTCGAAGGAGGATGCGAAGGCGCGTCACGGGACGAGGAAAGACGACACGGGGGGGCAACGATGGTGCGGTTGGGTACGGGGATCGGCTGGCGGCCGGAGATCGCGGACGCGGTGGAGCGCATGCCGGGCATCGACTGGGTCGAGGTCGTGGCGGAGAACGTCTGCCCGGGGCATCTGCCCGCGTCCCTGACGCGGTTGCGCGAGCGCGGCGTCACGGTCGTGCCGCACGGCGTCTCGCTGGGGCTCGGCGGCGCCGACCGGCCGGACGAGGGGCGCCTCGCCGCGCTCGCGGAGCGCGCCGGAGCCCTTGGCGCGCCGCTCGTCACCGAGCACATCGCCTTCGTACGGGCCGGGGGGCCGCTCACCGCCTCGCAGCCGCTCGAAGCGGGGCATCTGCTTCCGGTGCCGCGCACCCGGGACGCGCTCGCCGTGCTGTGCGAGCACGTCCGGATCGCGCAGGACGCCCTGCCCGTGCCGCTCGCCGTGGAGAACATCGCGGCCCTGATCTCCTGGCCCGGCGAGGAGATGACGGAGGGCCAGTTCCTCTACGAACTGGTGGAGCGGACCGGCGTACGGCTGCTCATCGACGTCGCGAACCTGCACACCAACCACGTGAACCGCGGCGAGGACCCCGCCAAGGCGCTCGCCGAACTGCCCGTGGAGGCCCTCGCGTACGTGCACGTGGCGGGCGGCTTCGAGCGGGACGGCGTCTGGCACGACAGCCACGCGCACCCGGTGCCGCGGCCGGTCCTCGACATCCTCGCGGATCTGGCCGCGCGCGCGGAGCCGCCGGGCGTGCTCCTGGAGCGGGACGAGAACTTCCCCGCGCCCGGCGAGCTGGAGCGCGAACTCGACGCGATCCGCGCCACGGTGGCCACGGCCAGGGCCGCCGCGGGCCCCGACGCCCCGGCGGCCCCCGCCCGGGCCGCCGCCGCCCGGGCCGCCGCCGCGCGGGCCACGGACGCCGAGGCCCTCGCCACCGCCCGCGAGCGCGTGGCCCTCGCGCAGGCGTCCCTCCTGTCCGCGCTCGTCGCCGGCACGCCCGCGCCGGAGGGCTTCGACCGGGCGCGGCTCGGGGTGCAGGGCCGGGCGCTCGCCGCCAAGCGGGCGGACGTGGTGGCGAAGGTCGCCCCGGAGCTGCCGGAGATCCTCGGGGACGCGTACCGCGGCGAGTTCCGCGCCTACGCCGCCGGGCGGCCGATGACGGCGGGCTACCGCCGCGACGCGCTGTCCTTCGCCGAGCACCTGCTGCTCGCGGGCCGCCCCGAGGACGCCGCGGCGCGCGGCCGCCTCACCCACTGGTGGCTCGACCGCTCGGGCCCGCGCCCGCTGACGGGCCGCCCGGTGACGCGCTGGCTGCGCACGGCGCGGCTCGCGCTGCGCCGCGGCCGGGCACTCCGCTGACCCGTCGCCCCGCGCCGACGCCGCACCGCTCTCGGGGGACCAGCCATGCACCGCACCCACCTGACGCAGACCGCCCTGTCCGACCCGGCCGCCGAGGCCCTGGCCGTCTGCTACTTCCTGCTCGTCGCCGCCTCGTGCGCCGCCGTCGTGGCCGGGGTCCTCGTGACCCGGCGGCGCCATCCGCGGCAGGCCCGCGCGGGCCTGCCGCGGGGCGCCCTCAAGGACGCGTACGAGGCCGCCTTCCTCGCGGGCGGGCCCGGCCGCGCCGCCGACGCCGCGCTCGCCGCCCTGCACGCGGACGGGCGGCTCACCGTCGCGCACCCCGGCGTCGTCGGCGCCGCGCCGGGAGCCGTGGCCCGCCATCCGGTGGAGGCCGCGGTGCTCGCCGCGTACGCCGCCGCGCCCACCGGCGCCCTGCACGGGCTGCGCGCCGCGGTGATGCGCGCCCCGGCCGTGCAGGCGCTCGGGGACGGGCTCGCCGCCCGCGGCCTGATGGTGCCGCCGGGCCCGCTGCGGCCCTGGCGGCGCCGGATCACCGCGTATCTGTATCTGTGCGTCGCGGGCGTGCCGTTCGGTCTCGTCCTGGCCTTGACGTCCTCGGTCGGGAGGTCCAACTCCGCGTACTCGGACCTCCAGGTGGCCCTCGCGGTGCTGCTCGGCGGCGCCGTCGGCGTGCTCTGCTTCCGGGTGGCGGGGGACCGGGCGACCTCCAGGGGCCGCTTCGCCCTCCACCTGCTGCGCAGCCGTACCCGCGACGACGAGCGGGGCGCCGCGCACGCGGTCGCCGTGCGCGGACTGCGCGGCGTCGAGGACGCCGAGCTGCGCGAGCAGCTCGCGCGGGCACGGCACCTGCGCGCCGGCCATGCCCCGGCCGTGCCCGCCGCCCCCGTCGCCTGGTGCGCGGGCGGCACCGGCTGCGGCGGGTCGAGCTGCGGCACCGCGCGCCGCGACGGCGACAGCGACTCCCGCGGCTCCGGCTCCGGCTGCGGCAGCGGCGGGAGCGGCTGCAACGGCGGAGGCGGCTGCGGGTCGAGCTGCGGGGGCGGCTGCGGCGGAGGCGGCGACTGACCCCCGTGCCCCCGGCACCGGCCGCCCGGGCCGCGACGGTGTGCCCCGTCGCGGCCCGCCCTGCCGCATCCCTCGGGCGTGCGCGACCGCCTCACGTGCACGCCCCCGTACGGACGTTGACGTACCTCGCCCGGTAACGCGGCCCCTGGCCTCCGGCACGCATTAGCGTGCACAGGCGTTACAGGAGGCTTCATGCGATCCCGATTCATCCGCGGCGGCGGGCTCACCCGCGGCGGACTCACCCCCGGCGGACCCGGCCGCGGCAGCGGGCTCATCCGTGGCGGCGGGCTCATCAGCGGCAGCGGACTCGTGCTCGTGGGGCTCGTCGTCACCCTGGCCGCGCTGGTCTATCCCGTGTGGTCCTACGAGGACCGGTCCGGCACCGGCCTCGACACGCTCAACGCGCAGACCGAGTCGACCGCGTTCGGGCCGCTGTCCGCGCTCGACCGGGACTTCGTCACCAAGGTGCGGCTCGCGGGCCTGTGGGAGCTGCCCGCCGGGCAGCAGGCCGGGGAGCGCGGCACCACCCAGGCCGTGCACACCGCGGGCGAGCACCTCGTGGAGGGGCACACCTTCCTCGACGCCCGCGTCCGCGAGGTCGCGTCCCAGCTGCGCCTCGAACTGCCCAGCCAGCCCACGGCCCAGCAGCGGCGCTGGCTGGCCGAGCTGAGCGCGGCGCGCGGCGCGGCGTACGACGAGAAGTTCGCGAACGTCCTTCGGCTCGCGCACGGCAAGGTCTTCGCCGTCGTCGCCCAGGTCCGCGCCACCACCCGCAACTCGCTGGTGCGGGCCCTGGCCGACGACGCGAACACCACGGTCCTCGACCACATCAAGGTTTTGGAGGCCACCGGGCTCGTCGACTTCGACGGGATCGCCCGGGACGCGGCGACCTCGGGCCCGCAGCCCGCGACCCGCTCCCCGGCGCCGCCGGGCCCCGTCGAAGGGCCGGGCGGCTCGCCGCCCGCCGCCGCGCCGGTGACGCCGACGCCGAGCTTCACGCTGCCGCCCGCCGTGTCCCGGCCCCGGCCCCGGCCCTGAGGCGTGTGATCCTCGTCCGCATCGTGGAATTCCGCTGGCGCCGTCACCGGAGGTTCACATAGAAACACCGGCATGTTCTGGGTTCCGCTGCTGCTCCTCGCCTGTGCCGTCGCCGCCCTGTCCTGCGGGCGCCTGTGCCTGGCCGCCGTGCACGCCGCGGCCGCCGAGGCCAGGAGCCCCCGGCCGGAGCGCAGCCTCACGCTCTACGAGGCGGCGTTCCTGTCCGGCGGGCCCGGGCGCGTGGCCGACGTGGCGCTGGTGTCGATGGCGCGCCGGCGGCGGCTGCTGCTCGCGCACACCGGCTGGGCCACGGTGGTGGAACCGGCCGGCGGCGAGGCCGGGGACGACCCGATGGAGCGGTCGGTGCTCGGCGCGATCGGCCCCGGCGGACAGTCGCGGATCCCGCCGGTGCGCCGGGCCACGGCCACCGCGGACGCGGTGCGGGCGCTCGCCGACCGGCTCGTCGCGGCGGGGCTCGCCGTGCCGGACGGCTCCCGGTCCGGCATCGCGGGCGCGCTGCGGCAGGTGCGGGCCGCCGCGGCCGCGATCGCCGTGCTCGGGGCGTGCGCGACGCTGCTCCCCGGCCAGGGGCAGGGCGACGAGCTGCCGGTCGCGGTGTGGTTCGCGCTGCCGCTGCTGCTCACCCTGAGCTGTCTGGCCATCGCCCGCTTCGAGGTGCCCGCCTCGCGCTGGGCCTCGCCCGCGGGGCAGCTGCTCCTCGGCGCGCTGCCGTCGCGTGACGACCTCACGGCGCTCGCCGTGCGCGGGGTGCGCGCCCTGAACGACCCGGGCCTGCGCGCCGCGCTCTCGCACCGGGACCCGAACCTCGACGGCTATCGCTCCACGCGCCAAGAGTGTCATTGAGCCGACACCGGCGGACCGGTCCTTTACTTCGTCGACCGCCGAGCGAAATATCCCTTTCGTCACATTTCACGCTTTGCTGTGCGAAAGGGTCAAGAACCGCGATGAGAGCAACCACAGCCGCCCTGTACGGGACCGCAGGATCCCTGGTCCTGTCCGCCCTCGTCGCCGCCCCCGCGCACTCCTTCCCCCAGCCGGCCGCGGAGGAGCGGGGCACCGCCGTCGCCGCCGAGCGCGCCCGCGCCACGGGCATCCGCTTCGGGGCCTGCCCCGCGGCGGAGGGCCTGCCCCCGTCCGTGCGCTGCGGCACCGTCACGGTCCCGCTCGACTACGCAGACCCCGGCGGCAAGCAGATCAAGCTGACCGTCAGCCGCGTGGAGGCCAGTGGCAGGGCGGGACGCCACCGGGTGGCGCGGCAGGGCGCGCTCGTGTTCAACCCGGGCGGGCCCGGCGCGTCCGGCATGTACTTCCCGCTGGTCCGCGCCCTGCCGGAGTTCCGCCGCCTGGCGGCCGCGTACGACCTCGTCGGCTACGCCCCGCGCGGCGTCGGCCGCTCCGCGCCGCTGTCCTGCCAGGACCCGAAGGAGTTCACGAAGGCGCCCACGCATTCGCCGGTCCACCCGGGCCCGGCGGACAAGGCGGAGCGGATCGAGCGGGCCCGGGCGTACGCGCGCGGCTGCGCCGAGCGGGCCGGCGACGCCCTTCCGCACTACACCACGCTCAACAACGCCCGGGACCTGGACGTGCTGCGCGCCGCGCTCGGCGAGGAGAAGCTGACCTTCATGGGCGCCTCGTACGGCACGTACTTCGGCGCCGTGTACGCGACGCTGTTCCCCACGCACGTGCGCCGCATGGTGTTCGACTCGGCGGTGAACCCGGACCCGGAGCAGATCTGGTACGCCAACAACCTCGACCAGTCCGCCGCGTTCGAGCGGCGCTGGGCCGACTTCCGGGCGTGGGTGGCCAAGCATCACAGGACGTACGGCCTCGGCACGACATCGGAGGCCGTGCGGCGCGCGTACGAGAAGGTGCGGGCGGCGGTGACCCGCGAGCCCGCGGGCGGCACGGTCGGCTCCGACCAGCTGCACTCGGCGTTCTTGCAGGCCGGGTACTACGACGACTACTGGCCGATGCGGGCGAGCGCCCTGTCGCAGTACCTCAAGGGCAACCCCCGGCCGCTGGTCGAGCAGGCGGGGCCGAGGCCGGGGGCCGCGGCCGAGGACGAGAACGGCAACGCCGTGTACACCGCGGTGCTGTGCAACGACGCCTCCTGGCCCACCGACTTCGCGGTGTGGGACCGCGACAACACGGACCTCGCGCGCACGGCCCCCTTCGAGACCTGGGACAACGCCTGGATGAACCTGCCGTGCGCCTCCTGGCCCGCGCCCCGGCAGCGGCCGGTGGACGTGTGGGCCCCGGCGGGCACGCTGCCGCCGACGCTGATCCTGGCCGCCGAGCGGGACGCGGCGACGCCGTACGGGGGCGCACGGGAGCTGCACGAGCGGCTCTTCGGCTCGGTCCTGGTGACCGAGCGCGGCGCGGGCACGCACGGCATCGCGGGCGGCGCGAACGCCTGCGTCAACGGCTACCTCGACGCGTACCTGCTGGAGGGCCGCCTCCCGGACCGGCACGCGGAGTGCGGCCCCCACCCGGAGCCGCGGCCCGCGGCCCGGGCGAAGACGCCAGGCCCGCGGGCCGTCTGGCAGCGCGGCGCTCAGGCGAGCCCCTCCACCAGGTCCGCCACGGACTTGCGGCGGCCGGTGTAGAACGGCACTTCCTCGCGGACGTGCATCCGGGCCTCGGAGGCCCGCAGGTGACGCATGAGGTCGACGATGCGGTACAGCTCGTCGGCCTCGAAGGCCAGCAGCCACTCGTAGTCGCCGAGGGAGAACGAGGCGACCGTGTTGGCGCGCACGTCGGGGTAGCCACGGGCCATCTTGCCGTGGTCGGCGAGCATGCGGCGGCGGTCCTCGTCGGGCAGCAGGTACCAGTCGTAGGAGCGCACGAAGGGGTAGACGCTCACGTAGTTCCGCGGCGTCTCGTCGGCGAGGAACGCCGGGATGTGCGACTTGTTGAACTCGGCCGGGCGGTGCAGCGCCATGTTCGACCAGACCGGCTCCAGGGCGCGGCCGAGCTTGGTACGGCGGAAGAGGTTGTACGCGGTCTGCAGCTCGTCGCTGGTCTCCGCGTGCCACCAGATCATGACGTCGGCGTCGGCGCGGAGCCCGGACACGTCGTAGACGCCTCGGACGGTGACGTCCTGGGCGGCCAGCTTGTCGAACAGGTCCTGGACCTCGTCCGCGTACCCGAGGCGGCTCTCGGGCAGGACGTCGCGCAGCTTGAAGACGGACCACAGGGTGTAGCGGATGACCTCGTTGAGGTCCTTGGCCTTCTTGCCGGCGTTGGGGATCTTGGCGGGGGCGTCGTCACTCATGAGGCTATTCTCCCGCGCCGCCGTGGAGGCTCTGCACCGGGTTGGCCGTCAGCTCCTCGGCCCCGGAGGAGTCGCCGCCGAGCTGGTCGACGGCGGCGTACGCACTGGCGATGCACGCCGGGATGCCGACCCCGTCGTACGCCGCCCCGCACAGGGCGAGGCCGGGGAGGCGGCCCACGTGCGCGCGGACGCGGGCCACGCGCGCGTGGTGGCCGACGGGGTACTGCGGCAGGCCGTCGTGCCAGCGCGTGACGCGGGTGGCGACGGGGCGCGCGGTCAGGCCGACCGCGGCGAGCAGATCGCCGCGGGAGACGTCGACCAGCTCGTCGTCGTCGCGCCGGAGGTCCTTCTCCTCGCCGTGGCGGCCCACCGAGGTGCGCAGGACGACCAGGTCCGGGTCCTCGTCGGCGATCCAGCCCCACTTCTGCGAGGCGAACGTGGACGCCTTGATGGTCCGGCCGTCCACGGGCGGCACGAGGAAGCCGCTGCCCTCGGGCAGGGACACGTCGGCGCGCCGGTAGGCGAGGGTCATCAGGGCCATGGAGGCGTACTCGACGGCCCGCAGCTCGGCGGCGGCGCCCGGGGACACCGGGTCGAGGAGCCGCGCGGCGTGCGGGGCGGGGACGGCGAGCACCACGGCGTCCGCCGCGAGCACCCGGCCCGCCGCGCGGACCTCCCACCCCTCGGGCGTCCTGCGCACCGCCTCCGCCGGGGCAGAGAGCAGGATCTCGCCGCCCCGCGCGCGCACCGCGTCGGCGACGGCGAGGGGCAGCCGGCCCACGCCGCCCGCGATGCCCATGAACACCGGCCCGTCCTGCTGCCGCGCGGCGGCCCGGCCCTGGATGTCCCGGACGCCGTCGAGCAGAGAGGTGTGGGTGCGCGCGGCCTCGTAGAGCTGCGGCACGGCCAGGCGCAGCGACAGGCGGTACGCGTCTCCCGCGTACACCCCGCCGAGCAGGGGCTCCACGAGGCGGTCCACGACCTCGCGGCCGACGCGGGCCGCCACGTACGCGCCGACGGCGACGTCCTCGCCGACCTCGGTGGGCGGCAGCTCCGCGTCCTGGGCGACGCGCCGCAGCCCGTCGCCCGACAGCACCCCGGCGAGCACCGACGGGTCGCCGGGCACGCCCATCACGTGCCCCTTGGGCATGGGCACGAGGGCGCCCCGCGTCCACAGCGAGGCGCTCGCGGTGGCGGGCGCCTGGAGCGCGTCCGCGAGCCCGGCCTCGCGGGCGAGCGCGACCGCCTCGGGGCGGCGGGCCAGCATCGACTCGGCGCCGAGGTCGACCCGTACCCCCTCGATCTCGCCGGGGAGCAGCTTGCCGCCGACCCGCTCGGAGGCCTCGACGACGGTCACCCGGGACCCGGTCGCGAGCGCCCGGTGCGCGGCGGCGAGCCCGGCGATGCCGCCGCCCACCACCACGACGTGGGCCGCGCGTCCCGCACGGTCCTGACCTGCGTGTCCCTGCTCTGTAGCTGTGTCCGCTGCGCGCATGCCCCCACTGTCTCAGACCGCCCGGCGGCGCCCGCCGGGCGTCTCCCGCCGGGGCGAGTCCCGTTCGTGACCGCGCCGGGACCTCTTCGGGACCGTACGGGCCGAACGCGCCGCGCGCCCGGCGCGTCGTAGGGGCACAGTCACGACTAGCTCGGGGGTACGACATGTCGAGGGCCAGGACATGCAGGGGCGTGCCGGCGCCGGCCGTCGCGCTGCTCGCGGGGGCGCTCGCGCTCACGGGGTGCGAGACGGGCGGCGACGAGGCGGGCGGCGACGGGAAGGCCGCGGGCGCCGGCGCGGCCCGGTCCGAGCAGCGGGGCGGGGACGGCGCCGCGGAGTTCCCCGACGAGGCGGCGAGTGCCGGCGGGAAGGGCAGGGCGGCGGAGCCAGGCGGCAAGGGCCCTGGGCGGGCGGGGAAGCCGGGCGAGCGCCCGCGGCTCGACGGGCCGCACATCATCCGCACCGCGTCGCTGACCGTGCGCGTACGGGACGTGCCGAAGGCCCTTGAGCGGGCCCGCGCGGCGGCCGAGGGGGCGGGCGGCCTGGTCGGCGACGAGACCACGGACCGCGACCGGCACGGCAGGGAGCGCTCGCGGGTCGTCCTGCGCGTGCCGCAGGAGGGGTACGCGCGGCTCCTGTCCGACCTGACGGGCACGGGAAGGCTCGTCTCGCGCACCGCCAAGGCCGAGGACGTCACCGAGGAGGTCGTCGACGTCGCAAGCCGCGTCAGGACGCAGCGCGCGAGCGTGGCGCGGGTGCGGGAGCTGATGGACAAGGCCACGAAGATCAGCGACATCGTGTCGCTCGAAGGCGAGCTGAGCACGCGTCAGGCGGACCTGGAGGCGCTGCTCGCGCGGCAGGCCTCGCTCAAGGACCGCACGGCGCTCGCCACCGTCACGCTGACGCTCACCGAGTCCCCCGCGGGGCGGCCCGACGGCGATGACGACGACGATCCGACCGTCGTGGACGCCCTCGCGGGCGGCTGGGGCGCGTTCGTGACGATGCTGCGCTGGGCGGCGGTCGCCCTGGGCGCGGCGCTGCCGTTCGTGGCGGGCGCGGCGCTCCTTGGCGCGGCGTGGCTGCGGTGGGGCCGGGGGCGCACGGTGCGGCCGACGGGCACGCCCCGGGCGCCGGAGGTCACGCCTCCGGCGCCGGACGGTTCCTGAGGCGGCCCGGTCCGGGCCGGGTACTGCCGCCCGGCCCGGACCCGGCGGCAACGCGGGCGTGCGACGCGTGCGTTGACCGGCGACGTAGCGTGGACACATGAGCGAAAGACTGGTGGTCATCGGTGGTGACGCGGCGGGCATGTCCGCGGCGTCCCAGGCACGCAGACTCAAGGCGCCCGAGGAGCTGGAGATCGTCGCGTTCGAGCGCGGCTCCTTCACCTCCTACTCCGCCTGCGGCATCCCGTACTGGGTCGGCGGCGCGGTCTCCGAGCGCGAAGACCTGATCGCGCGCACGCCCGAGGAGCACCGGGAGCGCGCGATCGATCTGCGGATGCGAACGGAGGTCACGGAGATCGACCCGGCCCGGCGGCGGGTGCGCTCGCGCGACCTCGGCTCGGGCGCCGAGGAGTGGACGGCGTACGACAAGCTCGTGATCGCCACCGGCGCGCGGCCCCAGCGGCCACGCCTGCCCGGCATCGACGCGCCGGGCGTGCACGGGGTGCAGACCCTGGGCGACGGCCAGGCGCTCCTCGACCGGCTCGGCGCGACGCGGGGGCGCAGGGCGGTGGTGGTCGGCGGGGGCTACATCGGCGTGGAGATGGCCGAGGCACTGCTCCACCGGGGCTACGAGGTGACGGTCGTCAACCGCGGCGAGCAGCCGATGTCGACCCTGGACGCGGACATGGGCCGTCTGGTGAACGACGCGATGTCCGGCATGGGCATCACGATGGTGAACGACGCGGCCGTCACGAAGATCCTCACCGGTGCGGACGGCGCGGTGCGGGCCGTCGCGACGGAGGACGCCGAGTACCCCGCGGACGTGGTGGTGCTCGGGATCGGCGTCCGGCCCGAGACGGACCTGGCGCGGGCGGCGGGGCTGCCGCTCGGCGAGCACGGCGGGCTGCTCACGGACCTCTCGATGCGCGTGCGGGGGCCCGTCGCGGACGGGGCCGTCTGGGCGGGCGGCGACTGCGTGGAGGTCCTCGACCTGGTCTCCGGGCAGCAGCGGCACATCGCGCTCGGCACGCACGCGAACAAGCACGGGCAGGTCATCGGCTCGAACGTGGGCGGCGGCTACGCCACCTTCCCCGGCGTCGTCGGCACGGCCGTGAGCAAGGTGTGCGACCTGGAGATCGCGCGCACGGGCCTGCGCGAGAAGGACGCGCGGGCGGTGGGCCTGCGCTACGAGGCGGTGACGATCGAGTCGACGAGCCGGGCCGGCTACTACCCCGGCGCGGCCCCGATGACGGTGAAGATGCTGGCGGAGCGCAGGACCGGGCGGCTGCTCGGGACGCAGATCGTGGGGCGCGAGGGGGCGGCCAAGCGAGTCGACGTCGCGGCGGTGGCGCTGACGGCCCGGATGACCGTCGAGGAGATGACGGCCCTGGACCTCGGCTACGCACCCCCCTTCTCCCCGGTCTGGGACCCCGTCCTGGTGGCCGCCCGCAAGGCGGTGACGGCGGTGCGCAAGACCAGCGCCTGACAGAGCGGGGCGGGGCGGCGGCACCAATGGTCCGCACCAATTTCCGCCGCCCGCCCGGCACGGGAACCACGGGACGCCGGCGCGCAATGGGGCGCCCCCGCAAGGCCGCGCCGTGAGGCCGGAGGCGCTCTTCCCGCATCCCGGAACCCCCGCAGGTCAGCAGGCACTTTCCGGGATTCCGCCCGGCCTGCCGCGACCGTCCGGACGTGGCCGGTTCCCGCGCGAGCCACGGGAGCGCGGCCAACGCTGAACGCGCCCCGCGCACGCCCCTTACCTGCGGACGCCAACCACTTCGGCGGCGAGGCAGACCCGACCCCCGTGAGCGGCCACGGGCCCCCGGCGACCGGGCAGAGGCCACCACTCCGTCGAACCCCATCCTCCCCACGCGCTCCTTCACACACCACACGGTGGTTGCCCGCTCTTTTCCGCCAGATCTCACAGAATCGGCACACCACCCACAGCGGAGTCGCACCATGTGACGCGTCAGAGTGGCACGGACACGTACCGCGATCGGTGTGTGCGTGCCGTTGGGGGGCGGATCGCGCGGTCACCACACCGGCGCGAGCCGACCGCGGAGGGGACCACAACCAGAATGAATCGCACCGCACGGGCGGCGGCACTCGGGGCCGGCGCTCTGCTCATCGCGCTCTCGCTGCCCGCCCGGCCCGTGGCGGCCGCGGAGCAGCCCCGCATCGACCTACGCGTCCTGGTGGTGACCGACGGCGGCCCCGCGACCGCCGCGCTCGCCGCCGAACTCGACGCCCAGGGAACGCCGTTCACCGCCGTCGACCTGCGCGAGAGCGGTCGGCCGACGATCGACGCGGCCTTCCTCGCGGACACCGTGGACGGCAGGCCGCGCGCCAGGTTCCAGGCCGTCGTGCTGCCCGACGACAACCCGTTCGGCGCCGGCTCGGCCGAGTCGGCCGCGCTCGCCGCGTACGAGCGGACGTACGACATCCCGCAGGTGGACGCCTACACCTACGCCCGCCCTCAAGTGGGCCTGCGGACACCGGAGTACAGCGGTTCGCTCGACGGCGTCCGCGCCGAGGTCACCGCGGCGGGCAGGACGGGCCCGTTCGGCTATCTGGCGGGGGCCGTGCCGTTCGAGGACAACTCGCCCTCTGTGAGCGAGAGTTACGGCTACCTGGCGCGTCCTGCGCCGGGGGCCGACTTCACCCCGTACGTGGACGCGGCGGTCCCGGGCGGCTCGGGGCGCGGCTCGCTCGTCGGGGAGTACCGGCGCGACGGGCGGCGCGAGCTGGTGGTGACGTTCATCTACAACCAGCACCAGCGGCAGTTCAAGCTGCTCGCCCGGGGCGTGGTCGACTGGATGACGCGGGGCGTGCGCGTCGGCGCGTCCCGGAACTACTTCGCGGTGCACGTCGACGACGTCTTCGGCTCCGACGACCGCTGGGACCCGGACCTGAACTGCACCCCGGGCGACGTCGACTGCGAGCCCGGCCAGGGCCGGCAGGACGGCATCCGGATGACCCCCGAGGACGCCGAGTACGCGGCCGAGTGGTCCGAGCGGCGGGGCCTGCCGCTGGACATGGCCTACAACGGCGGCGGCAGCGAGCTGTACCGCGAGGAGAACGACGGCGAGGACCCGCTCGCCGACCACCTCGTCGAGGACAGCGGCTCCTTCCGCTGGGTCAACCACACCTACGACCACCCGTTCCTCGGCTGCCAGCAGGACGTCTCCAAGGTGCCCTGGAGCTGCGCGAAGAACGGGGACGGCAGTACGAAGTACGTGTCGCGGACCGAGATCGACGACCAGATATCCCGCAACCGCGCCTGGGGCGGGCGCGCCCGGCTTCCGCTGGACGACGGCGAGCTGGTGACCGGCGAGCACTCGGGCCTGCGCGTCCTGCCGCAACAGCCCGACGACAACCCGAACCTGGCCCCCGCGCTGCGCGACAACGACGTGCGCTGGCTCGGCTCGGACAACTCCCGCGAGCCCGCCCAGCGCCAGGCAGGGCCCGCCCTGACGGTGCCGCGCCACCCCATGAACGTCTTCTACAACGCGGGCCGCGTCGAGGAGCAGGTGGACGAGTACAACTGGATCTACACCCGCACGTCCGACGGCGGCAGCGGCCTGTGCGAGAACTCACCGGTCATGACCTGTCTGGACGAGCCGCTCGACACCGAGACCGGGTACGAGGACCACATCGTGCCGGTGGAGTCCGCCACCGCGCTCGGCCACGCCCTGTCGGGTGATCCGCGGCCGCACTTCATCCACCAGTCCAACCTCGCCGAGGACCGCATCGCCTACCCCGTCCTCGACCAGGTGCTCGACACCTACGACGCGCTGTACGCGAAGTCCGCGCCGCTGGTGAACCCGCGCATGGCCGACATCGGGGCCGAGCTGCGCTCCCGCGCGGCCTGGGACGCGGCCCTGGACGCCGGGCACGTCACGGCGTACCGCATCGGTGACACGGTGACCGTCCAGGCGCCCGAGGGGGTCGCCGCGACCGCCACCATGCCCACCGGGACGCGGCGGCAACTCGGCGGCGGCAGCGACACGTTCGGCACGCCGTACGCGGGCAGATCCTCCGGCTGGGTCTCCCCCGGGCCGCTCCAGGACAAGGTGACCCTGACGCTGCCGACCACGCCTCCCGCGGGCCGGGCGGCCGGCCGCTGAGCACCACGGGGCTCAGCGGGGCCCCGCCCCTCACGCACCAAGGCGACACGGCGCGCCCCCCACCCGCCCCGGCGCGCCGCCGCCCGCCACCCGCGACATCACTCGGGGAGCCGCACCCATGCCCACACCGTCCGCGACGGTGCCGTTACCCGCACCCCCGCCCGGCACGCCCGGGCGCACCCGCGTCACGCTGCTGACCGAGGGCACCTACCCCCACAGCCACGGCGGCGTCAGCGTCTGGTGCGACCAGCTGGTGCGGGGGATGCCCGATGTCGACTTCGGCGTGCTCGCGGTGACCGGCACCGGGCGCGAGCCCCTCGCCTGGGAGCTGCCGCCGCACGTGGCCCAGCCGGTCTGTCTGCCCATGTGGGGCCCCGCCCCGGCCGGGCGCGCCCCGCGGGGCCGGGCGCGGCGTGACCTCCTCGCCCACTACGAGGCCCTCCTCACCGCCCTGCTCGACCCCACCGCCGGGAGCGCCTTCGCCCCGGCTCTGTACGCCCTGGCCGGGTACGCCCGGGACGGCGCCCTCTCCCCGGCGCTGCGCGGCGACGGCGCGGTCGGCGTGCTCGCCGCGGTGTGGCGCGCGCCGGGCCTCGCGGTGGCCGCGGCGCGGCCCACCCTGCACGACGCCGTCACCGCGACCCACCTGCTCGAACACGCCCTGCGGCCGCTCGCTGCGCGCCCGCCGGAGCACGGCGTGGCACACGCGGTGAGCGGCGGCATCGCGGTGCTGCCCGGCCTGATGGCCCGTCACCTGCACGGCGTGCCCCTGCTGTTGACCGAGCACGGCGTGTATCTGCGCGAGCGCTACCTGGGCTACCGCACGGGCCCCTACCGCTGGCCGGTGAAGGCGGTCCTGCTCGGCTTCTTCCGGCTGCTCGCCGAGGAGTCGTACCGCGGCGCGTCCCTGATCACGCCCGGCAACCGCTACAACCGGCTCTGGGAGGAGCGCGGCGGCGCCGACCCGGCGCTGATCCGCACCGTCTACAACGGCGTGGACCCCGAGGCGTTCCCGCCCGCCGGCCCCGAGCCGCCCACGCCCACCCTCAGCTGGGCCGGGCGGGTGGACCCGATCAAGGACCTGGAGACGCTGATCCGCTCCTTCGCCCTGGTCAAGGAGCGGGTACCGGACGCCCGGCTGCGCCTGTTCGGCGGCACCCCGCGCGGCGGCGAGGCCTACCGGGAGCGCTGCGCGGCCCTGGCGGCCGCGCTCGGCCACGCGGACTCGGTGGCCTTCGAGGGCCGTGTGGAGTACATCAGGGACGCCTACGCCGCGGGCAACGTGGTGATGCTGTCCAGCATCAGCGAGGGCTTCCCCTTCACCCTCATCGAGGCCATGTCGTGCGGCCGCGCCACGGTCTCCACCGAC
This sequence comes from Streptomyces sp. NPDC045778, assembly GCF_056431945.1. NCBI lineage: Bacteria > Bacillati > Actinomycetota > Actinomycetes > Kitasatosporales > Streptomycetaceae > Streptomyces > Streptomyces sp. NPDC045778. The sequence continues at coordinate 177,342 of NZ_JBWKJZ010000007.1, forward strand.
GTCGGCGGCGTCCGCGAGGCCGTGGGCCCGGCAGGGCTCGTGGTGCCGCCGCGCGCCCCGGAGGCCATGGCGGACGCGGCCGTGGAGCTGCTCTCGGACCCGGGGCGCCGTGCCGCGATGGGCGCGGCGGCCCGGCTCCGCGTCATCGAGCAGTTCACGCTGCGGCAGACCGTGGAGGCGTTCCGGGAGATCTACCACGAGCTGGCGGCGGGCCCCGCGCCCCGTGCCGGTGGACCGCCCGGCGCGGCGGGCCCCGCCGCCTACGGCCTCGCCGGAAGCGAGGCGGCCGGATGAGCGGACCCCTGGCCCTGCCACCCCACCAGGACGGCGTCGACGGGCTCGCCCTGCGCCGCCGCCCGTCCTGGGCGCTGCCCGACCACGCCCCCGGCGCCGCGCCCGGCCGCCCGCGCCCCTCCTGGGCCAGGGCCGACCCCGCGCCCGCGCCCGCGGCACGGCGGCGCCTGACGTCCTGCCCCGCCGCCACGGGCGGCCCCTCCGGGTCCCCGCCCCGCCCCGCGGGCCTGCGCCCCGCGCGCCCCGACGACCCCGTCGACGCGCTCGCGGCCGAGCTGGCCGACGACATCGGGGCCGCCGTGCACGCCGACGAGGTCGCCGCGGTCCTGGAGTCGCAGGGCATGACCGGCGAGCGGGTCCAGCAGGAGTACGGCCACCGCGACCTGTTCGCGCTCGCCGACGCCCTGTACCTGCGGGTGCCGCGCCGCCACCCCGACCCGCCGCCGCCACCCGACCCGTGGCGGCCCGACCACGCGAAGTGCGCCCTGCGCGCCCTGCTCTTCGCGCTGCCCGGCGCGGCCTACCTCCTCGCGTCCGGCGCCTGGGGCGACGCGGGCCCGCACGGCCTGATCGCCGCCGCCCTCGTGTCCTGGGCCTGGTCGCAGGCGCTCAGCCACCGGGCGTACGTACGCCTCGTGACGGGGCGTCATGAGGCGGCGCGCACCCTGCTGCGGGGCGCTCCGCCCGGGGTCGGGGGCGCGGCCCTCGCCGGGCTCGCCGTGGCCGGGCCCGGGCCCGCCGCCGTGTTCGCCGCCGGGCAGTCCTGCTATCTGGCGGCGGCGGGCGTGCTCCTCGTGCTCGGCCACGAACGCCGGCTCGCCGTCGCGCTGCTGCCCGTCGTGGCGGGCGCGGCCGTGCTGCCCTGGGGGCACCCGCCGCCGGCCGTCGGCCTGGGCCTGCCGGTGCTCACCGTGCTGCTCTCGACGGGCGCGGCCGGGCTCGCCCTGCGGACCGCCCTGGCCACCGCCCCGGCGCCCGGGGCCCCGCCGCCCCTGGTCCGCTCGCTGCCCTACGGCCTGTTCGGGCTCGCCGCCGGGACCCTCACGACGGCCGCGGGCCTTGAGGACCCGTACGCCGTCATCGTGCTCACCCTCAGCATGGGCCCCGCCGAGTGGCTGCTCTACCGCTTCCGGGGGCTCGCGGCAGGCGCGCTGCGGGCCTCCACCACCCCGCTCGGCTTCCGGCTGCGCGCCGCCCGCGCGCTCGGCCTGTGCGTCGCCGCCTATCTGGCGTCCCTCGGCGCGGGCCTCCCGCTGACCGACACCCCGCCGGGCCCGCTGCTCGCCCTGGGCGCGGCCCTGTGGACGGCGCTGCTGCTCCAGGCCTTCGGCGTGGCCTGGCCGTCCGCCGCGCTCTGCCTGGGCGCGGCAGCCGCGGCCACGGCGCTCCCCCGTCTGTCGGACCTGCCCGCGGACACGGCCCAGCTCGCGGGCTGTACGGCGGCGGCGCTCGCCCTGTTCGCCGCCGCCGTACGCCTCCTGGGCAGCCCCACCGCCCACGGCTGAACAGCGCATCGCGTACCGCACACCCCGCACGCCCCGTCACGTCCACGACCGCCAGGAGACCCGCATGACGTCCGCACCGCTCGCCGTCGTCACCGGAGCCGAGGGTTTCATCGGCTCCCACCTCACGGAGGCGCTCGTCGCCTCGGGCCACCGCGTGCGCGCGCTGGTCCAGTACAACTCCTTCTCGTCGTACGGCTGGCTGGAGACGCTGCCCGCCGACGTGCTCGCCGACGTCGAGACCGTCCTGGGCGACGTGCGCGACCCCGGCTCGGTCCACGCCCTGGTCACCGACGCCGAGATCGTCTACCACCTGGCCGCGCTGATCGCGATCCCGTACTCGTACCGGGCCCCGCACTCGTACGTCGACACGAACGTCACCGGCACCCTCAACGTCCTGGAGGCCGTCCGGCACGCCGAGGTCCCGCGCCTGGTGCACACCTCCACCAGCGAGACGTACGGCACCGCGCTGACCGTGCCGATCACCGAGGACCACCCCATCAACACCCAGTCGCCGTACGCCGCTTCGAAGGCGGGCGGCGACCGGCTCGCCGACAGCTACTACGCGAGCTTCGCCACGCCCGTGGTGACGCTCAGGCCGTTCAACACCTACGGCCCGCGCCAGTCCATGCGCGCCGTCATCCCCACGGTGATCGGCCAGGTCGCGGCCGGGGAGCGCGCCGTCACGCTCGGCGATCTGCGGCCCACCCGGGACTTCACGTTCGTCGAGGACACCGTCCGCGCCTTCCTCGCCGTCGGCACCGCGCCCGCCGACGCCGTGCTCGGCCGCACCTTCAACTCCGGCACCGGCGGCGAGATCTCCGTCGGCGACCTGGTGCGGCTCATCGGCAAGGTGATGGACACCGCCCTCGACGTGCGGGAGGACGAACAGCGCGTGCGCCCCGCCGCGTCGGAGGTGATGCGCCTGGTCGCGGACGCCACCCGGCTGCGTGAGGCCACCGGCTGGAGCCCGCGGTACGGCCTGGAGGAAGGCCTCGCCCGGACCGTCGCGTTCTTCCTCGACCCCGCCAACCTGGCCCGCTACAAGACGGACACGTACAACATCTGACGCTCCATCATCGCCGACTCACAGACAGGAGCACCCCCATGCACGCAGTCATCCTCGCCGGAGGCAAGGGCGTCAGGCTCCGGCCGTACACCACCGCGCTGCCCAAGCCGCTGGTCCCCATCGGCGACCAGCACGCGATCCTGGAGATCGTCCTGCGCCAGCTCGCCGCGGCCGGCTTCACCAGCTGCACCCTCGCCATCGGCCACCTCGGCCACATCATCCGCGCCTACGTCGGCGACGGCTCGCGCTGGAACCTGCGCGTCGGCTACTCCACCGAGGAGAGCCCGCTCGGCACCATGGGCCCGCTGCTCACCATGAAGGACCGCCTCCCCGAGCACTTCCTGGTCATGAACGGCGACATCCTCACCGACCTCGACTTCGCGGACGTCCTGCGCGGACACCAGGACGCGCGGGCCCCGCTGACCATCGCGACCTACCCGCGCGAGGTGCACATCGACTTCGGCGTCCTGACCACCGAGGAGCGGCGCGTGGTCGCGTTCACCGAGAAGCCGAGCGTGGACTACCGCGTCTCCATGGGCGTGTACGGCGTCTGCCGGGACACGCTCGCGCCGTACACGCCGGGCCTGCCGCTCGGCTTCGACGAGCTGGTCCTGGACCTGCTGAAGTCCGGGAACCCGCCGCACGCCTACGAGTTCGAAGGGTACTGGCTGGACATCGGCCGCCCCGACGACTACGACCGCGCCAACGCCGAGTTCACCACGCACCGCTCCCTGCTGCTCAAGGGGGCCTGAGCGATGCGGATCCTCGTCCTGGGCGCGACCGGCTACCTGGGCGCGCACCTCACCGCGCGGCTGCGCGCGCTGCCCGGCGCGCGGCTGCGCACCGCGGGCCGCGGCCGGGCCGCGGACCTGCGCTGCGACCTGGCCACGGCCGCCCCCGGCGACCTCGTGGAGCTGCTCGCGCGGGCCGCGCCCGACGCGGTCGTGAACTGCGCGGGCGCGGTCGGCGGCACCGCCCTGACCCTCGCGGAGGTCAACGCCCGCGGCCCGGCGGCGCTGTGCGAGGCGCTGCGCGCGGCGGCGCCCGGGGCCCGCCTGGTCCACCTGGGCTCCGCCGCCGAGTACGGGCCCCAGCCGCGCGGCGCGCGCACCGCCGAGGACGACCCGGCCCACCCGGTCGCGCCCTACGGCGCCACCAAGCTGGCGGGCACCCTCGCGGTGACGTCGTCGGGGCTCGACGCGGTGGTCCTGCGTGTGACGAACCCGGTCGGCCCCGGCGCGCCCGCGGCGGGCCTGCCGGGCCGGCTCACCGCCGAACTGCGGCGCGCCGTCGGCGAGTCGCCGCACGGCACCGTCCGCGTGGGGGACCTGTCCGCGTTCCGGGACTTCGTCGACGTCCGGGACGTCGCGCGGGCGGTGGACCTTGCGGTGACCGCGCCGGGCCCGGTGCCCCGCCTGCTCAACGTCGGCAGCGGCCGGGCCGCGCCGGTGCGCGACCTGGTGCACGGACTGGTGCGGGCGGCGGGCTTCCAGGGCCGCGTCGAGGAGTCGCTGCCCGCCGTGGGCCGCTCCGCGGCGGTGCCCTGGCAGTGCGCGGACGTCACAGCCGCCGGCCGGGAGCTGGGCTGGGGCCCTCGGTACTCCCTCGCCGCCGCGCTCGCCGCGCTGTGGGCGGCCGACGGCGCCGGGGCACGCGTCCCCGCGGACCGCCGATGAGCCCGCTGCTCGTCCCGCTGTACGTCCATCCGGCCGTGGCCCCCGCGGCCTGGCGGGCGCTCGTGGCGGCCGCGCCCCACCTGTACGGCGTCGTGCTCAACGCCGCCGACGGGCCGGGCGCGGCCCCCGACCCGGCGTTCGCCGTCGCCGCGCACGCGCTGCGGTCGGCGGGGGTGCCGGTGCTCGGGTACGTCGACGCGGCCTACGGCGAGCGCCCGGCCGCCGCGGTCGCCGCCGATCTGGACCGGCACCTCGACTTCTACCGGGTCGACGGCTGCTTCCTCGACCGGATCGCGGCGGGGCGCCGCGAGCTGCGCCCCTGCCGGCGCCTGGTCCGGCGTGCGCGCGAGCGCGGGCTCGGCCCCGTGGTCCTGAACCCGGGCACGCATCCGGAGACCCCGGGCTATGCGCGGGCCGCGGACCTGCTGGTCACCTTCGAGGGGCACTGGACGACGTACCTGCGCTCGTTCAGCGCCCCGCCGTGGACGGCGCGGCACTCCCCCGACCGGTTCTGCCACCTCGTGTACGGGGTGCCGCCCGCCCTGGCCCGCCTCGCGGCGCGCACGGCGGCGCGGCGCGGGGCGGGGGTGCACTGCGCGGTGCCGGGCGCGGGCTCCAACCCCTGGAGGGAACCGCCGCTGCCGCAGGTCCCCGGCCGCCGGATGTGAGGGTCAGACGGCCGTGCGCGTGTGCACGTACTCCACGAGGCGGGTCAGCGCGTCCGGGTCGGTGGTCGGCAGCACGCCGTGGCCCAGGTTGAAGACGTGGCCCTCGAGCCCGGCCGCCGCCGCGAGCACCTCGTCGGTCTTGGTCTCGACGGCCTCGCGGGGGGCGAAGAGCACGGCGGGGTCGAGGTTGCCCTGGAGCGCCTTGCCGGGGCCCACGCGGCGGGCGGCCTCGTCGAGCGGCACGCGCCAGTCGACGCCGACGACATCGGCCCCGGCCTCGCCGAGCAGGCCGAGGAGTTCGCCGGTGCCGACGCCGAAGTGGATGCGCGGCACGCCGTACGACGCCACGGCGTCGAAGACCTTCCGCGACGCGGGCATGACCGAGCGGCGGTAGTCGGCGGGCGCGAGGGCGCCCACCCAGGAGTCGAAGAGCTGCACGGCGGAGGCGCCCGCCTCGATCTGCACCTTGAGGAAGGCGCTGGTGATCTCCGCGAGCCGGTCGAGCAGGTCGGCCCACAGCTGCGGGTCGCCGTACATGAGCGCCTTGGTGTGCTCGTGGTTACGGCTCGGTCCGCCCTCCACGAGGTAGCTCGCGAGGGTGAACGGCGCACCGGCGAACCCGATGAGCGGGGTGCCACCCAGCTCGCCGGTGAGCAGGCCGATGGCCTCGGTCACGTACGAGACGTCGTCCGGGGTGAGGTCGCGCAGCTGTGCGAGATCGGCGCGCGAGCGGATCGGCCGCTCCACGACGGGCCCGACGCCCGGCTTGATGTCGAGGTCGACGCCGATGGCCTTCAGCGGGACGACGATGTCGCTGAAGTAGATGGCGGCGTCGACGCCGTGGCGGCGCACCGGCTGCAAGGTGATCTCGGTGACGAGGTCGGGCCGCATGCAGGACTCCAGCATGGCCGTGCCCTCACGGACCTTGCGGTACTCGGGCAGGGAGCGCCCGGCCTGCCGCATGAACCACACGGGCGTGTGCGGCACCGCCTCGCGCCGGCACGCCTTGAGGAAGGCGGAGTCGTACGTCGCTGCGGGCTGCTGGCCGGTGGCCTCGTCGTTGACAGTCACCGGGAAAGTCTCGCACGGCCCCGGCCGCGGCGAGAAAGCCCGTCGGTGTTCGACGGCGGGCGCGGGCCGCGGGGCGGCCCGGCGCGGGCGGGACACCTCGCCGCGCGTCGGCGGGGTGACTGCGCGAAGCCGCCGTTCCCCTTAATCTTCCCCGCATGGCTGCGGCTCAGGGACAACGGTCGGACGGCGCTGGCGAGATGGACGGAGCGCAGGGGGTGGTGGCGGACACGGCGCCGCCGCCGTTTCGCGCGGCGGTCGACGCCCTGCGGGAGGCACGGCTGCGGCCGCAGGTCGAGATCGACCCGACACGGCCACCGCGGCGGCTCGCGCCGTTCGCGTACGCCTTGGAGGCGGCGGTCGTCGAGGAGGACGAGGACCTGGCGGACGGGCGCCTGGTGCTGCTGCACGACCCGGCGGGGCACGAGGCCTGGAAGGGCACCTTCCGCCTGGTGACCCTGGTGCGGGCGGAGCTGGAGCCGGAGATGGCCGCCGATCCGCTGCTTCCCGAGGTGTGCTGGTCGTGGCTGACCGGGGCGCTCCAGGCGCGCGGGCTCTCCTGCGGGGAGCCGAGCGGGACGGTCACGCGTGCGGGGTCGCACTACTTCGGCGGGCTCGCGGAGCGGCCGCCCGCCTCGCAGATCGAGATCCGCGCCTCGTGGACGCCGCGGGAGGGCGCGGGGGGCGTGCCGGACGCGGGGGCGCATCTCGCGGCGTGGTGCGATCTGCTGTGCCAGATCGCGGGGCTGCCCCCTGCGGGGCCCGCGGACGGCTCGGTGGTCACGCTGCCGCAGCGCCGGGGCCCGCGCCCGAGCTGAGCCCGCGCGGGCGGCGGCGGGGCGTCACTCGCGACGACGGCCGGTCCGTCGCACGGGTTGGGGGCGCGTGCGCCCGCTTGACGCGCCGGGCGCGCCATACGCCCAGGTGAATCGTCGGATGATCGATCGCATGTCCGAATCGCCCCGAATTGTTACTCACCAAATCGTGATCATCCCCTAAAGGCCGGGACAGGAGGTGCCGAAGAGGTCTGTGACCTTGAAACATACGGTTCGCCCCGGCTTCTTCCCCGAGCAGGGCCGTCCCGCCGCCACCCCAGGAGGCCTGGTGTCCGTTCTCCTCGAGCAGCCCGCAAGCCTGGTCGCCTACCGCCCGAACAAGCCGACCGCCATGGTCGTCGTGGCCGACCCCCGTGTCCGCTCCACCGTGACCCGCCACCTGTGGGCCCTCGGGGTACGGGACGTCATCGAGGCCTCGTCGATCGCGGAGGCTCGTCCCCGCATCGGCAACCCCCGTGACATCTGTGTCGCGGACGTCCACCTTCCCGACGGCTCCGGCCTGACCCTCCTGTCCGAGACCCGCGCCGCGGGCTGGCCCAACGGGCTCGCCCTGTCCGCCGCCGACGACATCGGCGCCGTACGCAACGCCCTCGCGGGCGGCGTGAAGGGGTACGTCGTCACCGGCACCCGCACCAACGTCGGGCTCCCCACCCGTCCCGGTGCCGCCCCCATCGGCTCCGCCGCCGCCCGCATGCACCGCCGCCCCCCGGGCGCCCCGAGCCACCCGGGCGGCTACCGCGAGCTGTCGGGCCGTGAGGTCGAGGTCCTGCGGCTCGTCGCCGAGGGCCAGTCGAACAAGGCCATCGGCGTCTCCATGGGCCTGTCCGCCCTGACCGTGAAGAGCCATCTCGCCCGCATCGCCCGCAAGCTCGGCACCGGAGACCGGGCCGGAATGGTAGCGGTGGCCCTTCGCACCGGAATCATCCACTGACTGATTTACACCCCCTGCGCGCCCGTCGACGTAACGTTCCGTCGACGGGCGCCGTCCGTTCACAGATACCCTTGACAGGTGACCGACGCCCAAGAGACCGCAGCAGACAGCTCACTGCGAACCACCGGAGGCGCTCCTCCGGACGAAGGCGTCACAGGCGTCTTTGTCGACGGGACTCCCACACCCCTGCTCGAACCACGCGACGGCATCCCGCCCGTGGTGGCGGACCCGGACGCGCTCGCGCAGGTCATCGCGGCATTTGCCGCTGGTACGGGACCGGTGGCCGTGGACGCCGAGCGCGCCTCCGGCTACCGCTACGGCCAGCGCGCCTACCTCGTCCAGATGCGCCGCGAAGGCGCGGGCACCGCGCTGATCGACCCCGTCGCCTGCCCCGATCTGTCCGCACTCGGCGACGCCCTCGCCGACACCGAATGGGTGCTCCACGCAGCCACCCAGGACCTCCCGTGCCTGCGGGAAATAGGCATGATCCCGTCGCTCATCTTCGACACGGAGCTGGCGGGCCGTCTCGCCGGATTCCCGCGCGTCGGACTCGGCGCGATGGTGGAGAGCGTCCTCGGCTACGTCCTGGAGAAGGGCCACTCCGCCGTGGACTGGTCGACGCGCCCGCTGCCCGAGCCCTGGCTGCGGTACGCCGCCCTGGACGTGGAGCTGCTCGTCGACCTGCGCGACGCCCTGGAGAAGGAGCTGGACCGCCAGGGCAAGCTCGACTGGGCCCGCGAGGAGTTCGACGCCATCGCCGCCGCGCCGCCCGCGCCGCCCCGCAAGGACCCCTGGCGGCGCACCTCCGGCATGCACAAGGTGCGGCGCCGCCGTCAGATGGCCGTCGTACGGGAGCTGTGGACGGCCCGCGACCGGATCGCGCAGCGCCGTGACGTCTCGCCCGGCAAGGTGCTCAGCGACGGCGCCATCGTCGAGGCCGCCCTCGCCCTGCCGTCGGGCGTACACGCCCTGACCGCGCTGCCCGGCTTCGGGCACCGCATGGGGCGCCGCCAGCTCGAACAGTGGCAGGCCGCGGTGGAGCGGGCCAAGGCGCTGCCCGAGGCGGAGCTGCCGCAGCCCGGTCAGGCCGTGACCGGGCCGCCGCCGCCCCGCTCCTGGGCGGACCGGGACCCCGCCGCCGCGGCACGGCTGTCCGCCGCGCGGGCCGCCGTCTCGGAGCTGGCGGAGCGGCTGGCCATGCCGCAGGAGAATCTGATCACTCCGGACACGGTGCGGCGCGTGTGCTGGGAGCCGCCCGCGCAGGTGACCGTCGAGACCGTCTCCGCGGCCCTCGCCGCCCACGGCGCCCGCCCCTGGCAGATCGCCCAGGTGGCCCCGGCCCTGGCCGCCGCGCTGGCCTAGCCGCCTCTCCTCCCACCCGCCCGCCCGCCCGCCGTGGGCCGTCGTCCCGCGGGGCGGGCGGGCCCGGCCAGAGGCCCCGCCCGGACGGTGCGCGGGGCCCGGGCGCAAGGTTCAGGCCAGGGGGGCCACATGTGACATGGGCCTCCCCGGGACCACCCTTGGCCTACTAGTTACCGGTAAGTAGCATGACCCCAGGAAGCGCGCCGCAGGCGCACCGCACCCTGGAGGAGAGCCATCGTGCCTCGTACCGTCAGGGACGTCGTCTTCGTCGACGGCGTCCGCACCCCGTTCGGCAAGGCGGGCCCGAAGGGCATCTACCACGAGACCCGCGCCGATGACATGATCGTCAAGGCGATCCGGGAGCTGCTTCGCCGCAACCCGGCTCTCGACCCGGCCAAGATCGACGAGGTCGCCGTCGCCGCGACCACGCAGATCGGCGACCAGGGCCTCACCATCGGCCGCACCGCCGGAATCCTCGCCGGCCTGCCGCAGTCCGTGCCGGGCTACTCGGTCGACCGCATGTGCGCGGGCGCCCTGACGGCCGTCACCACGACCGCGGGCTCCATCGCCTTCGGCGCGTACGACGCGGTGATCGCCGGTGGTGTCGAGCACATGGGCCGCCACCCGATGGGCGAGGGCGTCGACCCGAACCCGCGGTTCGTGAGCGAGAAGCTGGTCGACGAGTCCGCCCTGTTCATGGGCATGACCGCCGAGAACCTGCACGACCGCTACCCCTCCATCACCAAGCTGCGCGCCGACGAATACGCCGTGCGCTCGCAGGAGAAGGCCGCCAAGGCCTACGCCAACGGCAAGATCCAGCAGGACCTGGTGCCGATCTCCGTCCGGAACACCAACGCCGAGGTGGGCGAGACCGGCTGGGGCCTGGCCACCCAGGACGAGCCGATGCGGCCCGGCACCACCCTGGAGAACCTCGCCGGGCTGAAGACGCCGTTCCGTACGCACGGCCGCGTCACCGCGGGCAACGCCGCGGGGCTCAACGACGGTGCCACCGCCGCGATCATCGCCTCCGAGGACTTCGCCCGCGAGAACGGCCTGCCGGTCAAGATGCGGCTCGTGTCCTACGCGTTCGCCGGCGTGGAGCCCGAGGTCATGGGCTACGGTCCGATCCCGGCCACCGAGAAGGCCCTCGCCCAGGCCGGGCTCGGCATCGGTGACATCGGCCTGTTCGAGATCAACGAGGCCTTCGCCGTCCAGGTGCTCGCCTTCCTTGAGCACTACGGCATCGCCGACGACGACGCGCGCGTCAACCAGTACGGCGGCGCCATCGCCTTCGGCCACCCGCTGGCCTCCTCCGGTGTCCGGCTGATGACACAGCTCGCGCGGCAGTTCGAGGAGCAGCCGGAGGTCCGCTACGGCCTCACCACCATGTGCGTCGGCTTCGGCATGGGCGCGACGGTCATCTGGGAGAACCCGCACCACAAGGACGCCGGAGGCGACAAGTGAGCACCACCACCGCTGAGCTGTTGAAGGGTGCCGCCGAGCTGTTCCCGGACGAGGTCGTCACGCAGGCGCACGTACGCCATCTCGACCTGCCGTCCGGCGCCGGGCGCTTCGCGCTGATCACCCTCGACAACGGCTTCGACCACACCAAGCCGACCACCTTCGGCCCGCAGTCGCTCGCGCACCTGAACGCCGCGATCGACCAGGTCGAGAAGGAGGCCGCCGAGGGCACGATCGTCGGCGTCGGTATCACCGGCAAGCCGTTCATCTTCGCCGTCGGCGCCGACCTCAAGGGCGTCGAGCTGCTCAAGCGGCACGAGGACGCGCTGGCCATCGGCAAGGGCGGCCACGACGTCTTCAAGCGCCTGTCCGCGCTCGCCGTACCGACGTTCGCGTACTACAACGGCGCCGCCATGGGCGGTGGCGTCGAGGTCGGCCTGCACTGCACCTACCGCACGGTGTCGAAGGCGCTGCCCGCCTTCTCGCTGCCCGAGGTCTTCCTCGGTCTCGTGCCGGGCTGGGGCGGCTGCACGCTCCTTCCGAACCTGATCGGTGCGGACCGGGCGGTTTCGGTCATCATCGAGAACTCGTTGAACCAGAACAAGCAGCTCAAGGGCCAGCAGGTCTTCGACCTCGGCATCGCCGACGCGCTGTTCGAGGGCGCCGACTTCCTGGAGCAGTCCCTGCTGTGGACGGCCTCCGTCCTCAAGGGCGACGTCGAGGTGGCCCGCGGCGAGGTCGAGCGCGGCGAGGCCTGGGACGCGGCGGTCGCGCGCGGCCGCGCCATCGCCGACTCCAAGGTGCACGGCGCGGCCCCGGCCGCCTACCGCGCCCTGGAGATCATCGCCGCCGCGAAGGGCGGCGACGCCCAGAAGGGCTTCGACGCCGAGGACACCGCGCTCGCCGACCTCATCATGGGCGGCGAACTGCGCTCCGGCATCTACGCCTTCAACCTGGTGCAGAAGCGCGCCAAGCGCCCCGCGGGCGCGCCGGACAAGAACCTGGCCCGCCCGGTCACCAAGGTGGGCGTCGTCGGCGCCGGCCTGATGGCCTCGCAGCTGGCCCTGCTCTTCCTGCGCCGCCTGGAGGTGCCGGTCGTCCTGACCGACATCGACCAGGAGCGCGTCGACAAGGGCGTCGGATACGTCCACGCCGAGATCGACAAGCTGCTCGGCAAGGGCCGCATCAACCAGGACAAGGCCAACCGCCTCAAGGCCCTGGTGACCGGTGTCCTGGACAAGGCCGAGGGCTTCTCGGACGCCGACTTCGTCATCGAGGCCGTCTTCGAGGAGATCGGCGTCAAGCAGCAGGTGTTCGCGGAGGTCGAGGCGGTCGCCCCGGCGCACGCGATCCTCGCCACCAACACCTCCTCGCTCTCGGTGACCGAGATGGCGTCGAAGTTGAAGCACCCCGAGCGGGTCGTCGGCTTCCACTTCTTCAACCCGGTCGCGATCCTGCCGCTCCTGGAGATCGTGCGCGGCGAGCGGACCGACGACGCATCGCTGGCCACGGCCTTCGGTGTCGCCAAGAAGCTGAAGAAGACCGCGGTCCTGGTGAAGGACGCCCCGGCGTTCGTCGTGAACCGCATCCTCACCCGCTTCATGGGCGAGATCCAGAACGTCATCGACGAGGGCACCCCGGTCGAGGTCGCCGAGAAGGCCGTGGAGCCCCTCGGTCTGCCGATGTCCCCGCTCGTGCTCCTGGAGCTGGTCGGCCCGGCCATCGGCCTGCACGTCTCCGAGACGCTGAACCGCGCCTTCCCGGACCGCTTCACGGTCTCCCCGAACCTGAAGGCGGTCGTGGAGGCGGGCAAGCGCGGCTTCTACGTCTACGACAGCGGGAAGCCGGAGCTGGACCCGGAGGTCGCGGCGCTGTTGAAGCAGGGCGACACGGTCCTCACCGAGGAGCAGGTCCGCGACCGCGTCCTGGCCGCGGTCGCCCAGGAGATCGGCCTCATGCTGGACGAGGGCGTCGTCGCCGAGGCGCAGGACATCGACCTGTGCCTGATCACCGGCGCGGGCTGGCCCTTCCACCTGGGCGGCGTCACGCCGTACCTGGACCGCGAGGGCGTCAGCGAGCGCGTGAACGGCAAGCGGTTCCTGGAGCAGGGGATCGCGAGCGTCCCCGCGTAACGAGGACACCGGAAAGGGGCCCGGTCCGCCAGTCGGCGGGCCGGGCCCCTTTCCGTACTCCTTCAGCGGCCGGAGAGCGGCTGCTCCCACGCCTTGAGGGCGAGGCCCGGCTCGTCCTTGCGGTAGGTCAGGCGCAGGTCGTCGGTGCCCGGGACGAAGGTCGCGGCGAGCACGCGGCCCGTGGCGTCCGCGCCGAGCGCGAGCCGCGCGTCCACCGGAAGGGCGGGGCCCGACTCGGCCCACCAGGCGCCCGCCGACTCCAGCTCGGTCGGGTACGCGGCGAAGGCGACGCGGCCGCTGTCCGCGCGCTGGGCGAGCAACGTGCAGTCGTAGCCGTCGAGTTCGCACCGCGCGGCGACGACCGGGCCGGGGCCCGCGGCGGGCAGCAGCCGCGCGGGCTCCTCGTCCCCGCGCCAGGCGCACACGTGGCCCTCCTGGTCCGTGAAGAAGAGGGTGGTGTGCTCGGCGGAGGTGGCGAGCGCGCGCAAGGTGCCCGGGCGGGCACGGACTGCGAGCGGCTCGTCCATGACGGGCACCTTGCCCGGGCCGCTCTGGCGCCAGCGCAGGATCGTGTCCGGCGTGCTCGCGTACGCCACGACGCGTCCCGACTCGGCGGTCACGACGGCGAGTTCGCCCTGGACGCCCTGGCCCTTGAGGTCGCGCCAGGGCCCCCAGCCGCCCGCCTGCTTCTGTCCGCGCATGCTCACTCCGCCGCCCCTGTTGGGTACGAAGACGTGGGCGCGGCCCTCGGCGTCGACGGTGACGGCGGGGGTGCCGGTGCGGTCGCCCTTCTTGTTCGGGTGGCCGAGGGGGTTCCAGTCCAGGGCGGCGAGGTGCGGCTGGAAGTGCGTGGAGTGCACCAGGCCGGACTCGCCCGGGACGGTGGGGCGCCACGCGACCAGGTGGGCGTAGGCGTCGGCGCCCTGGGAGACGGCGAGCACCGGGTGCACGCGCTGGTCGCCGCCGACGACGCGGGGGGCCGTCCAGGGGCCGCCGGGGACGCGCTCGGTGCGGCACACGACGGTGGTGCCGTCCGGGCCGAAGGCGTACACGCAGAGCCGGCCGTCGCGTCCGCGGACGAGCCAGTCGCCGTTCACGGCCGATGAGGTGGGGGCTGGGGGCATGCGGCTTCCGGGGCGAGGGGCGGGTGCGGTGAAACCCACTCTAATGGGCGGGGGCCCTGGTGCCGCACCCGGGCGTGCGACCCTTGCCGCATGGAGAGAGTGACCCTGGTGGTCGACGCCGCGAACGTGGTCGGGTCCGTGCCGGACGGCTGGTGGCGGGACCGCAAGGGGGCGGCGGAGCGGTTGCGGGACCGGCTCGTGCCCTGTGCCGAGGGCGGCGTGGACGGGGTGCCCGGGCCTCTCGACGTGGTGCTCGTGGTGGAGGGGCAGGCCCGTGGGGTCGCCTCCGTGCCCGGGGTGCGGGTCGACTCCGCGCCCGCGAGCGGGGACGACCGCATCGTGGAGCTGGTCGCCGAGGCGGCGGGCCCCTGCGTCGTCGTCACCGCCGACCGGGGCCTGCGCGCCCGCGTCCACGCCCACGGCGCCACCTGCGTCGGGCCCCGCACGGTCCGCCCGGCCTCTTAGGCCCGCCACGCGGCTGCCCCGGCACCTGGCGCTGTGCCCACCCGTCCCGCCCAGCGGGACGATTGCCCACAGCGGGGGGCGGCGGCTGCCGCCGTCGACGCGGGCCGCACTGCGCGCCGCCGGGGCAGTCCCGCCCACCCGCCCCCACCTGGGACCGGGGTGCAGGGGAAGGGCACCACCCGCAAGCGCTCCGCGTCGGGGCCCGGCCCGCGAAGCCGGGGAGTTCCGGGTGGGCGGGTGGGAAAGACCGCCGCGGTAGCGGCGGGGCGGGCACGGCGCGGTAGCGCCCCGGTCCATGCCCGGTCCAGCGCCGCCGCTACAGCCGCTTCGCGCTGCGCAGGGTCGAGGCGTAGTACCCGTTGCCGTCCAGGCGCGACGTGCCGCCCTTGTCGCCGATCGTCGGGCCGTTGACCTCTTCCCGGCTGGAGATGAAGATCTTGTGGCCGTCCGCGTCGTGGCCGAGGAAGATCCCGACGTGGTCGAGCCGCTGCTTCGTACGGGCGTCGAGCTTGAAGAAGACCAGGTCGCCGGGCTGGATGACGTCGATGGTCTTGGGGCGGTCGGCCGCGGAGACCCCCTTGAGCTTGATGACCTCCGTGCCGATCTTCCCGCGGGCCATGCCGTTGGCCGTGCGGGGCAGGCCGTCGCCCGCGGTGTCGGAGGACATCAGCGGGTAGCGCGCGCGGTAGCCGAAGACGGTGCGGATGAAGCCGGAGCAGTCCATGGCGCGGGCCCGCTTGGCCTCGGGCTGGATGGTGGTGCCGTCCCGGAAGGTGTAGGGGATGCCGAGGTAGTCGTAGAAGTCGGACTGCTCCTCGCGCAGGTCGTTGCCCTCGCTGCCGTTGGGGTTCAGCGGCCCGAAGTTGGCGTCACCGCGGTAGGCGATGCCCTCGTCGTCCTTCTTGACGGGGGCGCCCTCGACGTACTGGAAGGCCATGGCGAAGATGTCGTCCTCTTCGCTGCCCGCGTACTGTTTGTACCAGTCCTTGAACCACTTCTCCTTCTCCGCGCCCTTGCGCCACACCTCCGGCATCAGCCGGACCCAGTCGTCGGTGACGACCCGGGACTTGGTGTTGGCGGGCTCGGTGAAGGTGCGGCTCGGCCCGGTGAGCGTGGCGGAGCGGGCCCCGTCGGTGAAGGTGGCGAGCACCTTGCCGCCCTCGGTGCGCAGCACGGAGCGGTCGGGGTTGCGCAGCCGCTCCCAGGTCTGCTTGCCGCCCTGCGCCGAGGCGCCGTTGCTGAGACGGCCGGGCGTGTCGGTGACGGCCTGGACCTCGGGCGCCTTGTCCTGTTCGTCCTTGCGCAGTTCGACGGTCAGGAAGGCACTGCCCGCGAGCAGGGCGAGCACGGTCGCGGCGTGGAGGGCGGGACGCTTCTTCTTGGGCGGCATGTGTGGCTCCGGAAGTCAGGCCGAGGTCAGGCGGACGGCATGAAGCCGAGGAGAATCCCGGCGGTGAGGACGACGTAGGCCATGAGCGTCACCGAGCCCGTGGCGAGCAGGGTGGGGCCCTTGGGCTGGCGCACGAGCTGGTAGGCGATCAGGCCCGGCACGATGAAGCCGAGGGTCTGGTTGCTGTACATCAGCGGGAACTCGATCGAGAGCACGATCATCACGGTGGCCTGGAGCACCACACCGGTCAGGACGACCGCGGCGAACAGACGCTTGCCGTACAGGATGATGAAGCGCTGCATGAGCAGGGTGCAGACGTACGTGAGGACGGTGACGCCCACCACCATGGCGGCGCGCTGAAGGTCCTCGACGAGGGTCAGGGCGAGCCAGCCCGGGGTGATCATGCCGCCGGGCGAGAGGTTGGTCGTCAGATAGCAGACCAGGGAGAAGAGCAGCCCGAGCGCGATCCCGATCGCGGCGATCTCGGGGGTGAGGACGGAGGGGATCAACGGGGCTCTCCTGGGCTGTGCCACTGCTGCGTGTCGTCGGCGGCGGGGGAAACGGGCGGGACGCGCGGCTCGAACAGGCCGCGGGGCTCAGAGGGCTGAGGGGGCTCGGGCGCGTGCGGCACCTGCTGGTGCGGATACGCCTCGTACGGGGCGGGCTCGTAGGAAGCGGGCTCGTACGCGGCCTCCTGGCCGTAGCGCTCCTGCGGCGCGTAGGCGTCCTGCGGCGCATGGCCCTGGTGGCCCTGCGCCGCGTACGCGTCGTACTGCTGGTGCTGGTGCTGGTGCTGGTCGTAGCTCTGCTGCCCGTACTGCGCCTGCTGTCCGTGCTGGGCGTACTGCTGCTGGTCGTAGCCCTGGTGCTGCTCGTACTGCTGCTCGTACTGCTGCTCGTACTGCTGCTGGTACGCCCCGTACGGCTGCTGCTCCGCGGTGCGCTGGGCGGGCACGTGCACGGGCACGGCCGGCGTGAGCTGCTGGTGGGCGTAGCGGTTCTCGTACGCCTCCGGGTAGTGCTGGTACGGGTCGATGTGCGGCTCGTACATCGGGGTCGGCTGGGTCCGCTCCACGACGCCCTCGGCGGTCTTCGCCGCGGCCGGGGCGGGCGCGGGGTCCTCGCTCTCGTCGGCGGGGAGTTCGGCGAGGTGCTCCAGGAGCACCTCGCCCTGGCCGTGGATGTTGCCGATGGCGACGAGCGAGGAGTCCTGGCCGAGCTGGCCGAGCAGCTGGCCCATGAACTCCTCGGGGTCGCGCCGGTCGCCGCCGAGGTCGACGGCGCGCGAGCGCCACTCGGCGGGGATGGCGTCGATGGCGCTCTTGGCGGGGTGGCCGATGACGAAGACCTTCTCCGGCTGGAGGTCGGGGATGATCTCGCCCATCTGGCCGTTGCGCTCGACGCGGTCGGGGCGGCAGTTGATGACGACGTTCAGCGGGCGGTGGATCGCGCCGAGGTCGAGCAGCTGGTTGATGTTCATCAGCGTCGACTCGGGGTCGTTGGCCGCGAAGACGTTGGCGAAGCGGAGCTTCTTGGCGTCCTCGGTGACGTACCGCTCGACGGAGAGGACACCGGGGTCCGGCGGGGCGTCGTACATGCCCTGGAGGGCGACCTCGCGGCCGACGCCGAGGAGTTCGGCGACCTTGAGCGCGATCGCCACGTTCTCCTTGAAGGTGAACCAGCTGAAGCCGCGCAGCTCGTCGTCGGTGACCGTCTCGGGGTCGGCGTAGATCAGCTCGCAGTTCCGGGCGTCGGCCTCCTCCTTGAGGATGTCGAAGCGGTCCTTCTCCGCGGTGACGCAGATGCCGTTCTCCGGCATCGAGCGGGACAGGGAGCGCGCCACGTCGTCGAGGGTGGGGCCCATCTCGGCGAGGTGGTCCTCACGGACGTTGCAGAGCACGCCGATGGTGGAGCGGATCAGCTTGGACTGGTTGATCTCCTGGAGCGCGGGCATGACCGCCATGCACTCGATGACCAGGGCGTCCGGGTTGTACGCCGCCGCGCGGCGCACGATGCCGATCTGCTCCACGACGTTGGCGATGCCGAACTTGCGGTAGACCGGCTCCTCGGTGGCGTCCGGGTGGATGAACCGGGCGGCCGTACCGGTGGTCTTCGCGACGGTGGTCAGGTCGCCGCCGCGCAGCGCGCCCGCGCACAGGCGGGTGATGGAACTCTTGCCGCGGATGCCGTTGACCAGCACCCGCGTCGGTATGTGCTCCAGGTTCGTGAAGTGCCGCCGCTGCTCGATCACCCCGGCGACCAGCAGGACGGCGCAGCACACCACGAGGACGGTGAAGAGGAAGTACACGGCGGTTCAGTTCCTTCCGGCGAGCGGCGCCGACACGCCGTCCCGCTTGCGCTGCGCGCCCGTGGGCAGCTGCTGCCTGATGAGTTCCAGGCTGCGGGTGACGGCGCCGACCTCGTCGTGGTGGACCGGGTACAGGACGGTCTTGCGGTCGCCGTCGGCCAGTGCCTCCGCCTGGTCAGCGAGCTTGCGCAGCGGCCGTACGACGACGATGTGCAGCCAGCCGAGGCAGGCCGCGGCCGCGGTGACGCCGAGCATGCCCGCGAGGACCGTGCGGTTCTGCAACGTGTACGCGGGGATGGGCAGCTTGGACGCGGGCTGCCAGCTGACCACGGTCCAGCCGAGCGACTTGGCGGCGCCGCCGCCGACGAACGGGGCCGCGGCCGCGATCTGGATGTCGCCGCCGTCGCGGTAGAGCACACCGCTGGGCCGGGGGCTGAGGCCGACCTTCTGGCTGGTGCCCTCGACGAGCGCGTCGAGGCGCCCGCTGGGCAGGCCCTCGAACTCGAAGTAGCCGGTGTTGCCGCCGATGACCTTGCGGTCCTTGTCGACGACGCGGACCGCGCCGAGGCCGGGGCGCTTGAGCAGCGAGTTGAGGAAGTCGATGCGGAACTCGCCCACGACGGCGGCGCCGTCGCGGCCGGGCACCTCGGCGGTGCCGATGATCACCGGCTCCTTGCCGCCGTCGTCGAGCACCCGGATGGCCTCGTCGGACGGCTCCTTGCCGGAGGGGCTGCGCGGGTCCTGGCCGGCCTTCGACAGGACCTTGCCGTCCTTGTCGAGGACGTACAGGGAGCGGTAGCGGCTGTGCTGGTTCAGGGTGCTCTCGAGGACCCTGCCCATGTCGTCGGGCTCGGTGCGGGCGCCGATGAGGGAGGCCACCGAGGTGAGGTCGGCGTGGCCCTCGTTGAGGGCGCGGCGGACCCGGTCGGTGAGGGTGTCGGTGCGCTCGCGCTGGTCGTTGACGAGCTGCTGCGGCACCTGGACGTCGTCCCCGGCGCGGTTGAGCAGGAGCAGCAGGGGCGCCGACCAGACGAGCAGGAGCACGCCGCAGACCGCGATGAGGGTGCGGCTGCCGAACTTGCGGCGGCGCGTGGGGGTCTCGCTCGCCGCCGCGGGCTCGCCGAGCAGCTGGCGCCGCAGCCGTTCGAGGGCGGCGCCGATGCGGGCGGCCTCGCCGGACTTGGGCACGGTCACCGGGCGGTTCAGGTCGCCGCGGGTCAGGCGGCGGCTCTCCAGGAAGAGCCGGATCAGCGGGCGCTGCACGGTGCGCAGGAGCAGGAAGACCGTGACGCCGCCGATGAGCAGCAGGGCGCCCGCGGCGATCAGGCCGAAAGCGGAGCTGTCGGCCCGGTCCTCGTCCTCGGCGACGGGCTGCATGGCGACGACGCTGAGGCCGAGCCGGGTCGCCACGGTCTGCTCGCCCGGCTCGGGGGCGGCGAGGGTGGCGTAGCCGGCGACGGACCGCTCGCTGAGGAAGCTGTCGCCGATCAGATAGCCGCTGACTCCCTTGTAGCCGCCGGAGCCGGGCTCCTTGACCGACAGGGGGTGCAGGCGCGACTTCTTCGCGGCGGCCTTGGCGAAGGCCTTGAGCTGCTTGTTGGACTGCTTGACCTCCTTGCGCTGGAGGTCGGTGAGCACCTGCTCGGGCTCCGGGATGCCGTCGGTGCTCAGGACGTTGCCGTCCTGGCCGACGACGGCGATGGCGCGGAAGTTGCCGAGGCTGATGCCGGGGAAGCGCAGGCTGGTGGAGGCCACGAGCAGCTGCTGCGGCTGGCCCTTCCAGCTGAGCACCGCGAAGGCGAGGAGGCGGGTCTCGCCGTTCTCCAGGCGGACCATGCGCGGCTGGAGGCCGTCGTCGTCCTTGAGCTTGGAGCGGTCGATGGCGGCCAGCGGCACGTTCTCGCCGCGGGCGGCGAGCAGCTTGCCGGACCGGATCTCGACGACGGCGGTGCCCATCCACTTCTGGTAGACGCTGCCGATCTTGTCGAGGACGGCGTCGGCGGGCACCGGGTCGCCGGCGCTGAACAGGCCCGCGGTGCGGGTCAGGTCGGTGACGGACTCGTCGATGGAGGCGCGCAGGGCGATGGCGCCGTCCTCGGCGAAGTGCTGCTGGGACTGCTTGACGGCCTTCGGCACCGCGTCCTGACCCACGCGGCCGAGGGTCAGGGCGGTGACACCCGCCAGGGCGAGGAGCAGGACCGACAGCACGGCGATCGGCGGGCGTATGCCGCCGATGAGTGACATGTCGGTCCTTCGGCGGACCTTGTGCCGCCGCTTCGTGGGCGAAGCGGCCAAGGGGGTGCTCCTCTCCTGGAGTGACACGTTCGTGACACTGAGTACGGAATCAACGCGGTGGGCGCACGGCGGCGCTCGGGCGCACGCGAGTGCGATCGGAAGGTCTTGACCCGTCAGGGACGGGAATGGATGTACGGGGATGGCGAGATGTGACCTACGTCAAAGATCACTTCATCACCGCCCCGCGGGCAACCGTGCCGTTGTGACCTGGAGTTACTCCGGGCTTCACGGAATGTTTCAGTCCGGCAGGTCCTCCAGGGCCGACAGGCCGTCCTGGCCGGCTCCGCGGTTGAGAAGCGTGCCCTGGGTGCGCTCGAAGGCGAGTCGGTAGCGCGAGCGCCGCTCCTTGCTGAGGTCCTTACCGTCACGCAGCGTGGCGGCGACGTCGAGCAGGCGGTGGTCCTTCACGGCGCCCTTGGGCAGTTCCCCGGTCTCGTCCGGGTCCGGCGGGATCTCCGTGAAGGTGGGCACGTACTTCGCGTCGACGTTCCACTTGTCGCCGCGCTTGCTGAAGGTGAACCAGCCGATGGCGCCCTCCTCGGTCAGTCCGCTGGGCACGTCGTGCCGGGCGACCTGGTTGCCGAGTCCGTACGCGATCCAGGTGTCGCCGATCTTCTCCATCGGCTGGACCACGTGCGCGTGGTGGCCGATGACCAGGTTGATCCCGGTCTCCTCCGCGATGCGGCGGGCGAGCTTGATCTGCGGGGTGCTGGCGTTGGGCTGGTTCTCGCGGCCCCAGTGGATGCTGAGGATCACCACGTCGGCGCCGGCGGCGCGGGTGGCCTTCTCGGCCGCCGCGATCTTGTCGAAGTCGTTCTGGTTGACGATCCAGGGCTTGTCCTTGGGCACCTCGCGGCCGTTGAAGCCGAAGGCGAAGGCGATCTGGCCGACCTTGACGCCCTTGACCGTGGTGATCAGCGGCTTCTTCGCCTCGGCCGCGCTGCGCGCCGAGCCGGTGTGCTTCAGGCCCGCCTTGTCGAGCGCGTTCAGGGTGCGCGTGACGCCCTTGGGGCCGTGGTCGAGGGTGTGGTTGGACACACTGGAGCACTGGTCGTAGCCGACGCCCTTGACCGCCGTGGTGATCTGCGGCGGCACCAGGAAGTCCGGGTAGCTCTGGAAGGGCCCCTCCGGCTTGCTCACGACCGGCTCGAAATGGCAGATCCCGAGGTCGGCCTTGCTGATGACGGGCTTGATCCCGGCGAGCATCGGCCCGAAGTCGATGCCCTTCTCCCCCTTGCCGGTCACCTTGGCGTCCTTGCGGGCCTGCTCGGTGAGTTGAGGGTGGATGAGGATGTCGCCCGCGGCCGCGACGGTGAACGAGGGGCCGCCGTCGGAGGCCTTGTCGTCATCGCCGCCGAAGGGGCCGCACGCGGTGCCCGCCAGAAGGGCGAGCGAGGCTGCGCAGGTCGTTATTAGCCTGCGGGAGGGACGTGTCATCACGAGGATATCTTTATACAACCATGACTCACCCTCCAATTCGGTCGATAACAAACGCAAAGCGGCGTCGAGTTCGTCCCCTGGTCGGGGTCGCTGTCGCGCTCGCCGCGGTGGCGAGCCTCACGCAGTGCGGCTCGCCGTCCGGCTCCGACGGGGAGCGGCGCCCCGCCGCGTCGGACGGGGCGCGGTCGCCGGAGCGCGAGCCCTCGTCGTCCGCGCCCTCGACACCGGGGAGCCGCCCCACCGACGCCGACGGCAGCGACGAGGAGAACCTGGAGCGCCTGGTCACCGACTACACCTCGGACTTCGCCGCGGACACCGGCTACCGGCGTCCCACGGTCGTCGAGCGCCGCAAGGTCGCCCAGGGCGTCGCCCTGCTCGTCGACCGGAAGCGGGAGCGGGCCGAGCGCCGCCTCTCCGACGTGGACTTCACCGTGCGGACGATCACCGACGCGGCCACCGGGCGGCGCTACGCGGAGGTCACCGACCGCTCCGACCACGCGCCCGCGCCCCGCGGCTGGGGCCGGGTGTACGTGGACCTCGACTCCCCCGTGCGATGGTCCGCGCAGGTCCCGCACCCGGTGGCCGACAAGAACACCGAGCGGCTCGGCGTCCAGCTCATGCGGCGCTCACCAGGTGGCGTACTGATCATCGCTGGCGCACATCGCAAAGCGGGCCGCGGCAACGAGGCGGACGTGGCGCACCGGCGGAAGAGCGTATTCCACGCCATCTGCGACGAGCTGGCGCGGCGCGGACTGCCCGGCATCCAGATCCACGGCATGGCCGACGACTCGGCGCCGGACCACGACGTGGTCGCCTCCACCGGCAAGGGCCGCGTGGCCGTCGCCGCGGGCCGCGACCTCGCGGACGGGCTGCGCCGCCGGGGCTACGAGGTCTGCCGCGCCTGGGCCCGCTCCTGCCCCCTGGAGGGCCGCACCAATATGCAGGGCCGTGACGCCGCCGAGCAGGAGACCGAGTTCCTGCACGTCGAGTTCGCCCCGAAGCTGCGCAAGGAGGGCAAGCACCGGCGGGCCGCCGTCGCGGCGATGGCGGAGGTGACGCGGGGCTGGCGGCGGGCGGGCTCGTAGCCGCCCGGCCGCGGTGACCCGGGGCCGGACGGCAGGCCGGAGCGCCGCCGTCCCCCGGGTCACCCCCGCTCGTACAGCACCGCCCTCTCCCGGGTCACCCCCGCTCGTACAGCACCGCCCCGCCCACGTCCCCCACCGGCTCGTACCCCTCGCGCAGCACCCGGTCGAAGCCCGGCACCCGGTCCGGGCCGTACGGCTTGCCGCGGGAGTCGTCGACGATCACGGCGGGCGGCCGGGCGGCCAGCTCGGCGCGGAAGGTCTCCCAGGCCCCGGCCACCGCGTACGCCTCGCCCACCTGGGAGCCGTCGCGGCCGCCGCTGTAGTTCGTCAGGAGCCCGGCCGTCAGATAGCGGCTGACGGGGGCGCGCCCCGCGAACCAGTACGTCTCGGGGTGCATGCCCCAGACCAGGACCCGGTCGCCGGGCGCCGTGCGGGCCCGCACCTCCCGCGCGAGGCGCTCCGCGTGGGCCAGCTCCGGTCGGGGCGCGAGCAGCCCCCAGGCGAGGAACAGCGAGCACGCGCACGCGGCCGTCAGGATCGCCCGCGCCGTCCGCTCGCCGGGCAGGACCTGGAGCGCGGCCGTGCCCAGGAGGGCGAGCGGGGGCGTCAGTTGCAGGAAGTAGTGGCCGAAGAAGTGGAAGCCGAGCGCGACGGCCGCCGCCGAGGCGCAAAGCCACAGCCACAGGTCGGCCGCGCCGGTCCGCGCGATGCGCAGCGCCCGGAGGACCGGCGGCCAAAGGCCCGCGCAGGCGACGCCGAGGAGCAGCGCGTTGGCCGTCCCGCGCAGCAGGACGTGGAGTTCGGAGCCGGTCAGGGAGGCGTACGCGCCCGAGCCCGTGACCGTCCAGAAGACAAAGCCCGCGGGGGTCGTCAGGAGGGCCACCGCCAGCACCGGCGCGCCGAGCCCTCCGGCCAGGCGCAGCGCGTCCCGGCGCCGCCCGCCCCGCCGCCACAGCAGCCACAGCACGGGCACGAGGACCGCTCCCCCCGTCTGCTTGGCCAGGAACGCGCACGCCACCGCGGCCCCCGCAGGCCCCCAGCGGCACCGGTCCGCGCACCACATGGCGGCGGCCGTGCCCGGCAGCATGAAGACCTCGAAGGTAGCGGCCTGGGCGTCCTCGGGGTTGAGCCCCACGGAGGCGAGCAGATACAGCACCGGGGCGGTGCGGCCCGCGCCGTCGCCCCAGCGGCGGCGGGCGAGCGAGGCGAGCAGGACCGCAGTGAGCAGGTGGGCGCCGATCGCGAGGACGCGTACGGACGTCAGGGACGCGTCGCCGCCCACCGCGAAGGCGGCCCGGTACAGCCAGGGCACCAGCGGCGGCTTGCGGTCGACCACTGTCTCGTACAGTTCGCCGCCGTCGGCCAGGAGCCCGGCCTGGACGGCGAGGAAGCCCTCGTCGGGGTTCCACAGCGGCCGGGCGAAGGACGGGATCCGGGTGGCGCAGGCGAGCAGCGCGAGGGCGGGGACGAGGCGGGCCCAGTAGCCGGACGCGGGAGGGGCGGCGGCGGATACGGAGCGTGGTGGAGCGAGCGGCTCGGCGCGCATGGCCCGCACGCTATCCGGCCCCGCACTTCCCGTCGAAACGGGATGTACGGGGCCGGAGTGCGGCGCGCATCGGTCACTCCGTGTCGCGACCCGGCGGACGGAGCACCTCGCCCACGCTGGTCTCCTCGTGCTTCCCGAGGCGGCTGTGCGAGCGCCCGTAGAGGAAGTAGACGACGACGCCGAGGAGCATCCAGCCGGCGAAGCGGACCCAGGTCTCGGCGGGCAGGTTGAGCATCAGCCACAGCGAGGCGGCGACCGAGAGGATCGGCAGCACGGGCACCCACGGGGTGCGGAAGGAGCGGTGCAGGTCGGGGCGGGTGCGCCGGAGGATGATCACACTGATCGCGACGATGACGAAGGCGAAGAGGGTGCCGATGTTCACCAGCTCGGCGAGTTCGCTCAGGGGGGTGAACCCGGCCACGACCGCGATGATCACCCCGAGGAGGATGGTCGGCCGGTGCGGGGTCTTGAAGCGCGGGTGGACGCGCGAGAAGAACCGCGGGAGCAGCCCGTCGCGGCTCATCGCGAAGAACACCCGGGTCTGGCCCAGGAGCAGGATCATGCAGACCGTGGTCAGGCCGACGGCGGCGCCGAAGCTGATGAAGCCCGCGTACCAGGGGTGCCCGGTGGCCTTGAACGCGTCGGCGAGCGGGGCGTCCACGGACAGCTCGCTGTAGTGCTGCATGCCGGTGACGACGATCGACACGGCCACGTACAGGGTCGTGCAGATGAGCAGCGAGCCCAGGATGCCGCGGGGCATGTCCCGCTGCGGGTTCTTGGTCTCCTCCGCGGCGGTGGCGACGATGTCGAAGCCGATGAAGGCGAAGAAGACGACCGAGGCGGCGGTGAAGACACCCATGACACCGAAGTTGGCCGGCGCCCAGCCGAACATGAGCTGGATCAGCGGGGAGTGCAGGCCGTTGCCCGCCTCCACGGCCTGCGACTCGGGGATGAACGGGTCGTAGTTCTCGCCCTTGACGAAGAAGGCGCCCGCGACGATCACCACGAGGACGACCACCAGCTTGACGGCCACGACGAGCGAGGTGATCCGCGCGGAGAGCTTCATGCCGAGTACGAGGATGCCGGTGAGCGCCAGGACCAGGACCGCGGCGAGGATGTCGAAGCCGAAGCCGTCGGCGCCGTCCCTGCCGCTGAGGGCCTCGGGCAGCTGCCAGCCCGCGTTGTCGAGCAGCGAGGCGATGTACCCCGACCAGCCGACGGCGACCACCGCCGTGCCGAGCGCGAACTCGAGGACCAGGTCCCAGCCGATGATCCAGGCGGGCAGTTCGCCGAGTGAGGCGTACGAGAACGTGTACGCGGACCCGGCCACGGGGAGCGTCGACGCGAACTCGGCGTAGCAGAGCGCGGCGAGGGCACAGACCACGCCGGCCACGACGAAGGCCAGGGCGACGGAGGGACCCGCGTTGTTCTTGGCGACGGTGCCGGTGAGCACGAAGATGCCGGTGCCGATGATCACGCCGACGCCGAAGACGGTCAGGTCGAGCGCGGACAGGGATTTCTTGAGCGCGTGCTCTGGCTCCTCGGTGTCGAGGATGGACTGCTCGACCTTCTTCGTCCGGAAGAGGGTGCTGCTCACTGGCGTACCTCCCACGCGAGTCGTGTTCGACATGATCGAGAGGGGAGGTACTCCGAGTGCCCCGGCACGGGCCGATTCACGCGAAGGGACCCGAAACCTACGCCTGTCCGGGTGGTCCGCCCGCGCGCGGCGGTGACGACGGGCGGGCGGGGGCTCGGCCCCGCCCGCCCGGGCGGGTCAGTCGCGGACCGGCTCGACGGAGTCGACGGCCGCGCGGCCGCGCTCGACGCGGCCGTCCAGCTTGGCGACGAGCCCCGTGACCTGGCGGGCGATGTCCGGCGCTGTCAGGCCGATCTCGGCCATGACCTCCTTGCGCGAGGCGTGGTCGAGGAACCGCGGCGGAATGCCGAAGTCGCGCAGCGGCACGTCCACGCCCGCGTCCCGCAGCGCCTGCGCGATCGCCGAGCCGACACCTCCGGCGCGGGAGTTGTCCTCGACGGTGACGACGACCCGGTGCTGCTCCGCGAGCGGCGCCATCGCCTCGTCGACCGGCTTGACCCAGCGCGGGTCGACCACGGTCGTGGAGATGCCCTGCTTGTCGAGGAGGTCCGCGATCTCCAGGCACATCGGGGCGAGGGCCCCGACGGAGACGAGGAGCACGTCGGGCCTGGGCACGTCCGGGCGGCGCAGCACGTCCATGCCGCCGACGCGGGCGACGGCCTTGACGGCCGGGCCGACGGCGCCCTTGGAGTAGCGCACGACGGTCGGGGCGTCGTCGACCTCGACGGCCTCGCGCAGCTGGAGGCGGACCTGGTCGGCGTCGCGCGGCGCGGCGATGCGCAGCGTGGGCACGCACTGGAGGATCGACATGTCCCACATGCCGTTGTGGGACGCGCCGTCCGTGCCGGTGACGCCCGCGCGGTCCAGGACGAAGGTGACGCCGCACTTGTGCAGCGCCACGTCCATCAGGAGCTGGTCGAAGGCGCGGTTGAGGAACGTGGCGTAGACCGCGAAGACGGGGTGGAGCCCGCCGGTGGCGAGGCCCGCGGCGGACACGGCCGCATGCTGCTCGGCGATGCCGACGTCGTACACCCGGTCGGGGAATTCCTCGGCGAACTTCTTCAGGCCGACGGGCTGGAGCATGGCGGCGGTGATCGCCACGATGTCCTCGCGCTCGCGGCCGAGCTTGACCATCTCCTCGCCGAAGACGGACGTCCAGTCCATGCCGCCGGCGGCGATGGGCAGCCCGGTGTCGGGGTGGATGGGGCCGATGCCGTGGAAGTGGTCGGCCTCGTCCTGCTCGGCGGGCTTGTAGCCGCGGCCCTTCTCGGTGATGCAGTGCACGATCACCGGGCCGTTGAAGCGCTTGGCGCGGGCGAGCGCGGACTCCAGGGCCTCGATGTCGTGCCCGTCAATGGGGCCGACGTACTTCAGGCCGAGGTCCTCGAACATGCCCTGCGGGGCGATGAAGTCCTTCAGGCCCTTCTTCGCGCCGTGCAGCGTCTCGTACAGCGGCTTGCCGACGACGGGCGTGCGCTCCAGGAGGTCCTTGCCGCGGGCCAGGAAGCGCTCGTAGCCGTCGGTGGTGCGCAGGGTGGCCAGGTGGTTGGCGAGGCCGCCGATGGTGGGGGCGTAGGAGCGCTCGTTGTCGTTGACGACGATGACCAGGGGGCGGTCCTTGGCGGCGGCGATGTTGTTCAGCGCCTCCCAGGCCATGCCGCCGGTGAGCGCGCCGTCGCCGATGACGGCGACGACGTGGTCGTCCTTCTTCAGGACCTCGTTGGCCTTGGCGATGCCGTCGGCCCAGCCGAGGACGGTGGAGGCGTGACTGTTCTCGATCACGTCGTGGTCGGACTCGGCGCGCGAGGGGTAGCCGGACAGGCCGCCCTTGCCGCGCAGCCCGTCGAAGTCCTGGCGGCCGGTGAGCAGCTTGTGGACGTAGGCCTGGTGGCCGGTGTCCCACAGGACCTTGTCCCTGGGCGACTCGAAGACGCGGTGCAGGGCGATGGTCAGCTCGACGACACCGAGGTTGGGGCCGAGGTGGCCGCCGGTCTTGGAGACTGCGTCGACGAGGAAGCCGCGGATCTCGGTGGCCAGCTGGTTCAGCTGCTCCGGGCTGAGCCGGTCCAGATCGCGCGGTCCCGTGATGCGGGTCAGCAGCGGCACCCGTGCCTCCTTGCAGTAGAGCGTGTAGCGCTGTTCGAGCATTGCCGGGCCAGTCGAGTCTAATGTTCCGCCGTTGACGGCGGAGTCCGGGCCGGGAGTCGTCCGTCACGCGATCGGCCGTAAATCGCCGGGAACACCGACTCCCGACTGAAACGAACGTTCTATTCAGCAAGTAGTTCACCGACAGCCGTGTGCCCGGTACCGGAGGGGCCGGTACCGGGCACGGGAGCGCTTGATCAGGCGCGGCCTGCGGACTTCTGGGTGCGCCGGGAGACCGAGTCGATCACGACGGCGGCGAGCAGCACCGCACCGGTGATCATGTACTGGATCTCACTCGCCATGCCCTCCAGGTTCAGGCCCTGCTGGATCGACTGGATCACGAGCATGCCGAGCAGGGCGGACCAGATCTTGCCGCGGCCGCCGAAGAGGCTGGTGCCGCCGATGACGGCTGCCGCGATGACGATCATCAGGGTGTTGCCGCTGCCGAGGCTCTTGGTGGCGCCGCCGGACAGGCTCGCGATGAACAGGCCGCCGAAGGCGGCGAGCATGCCGGAGATCGCGAAGACGGTGATCCGTACGCGGTCGACGTTGATGCCCGCGCGGCGCGCGGCCTCCGCGTTGCCGCCGACCGCGAAGACCTGGCGGCCGAAGGTGGTGCGGCGGACCACGAAGTCCGCGAGGACGAGCACGCCCAGGAAGAGCACCAGGGCCAGCGGCAGGCCGCGGGCGCCGTCCGGCTCGTTCAGGAAGTACGCGACGACGAAGCACAGGACCGCGAGCACGCCGGTGCGCAGGAGGATCTCGCTGAGCGGGCGCGAGGGCAGGCCCGCTCCCTTGCGGCGCTTGGCGTCGAGCAGCTGCGAGCCCGCGTACAGCAGGACGGCGACGAGCGCGAGGCCGTACGCGGCGGCCTTGTCGGCGAAGTAGTGGGTGGTGAGGTCCTCGACGACGGAGCCGCTCGGGGTGTTGATGCTGCCCTCCTTGCCCATCAGCCAGATCTGGAGGCCGCTCCAGCCGAGGAAGCCCGCGAGGGTGACGACGAAGGCCGGGACGCCGACCTTGGCGAAGAAGATCCCGTGCACGACGCCGATGACCAGGCCGCAGACGACGGCGCTGATCACGGAGAGCCAGTCGCCCCAGCCGTGGTTGACGCTCAGCACCGCCCACACGGCGGCGCCCACACCGGCGACGGAGCCGACGGACAGGTCGATCTCGCCGAGGAGCAGCACGAAGACGATGCCGACGGACATGATGCCGACGCCGGAGGTGAACACGGCGATGTTGGCGAGGCTGGAGGCCGACAGGAACTTGTCGTTCTGCATCTGGAAGACCAGGGCGATGACGATGAGGCCCACGACGACCGGCAGCGAGCCCAGCTCACCGCCGCGCACCTTGCGCAGGAACTCCGTCCAGTACCCGGCGAAGCCCTGCTCGCGCACGAGCAGCCGGGGGTCGACGGCCGCGGCGGGGGTCGCCGAGGGCTCGGCGTCGACGGCCGCCCCGGACTTGTCCACAGGGGTCTTGGCGAGGTCGCTCACTTCGCGTCCTCCTTCGTGGCGGTACGCGCCCGGCGGCGGGTCACGGCGTTGTCCGTGGCGCCGGTGATGGCGGCGATGATCTCTTCGGGGGAGGTGTCGGCGACGGTGAAGACGCCGTTGTTGCGGCCGAGCCTGAGCACCGCGACGCGGTCGGCGACGGCCCGCACGTCGGCCATGTTGTGGCTGATGAGGATGACGCCGTGGCCGCGCTCGCGCAGGCGCTCCACGAGGTCGAGGACCTGCGCGGTCTGCTCGACGCCGAGGGCGGCGGTGGGCTCGTCGAGGATGACCACCTTGGGGTCGCCGACGAGGGCGCGGGCGATGGCGACGACCTGCCGCTGGCCGCCGGAGAGGGCGGCGATGGGGATGCGGACGCTGGGGATGCGGATGGACAGCGTCTCCAGGAGTTCCCGGGCGCGCTTCTCCATCCTGATCTCGTCGAGGACGGAGGCGGTCTTCAGCTCGCTGCCGAGGAACAGGTTGGCGACGACGTCGAGGTTGTCGCAGAGCGCGAGGTCCTGGTAGACGGTGGCGACGCCGAGGTTCTGGGCGTCGTGGGGGCGGCCGACGCGGACCTCGCGGCCCTCCCACTCGATGGCGCCCTCGTCGATGGGGTGGACGCCTGAGATGGTCTTGACGAGGGTGGACTTTCCGGCGCCGTTGTCGCCGACGAGGGCGACCACCTCACCGGTGTGGATCTCGAGGTCTACGTCCGTGAGCGCCTGGACGGCGCCGAACCGCTTGGAGACCCCGCGCAACGCCAGCACGGGCGTAGCGGACACGTGAATCAGCTCCTTCGCCGCCTGACCGGCGGGGATGGGGAATCGCTTGAAGGACGAGGGGGTACCGGTGCCCGCCCTCCGGCTGCGGGGCGGGAGGTGCCGGGAGACAACGTGCGGGCACCGGACGCTGAGGGGGCGGGCCCTACTTGATCCCGGCCTCTTCGCAGGCGGCCTTGAACTGCTTGGTGCAGATCTCGCTCGCCTTGTAGACCTTGTCCTTGACGATCGTGCCGGCCACGTCGTCCTTGGTGATCGCCTGGGCGTCGTAGAGCTTGGCGGGGATGCCCTTGTAGTCGCCGCTCAGGGAGTTGACCTTGCGGTCGATGAGGTCGTCGATCTTCTTGCCCTTGAGCAGGCGGACCGCGATCTCGGCGGTGGTCTCGGCCTCGGGCTTGATCTGCTTGTAGATCGTGAAGTCCTGCTCGCCGCTCAGCAGCCGCTGGATGCCCGCGAGTTCGGCGTCCTGGCCGCCGACGGGGACCTTGATGCCGCGCTGCTTGAGGGCGGTGATGATGCCGCCGGCCATGCCGTCGTTGGCGGAGTAGACGCCGTCGAAGCCGTCCTTGCCCAGCTTGTCGATGGCGGTGGCCATCTTCTTGTTGGCCTCGTCGGGCGACCAGTCGGGGATGTCCTGCTCGTAGACGACGTCCTTCACGTTCTTGTCGAGCACCGAGTGGGCGCCCTTCTTGAAGAACGGGGCGTTCGGGTCGGTCGGCGAGCCGTTGATCATGACGACGTTCGAGTTCTTGGCCTTGGACCCGAGGGCCTTGACCAGGGCACCGCCCTGGAGGCGGCCGATCTTCTCGTTGTCGTAGCTGACGTACGCGGCAAGCGGGCCCTCGGCCAGTCGGTCGTACGCGACGACCTTGACGCCCTCCTTGTCGGCGCGCTCGATCCAGCCCTTGGTGGACTTGTAGTCCACCGAGTCGAGAATGATCACCTTGACGCCCTGCGTGATGAGCGCGTCGAATTGCTTCTTCTGGGTCTCGATGTCCTGTGCGGCGTTGTTGTACTTGATCTCGCAGTCGCCGCACAGCGACTTGATCTTCGACTCCATGATCGGGCGGTCGAAGGTCTCATAACGCGTGGTCTTGTTCTCCGGAAGGAGCAGACCAATGGTCTTTCCGTCGCCGCCGCTTCCCTTGTCGTCGTCGCCGCCTCCGGCCTCGCCACAGGCGGCGAGGGTGACGGCCATGGAAAGGGTCGCGGTGCCTATGACGACGCGGCGCGTCCATGCATTCATTTGGGGGTGCCTCCCTGACGTGGCCGCGTCGTTGCGGCCGAGGTGGCTCGAAGTCAACTCGGCCGCCCGACACGCGTCAAGGAGTAAATCCTTAACGAGATGACAACGGTGCCATGCGTTATCTAAGTGAAGGCAGGTGCCGCCGTCGGGATTGACCCGTCCAAAAGCGTCGAATCCCCCATCTCGCTGAGGGCGAGGGCGAGGGCGCCGAGGACTTCCGCGCGCGAGCCAAGTGCCCCGGGGAGCACGGACAGTTGACGGGCCGCGCTCGGGATGGCGTACCGCCCGACCGATTCGCGGATCGGGCCGAGCACCAGCTCGCCCGCGTCGGCGAGGGCGCCGCCGAGGACCACCCTGCTGGGGTTCAGGAGGTTGCAGAGGTTCGCGACACCGCTGCCGATGTGCCGCCCGACGTCGGCGATCACCCGGCGGCAGCCCGGGTCGCCCTCGCGGGCGAGGGCGACGACGCCCTCCATGGTCAGATCGGTGCCGTGGCTGGACTGGAGCAGCGGGAGCACATAGCGCGCGGCGGCGAAGGTCTCCAGGCAGCCGCGGTTGCCGCAGCGGCAGACGGGCCCGGACTCGTCCAGGGTGATGTGCCCGATCTCTCCCGCCGTGCCGCCGGGGCCGCGGTAGATCCGCCCGCTGATCACGAGCCCGGCGCCGACACCGCTCGCGACCTTGATGTACGCGAGGTCCTTGACGCCCTTGCCGCTGCCCCAGACCAGCTCGCCCAGGGCGCCCAGGTTCGCGTCGTTGTCCACGTGCACGGGCACGCCGAGGCGCTCCTTCAGCTCCTCGGCGGGCCTGGTGCCCGCCCAGCCCGGCAGGATCGAGGTGGAGCCGAGGGTGCCGGACTCCACGTCGATGGGCCCGGGCACGCCGAGCCCGACGCCCGCGACCTTGCCCCGGTCCACGCCCGCCTGCTCGATCAGCCGCCCGACCAGGCGCTCGGCCCGGTCGAAGCCCTGCGCGGCGGAGGCGTCCACGTCGAGCGGCTCGGCCTGCTCGGCGAGCACCTTGTGCGCCAGGTTGCCGAGCGCCACGCGCAGGTGGGTGTGGCCGAAGTCCACGCCGATGACCATGCCCGCGTCGCCGCTGAGCGAGACGCTGCGGGCCCGGCGGCCGCCCGCGGAGGTGGGCGTGACCTCGACGGTGCCGGCGTCCTTCAGCTCCCGGACGATGTTCGACACGGTCGCGGCGGACAGGCCCGTCGTCCTGGCGATCTCCGCCTGCGTGAGTGATCCCGCGAGCCGTACCGCGCGCACGACCCGCTCGAGGTTTGCTCGGTGCAGTGACGACTGCGACCCCGGAGTCTCCATCGACTCATCCACTCCCGCCTATGGCGGACGGCGCCCTCGCCGCCCGTACAAGTTGTGAACTCCAAGCTCTGCTGAAGGTGTTACCTCAGTCAAGTCCTTGACGGAAATCCAGGGGCGCCCGGCGCGCCGGTCGCGGGTGTGCGCGCGGGGGGGGGGGGGGGGGGGGGGGGGGGGGGGGAGGGGGCGCCCCCCCCCCCCCCCCCCCCCCCGCCCCACCCTCCCCCCCTCCCCCCCCCCCCCCCCCCCCCCCCCCCCCCCCCCCCCCCCCTCCCCCCCCCCCCCGCCCCCCCCCCCCCCCCCCCCCCCCCCCCCCCCGGCGGCCTGTTCGTCGCCGGACGACGGCAAGGGCTCGGGCGGCGCCAAGGATTCCGCCGTCGTCGGCATCGCCTACGAGCCCGAGACCCTCAGCCCGCTCCTCGGCTACGGCAAGGACGGCAACTCCAAGATCTTCGACGGTCTGCTCACGCACGACGCCGGCATGAAGCTGAAGCCCGCGCTCGCCGCGAAGCTCCCGAAGGTCAGCGACGACGGCAAGACCTACACCTACGAGCTGCGCAAGGGCGTCAAGTTCAGCGACGGCAAGCCCTTCTCGGCCAAGGACGTCGTCTTCACGTACGAGACCATCCTCGACAAGAAGACGAACAACGCCTCCAAGACCGAGCTGGACGCCGTCAAGAGCGTCGAGGCCAAGGGGGACGACAGCGTCGTCTTCCACCTCAAGTACCCCTACGCGCCCTTCGCCGAGCGCACCGTCCTGCCCATCGCGCCCGAGCACATCGCGGGCAAGCAGGACGTGAACAAGGGCGACTTCTCCACCAAGCCCGTCGGCACCGGACCGTACGAGCTGGTGAAGTGGTCCAAGGGCGAGAAGATCGTCTTCAAGGCCAACCCCGGCTACTGGGGCGGCGCACCGAAGATCAAGAACTTCACCATGGCGATCATCAAGGACGACGACGTGCGCGCCACCCGGCTGCGCACCGGCGACCTCGACGGCGCCATCCTGCCGCCGAACCTCGCCGAGACCTTCGCGTCCGACGGCGCCAAGAAGACGTACGCCGCCAAGACCTTCGACTACCGCGTCGTGACCCTGCCGACCGGCAACAAGGTCGCGGGCAGCGCCGCCGTGCGACGCGCCCTCGACATCGGCGTCGACCGCAAGGCCATGGTCGACTCCATCCTCGAAGGCGCGGGCAAGGAGGCCTACGGCCCCGTCCCCACGGACAGCCCCTGGTTCACCAAGGGCACCGAGCGGAAGTTCGACGCCGCCAAGGCCAAGAAGATCCTCGACGACGCGGGCTGGAAGCCCGGCAAGGGCGGCATCCGCGAGAAGGACGGCGTCCAGGCCTCCTTCCCGCTCTGGTACCTCACCGGCGACAAGCTCCGCCAGGACCACGCCCTCGCCTACGCCTCCGACGCAAAGAAGCTCGGCATCAAGGTCGAGGTGCAGTCCGGCACCTGGGAGGTCATCGAGCCGCGCATGGCCAAGGACGCCGTCCTCGCGGGCGGCGGCTCCCCGGCCGACCCGGACTTCGACCAGTACACCCTCCTGAAGTCCTCCCTCGCCGGTGACGGCTTCAACAACATGGCGCACTACGACAACGCCACGGTCGACAAGGCCCTGGAGGACGCCCGCAAGAGCGGCGACCGCGCCAAGCGCGGAGCCGCGTACGACACCATCCAGCGCGAGCTGGTGAAGAACCCCGGCTACACCTTCCTCACCCACATCGACCACCTGTACGTCGTGAACAAGTCCTTCGGCGACCTCACCACCCAGGTCGAGCCGCACGACCACGGCCTGGCCTCCGGCCCGTGGTGGAACGTCGAGGACTGGCAGCCGAAGAAGTGACGTACGCGCCACCTGGCACGCCACAGCGGCGGGGGCTTCCCTGGGGGCCCATGGCACGGCTCGTCGCGCGACGGGCCGTGTTCGCCGTCCCGGTCCTGCTCGTCGTGACCTTCGGCGTCTTCGCCGTCGCCGAGGCCTCGCCGTTCGACCCCGTCAAGGCCTACGCGGGCACGGCCGGGCTCACCGCGTCCCAGGAGAACCTCGACCAGCTGCGCGCCAACCTCGGCGTCGACAAGCCCCTCGTCGGCCGCTGGTGGGACTGGCTCACCTCGGCCCTGACGGGCGACCTCGGCGACTCCAGCACGCTGCGCCAGCCCGTCGCCGACGCCATCGGCGAACGCGTCGGCTGGTCGGTCCTGCTCGCCGCCACCGCCTTCGTCCTCGCGATCCTCATCGGCTCGGCCCTCGGCGTGCTCGCCGCGCGCCGCCCCGGCGGCTGGCTCGACCGGGGCATCACCTCGCTCGCCTACACCCTGGAAGCCGCCCCGCCGTTCTGGCTGGGCCTCCTCGCGATGTGGCTCTTCGCCCTCAAGCTGGACGTGCTCCCCGCGGGCGGGCTCACCGACACCGCCAGTACGACGGTGACGTTCGACCAGGTCGCCGACCATCTGGTCCTGCCCGCCGCCGTCCTCGCGATCTCCCAGCTGCCGTGGTTCGTGCTGTACGTGCGCCAGGGCGTCGGCGACGCGCTCGGCGACGACCCCGTGCGCGGCGCCCGCGCCCGCGGCCTCGCCGAGCGCACCGTGCTGCTGAAGCACGCCTTCCGCTCCGGTCTGCTCCCGGTGCTCACCCTCGTCGGCTCCCGCGTGCCCGAACTCATCACCGGGGCGCTGCTCGTGGAGACCGTCTTCAGCTGGCCCGGCATCGCGGCCGCCACCGTGGGCGCCGCCACCTCCGTGGACTTCCCGCTGCTCGCCGCGCTCACCGCGCTCGCGACGGCCGCCGTC
Organism: Streptomyces sp. NPDC045778; assembly: GCF_056431945.1. Taxonomy (NCBI): domain Bacteria; kingdom Bacillati; phylum Actinomycetota; class Actinomycetes; order Kitasatosporales; family Streptomycetaceae; genus Streptomyces; species Streptomyces sp. NPDC045778. The sequence continues at coordinate 213,375 of NZ_JBWKJZ010000007.1, forward strand.
CTGCTCGGCAACCTCCTCGCGGACCTGCTGTACGGGCTCGCCGACCCCAGGGTGGGATTCGATGGCTGACACCACCTGGCGCCCGGCCGCCTCACGTGAGGGGAGGCAGCAGGGGTCCGCCACGCGCGCGTGGCGGGTGTGGGGCTCCGCCGCGATCGTCGCGGCCGTCGTGCTCGCCGTCCTGATCGTGCCGCCGCTCGTCGACCTCGACGAGCAGGCCGTACACCTCGCGGACAAGCTGCTTCCGCCCTCCCTCGCCCACCCCTTCGGCACCGACGACGTGGGCCGCGACCTGCTGGTGCGCTGCGTGTACGGGCTGCGCGTCTCGTTGCTCGTCGGCGTCGTCGCCGCCGTGGTGGCCACCGTCGTCGGCACCGCGGTGGGCGCGCTCGCCGCCGCCTGCGGCGGCTGGGTGGACCGGATCGTGATGCGCGTCGTCGACGTCTTCGCATCCGTCCCGCACCTGCTGCTCGGCATCTTCATCGTCGCGATGTTCCGGCCCGGCGTCTGGCCCGTGGTGATCTCCGTAGGGCTCACGCACTGGCTGTCCACCGCCCGGATCGTGCGCGCCGAGGTCCTCTCGCTCCGCTCCCGCCCTTACGTCGACGCGGCGATCTCAGGCGGCGCCTCGCGCTGGCGCGTGACCGTGCGCCACCTGCTGCCCGGCGTCCTGCCGCAGGCCGGCCTCGCCGCCGTCCTGATGGTGCCGCACGCCATCTGGCACGAGTCCGCGCTCTCCTTCCTCGGCCTCGGCCTGCCCACGCACCAGGCGAGCCTCGGCACGCTCGTGCAGGGCGCCCGCGGCTCCCTGCTCGCGGGCGACTGGTGGCCCACGCTCTTCCCCGGCCTGTTCATCATCGTGCCCACCCTGGCGATCGCGGGCCTCGCGGGCGCCTGGCGCGAGCGGATCAACCCGCGCCGCCGATCGGAGCTGATGCTGTGACCGCCACGCCCCAGGAACCGGTCCTCTCCGTACGAGGGCTCTCCGTGCGCTTCCGCATGCGCGGCGGCGCCCATGTGGCGGCCGTCACCGACGCCCGCTTCGACCTCGCGGCGGGCGAGTGCCTCGCCCTGGTCGGCGAGAGCGGCTGCGGCAAGTCCGTCCTCGCCTCCGCGCTGCTCGGCCTCCTGCCCGGGAACGCCGAGACCGCCGGGTCCGCGCTGCTCGGCGGGCCCGGCGGGCTCGACCTGCTCACCGCCGACGAGCGCACCCTGGCCCGCACCGTGCGCGGCCGGCGCGTCGGCCTCGTGCCGCAGAGCCCCGCCGCGCACCTGACGCCCGTCCGCACCGTGCGCTCCCAGCTGGAGGAGACCCTGCGGGAGCTGACGGGGGTGCGCCGCCCCGCGCTGCGCGAGGCCGCGGAGGCGGCGGCCGAGCGCGCCTCCTTCCCCGTCGGCCACCTCGACCGCTACCCGCACGAACTGTCCGGCGGCCTCGCCCAGCGCGCCGCCACCGCGCTCGCCCTGATCGGCGACGCGCCGCTGCTCCTGGCCGACGAACCCACCACGGGCCTGGACCGCGCACTGGTGGACCGCACCGTCGACGAGCTGCGCCGCCACGTCGGCGACGACCGCGCGCTCCTCCTGATCACCCACGACCTGGCCGCGGCCAGGCGCGTCGCCGACCGCGTCGCCGTCATGTACGCGAGCCGCGTCGTCGAGATCGCCGACGCCGAGGCCTTCTTCGGCGGGCCGGGGCCGCGCCACCCGTACGCGCGCGGCCTCTTGGACGCCCTGCCCGAGCGGGAGTTCACCCCGATCCCCGGGATGCCGCCCGAGCTGTCCGCGCTCCCGGACGGCTGTGCCTTCGCGCCGCGCTGCGCGAGGGCGGACGAGACCTGCGCGACGGGGCCCGCGCTGACGTCCGGCGTCGCCTGCCACCACCCGGTCACCGCAGCGCTGGAGGCGCCCCGTGCTTGAACTGCGCTCCCTGACCGCCGGATACGACCGCCGCGACCCCGTCGTACGGGACGTCAGCCTCACCCTCGCGCCCGGCGAGTCCGTGGGCCTGCTCGGCCCCAGCGGCTGCGGCAAGTCGACGCTGGCCCGGGTCGCCGCCCTGCTGCACGAGCCGGACGCGGGCCAGGTCGTCATCGACGGCGAGGCGGCGCGCGGCTGGCGCCACCGGGCACCGCGCGCCCAGCGCACCGCGTTCGGCGTGGTCTTCCAGCAGCCCCGGCTCTCCGCCGACCCGCGCCTGACCCTCTCCCAGCTGATCGCGGAGCCCCTGCGGGCCACCGGACGCGCCGCAGAGGCCGCCGACCGCGTCGCGGACCTGGCCCGCACCGTCGGCCTGGGCTCCGACCTGCTCGGCCGCCGCCCGCACGAGGTCAGCGACGGCCAGCTCCAGCGGGCCTGCCTGGCCCGCGCCCTGGCCCTGGGGCCGCGCTGGCTCATCTGCGACGAGATGACGGCGATGCTCGACGCGTCCACGACGGCCGCCCTGGTCGCCGCCGTGGAGGAGTACCGGGCCGCATCCGGTGCCGGACTGCTCGCTGTGGGGCACGACAAGGTGCTCCTGGAACGCTGGTGCGACCGGACGGTGCACTGGGACGAACTGACCGGCGGACCCGCCGCCCCTTAGGCCTGTCCGGGCGTCAGACCGTGACCAGCGTGACCTCGGTCGCCTTCACGCTCGTGTAGACGGCCGTGCCGTCGGTCAGGCCCAGTTCGGCCGCCGCCTGCGGGGTGATCTCGGCGACGAGGTCCGGTGCCTTCTCCCCGGTGACCAGGACCCGCAGCCGGCTGCCGACGGCGGTGATCTCCCGGACCGTGCCGTGCCAGACGTTGCGCGGGCTGCCCTCGGGGTGCTCCAGGTGCAGCGACACCGCCTCGGGCGCGATGATCGCGAGCGCCCGCGCGCCCTCGCCGAGCGGATCGGCGGCCACCAGGCGCCCGCCGTCGGCGAGCAGCAGCGTGCCGTCCCCGGTGCCCGTGCCCGCGAGGGCGTTGCGGCCCAGCATGCGGGCCACCCAGGGGGAGCGGGGGCGCCGGGTGACCTCGGCGGGCGGGGCGTCCTGCACGGCCCGGCCGTCCTCCAGGACAAGGACCCGGTCGGCCAGCGACACGGCCTCGACCGGATCGTGGGTGACGATCAGACAGACCCCGCCGAAGTCCGCCAGATGGGTGCGCAGAGTGTGGCGCACGTGCGCCCGGGTCGTCTGGTCCAGGGCGGCCAGCGGCTCGTCGAGCAGCAGCAGCCGGGGGTGCGGCGCCAGGGCCCGGGCGAGGGCGACGCGCTGGGCCTGGCCTCCGGAGAGCTGCGCGGGCCTGCGGTGCGCGAGGTGCCCGACGCCGAGCCGGTCGAGCCAGAGCCGGGCCCCGTGGCGGGCCTCGGCGCGCGGTACCCCTTGGGCGCGCAGCCCGTACGCGGTGTTGGACAGGGCGCTCAGGTGCGGGAAGAGCGCGCCGTCCTGGGGCACCCAGGCGACGCCGCGCCGGTGCGGCGGCAGCGCGGTGACGTCCTTCGCGCCGAGGCGCAGCCGGGCGTGGGCGCGCGGGGTGAGCCCGAGGAGGGCGCGCAGCAGGGTGGTCTTGCCCGCGCCGTTCGGCCCGACGACGGCGATGGTGGTGCCGGGGCCGGCCTCCAGCGCGAGCCGGGTGAAACCGGTGACGTCCGCGTGCAGCGGCCAGCGCTCCCGCGCGGCCTCGGCCGGGACGGCGGCCTCGGGCGCGTGCGGGGGTCCGTCGGCCGGCGGCTCGGCGCGGTCCTCGGCACCGCCGCGGGGGCGCGCCGCGCGGTCGGTCGTCCCGCCGGTCCAGCGTCCGCGCAGCGCGATGAGGACGGCCATCGCGATGACGAGCAGCAGCAGGGACACCGAGGTCGCGGCCTCGGGCTGGTCCTGGAGCAGCAGATACACCTGGAGCGGCAGCGTCTGCGTGGTGCCCGGCAGGTTCCCGGCGAAGGTGATGGTCGCGCCGAACTCGCCGAGGGCCCGCGCCCAGGTGAGGGCGGCTCCCGCGGCGAGCCCGGGCGCGACCATCGGCAGCGTGACGGTGAAGAACACCCGGACCGGTGAGGCGCCGAGCGAGGCCGCGGTCTCCTCGTACGACAGGCGCATGCCCGCGAGGGTGCCTTCGAGGCTGATGATCAGGAACGGCATGGCCACGAACGTGGCGGCCACGACGGCCCCGGACGTGTGGAACGGCAGGACGATCCCGAAGGTGTCCTCGAGCCACGGCCCGAGCAGCCCGCGCCGCCCGAAGCCGAGCAGCAGCGCGACCCCGCCGACGGTGGGCGGAAGCACCATGGGCAGCAGCACGAGCGAGCGCACCAGCGCCTTGCCGGGGAACGGCACCCGGGCGAGCAGCCAGGCCAGCGGCACCCCGAGGACCAGGGACAGGCCGAGCGCCCACAAGGACACGTACAGCGAGAGCTTGAGCGCCTCGGTCACTCCGGGGCTCGTCAGATGCGTCCCGAGGTCGCCCCAGGCCGTGCGGCTGAGGATGCCGACGAGCGGGAGCAGCAGGAACGCGACGGCGAGGAGGGCGGGCACGGCCAGGGTCAGCGGCGGCCGTGCGCCGGCTCCGCGGAGTGGTCTCATCGGGACTTCCCAGGTCGGGGCGGAGGAGCTACGGCTTCTGGAAGCCCGCGTCCCGCAGGATCTTCTGCGCCTCGGCCGAGTTCAGCCACCTCACGAACGCGGCCGCGGCGCCGGCGTGCTTCGACGTCTTGAGGGTGGCCGCCGGGTACTCGGCGATGGCGTTCTGGCCGTCGGGGATGTCGACGCCCTCGGCCTTGCCGTCCGCGGCCTGGACGTCGGTCTTGTAGACGAGACCGGCGTCGGCCTCGCCCAGCTCGACCTTGGACAGGACGGCACGGACGTTGGGCTCCTGGGAGACCGGCTTCACGTCGATGTCCTGCTGGTCGAGGATCTGCTCGCTGTAGCGGCCGACGGGCACCTCGGGCGCGGCGAGGACCACCTTCAGCTCGCCCTTGGCGAGGTCCTTCAGCTGCTTGACCTTCTTCGGGTTGCCCTTTCCGGTGGCGATGACCAGCCGGTTCTTGGCGATCACGGTCGGGGTGCCGGTGTCGGACCGCAGCCCGTCCATCGTCTTGGTGTCGGCGGTGACCAGCGCGTCGGCCGGGGCGCCCTGACGGACCTTGGCGGCCAGTTCCTGCGAGCCCTCGAAGGAGAACGTGACCTTCGTGCCCGGGTGCGCCTTCTCGTACGCGGCGCCCGCGGCCTTGAACACGTCGGTGAGGGAGGCGGCGGCGAGCACGGTGAGGTCGGCCTTCTGCCGCGAACCGCTGTCCTTGTCGCCCTTGCCGCCCTTGGCTGTGTTGTCTGTCTTGTCAGCTTTGTCGTTGTTGCCGCATGCCGTCAGCGGCAGGAGCAGGGCGGCGGTGACGAGCGCGGCGGCGGCACGCCGCTTGGTGATCACGGTGGACATGCGGGGGACTCCTCGGGCTGCGGGCGGCGCGGGGCCGTCCGGGAGGGCGGGACGACGCGGTGACCGGGGACGGGCGGTGCCGCCGGGGGCGGGCGCTCAGGCGCGGTCGATGTGCACGCTGGTCGACTTCACGCGGGCGGTGGCCTGCATGCCGACTTCGAGGCCCAGCTCCTCGACGGCTTCGCGGGTGAGCAGGGACACGAGCCGGTGCGGCCCCGCCTGGATCTCGACCTGGGCGGCGACGTCGCCGAGGGTGACGGCGGTGACGATGCCGGGGAAGGCGTTGCGGGCCGAGGTGTACGAGCCTTCCTCCTCGCCGATGCCGCCCTGGGCGACCTCGACGGAGAAGGCGGCCAGGTCCCGGCCGTCGATGAGGCGGCGCCCGCTCTGGTCGCGGTGGGTGGCGACCCGGCCGGCGTCCGCCCAGCGGCGCGCGGTGTCCGGGCTGACGCCGAGCAGGCGCGCCGCCTGGCCGATTGTGTAGGACTGCATGTGCGACAACATAGCCGCCTTCATCTCGCATTTACAGACCTTGAGGCGATTCCACATGGCAGATGCCAGGGTGATGGAGGAAGGGCCAAAGCCGTCGGGGGCGGCGGCTGCGGGCTGAATCCAGACGGGATGGGCCCGGCTGGTCACCGTGCCCCGGCGGTGATCCCCGGCTCCCCGACGGTCCCCCTCGGTCCGGGCGAGGCTCAGCCCTTCTCCACCACCAGCACCTCGACCCCCTTGGCCCGCATCGCCCGCACCTCCTCGCGCGCCACCCCCTCGTCGACCACCACCACGTCGAAGTCCGTGAGCGGCGCGAGCGCGTACAGGCCGTCGCGGGTGAACTTCGTGTGGTCCGCGAGCAGCACGCGTCGCGTGGCCGCCGTCATCATCGCCCGCTTGACCTGCACCGTCTCGGGCGAGGTGTGATAGCAGCGGCCGCGCGTCACGGCGGTCGTCGACATGAAGAGCAGGTCCGCGCGGAACGCCGCCACGCTGTCGGCGGTGTGCAGACCCATGAACGCGTCGTACGCGGGGAAGTAGCTGCCGCCGAGCGCGATCAGGGAGACGCCCGGCTCCTTGGCGAGCGCCGTGATCGCGGGCAGGGAGTTCGTGAGGACGGTCAGCGGCGTGCGCCCGGCGAACTCGCGCGTCAGATGCAGACACGTCGTGCTGTCGTCGAGCAGCACGGTCTGGCCCGGCACCAGGAGGCCCGCCGCCGCGCGGGCGAGGCGCTGCTTCGTCGCGGCCATCGTCGACATGCGCTCGGCGACGCTGCCGTGGAACTGCGCCGAGGGCAGCGCGGTCGCCCCGCCGCGCACCTTGCGCAGCCAGCCCTGTGCCTGGAGGAAGTCCAGGTCGCGGTGGATCGTCATCAGGCTCACGCCGAAGGCGTCGGCCAGGTCCGCGGCCCGCACGAAGCCGCCCGCGACCACCCGCTCCCTGAGCTGTCGCCGCCGCTCGTCGCGTGTGAAGTCCATGAGTGATGTTCTCACGCACTTCACATGACCTGGACCCCTCAGGCCCAGCTCGGGCCGGGCGGCGGGGCGTCCGCGTCACACGGCGCGGGGCCGGCCCCGCGTGAGGATGCCCCGGACGTTTGACGTGCCTTTTCAGCCAGTTGTTTGCTCACTCCAGCGCCCAGCCCACCCCCCCGCAGCCCCTTTCCTTTCCCTTCCGCCGTCCCCCCGGGGAGCTTCGATGACGAACACCCCCGTGCCGCCCGCCCCGGGCGGCACCGCCGAGCCGCGTTCGCTCTTCACACGCCTCGGCATCCCGCGGCCCCTCTCCTGGGGCTATCTCGGCCTGCTGGTCTTCATGACCGGAGTCGGCGTCGAGGCCGGGTTCCTGGCCCCGTACCTGGAGGACCTCGGCATCCCCGAGGCACAGGTCGCGATGGTCTTCACCGTGTACGGCGTCACCGGCGCCGTCGCGGCCTGGCTGTCCGGGGCGCTGTCCGACCTGTGGGGGCCGCGCCGCGTGATGTGGCTCGGCCTGCTCTCGTTCGTGGTCACGCACGTGTTCTTCCTCGCCGTCGCCGTGCCGAGCGAGTCCTTCGTGCTGCTGCTCGTCGGCTACGGCCTGCGCGGGCTCGCGTATCCGCTGTTCGCGTACGCCTTCCTGGTGTGGATCGCCGCCGTCGCGCCGCCGCGGCAGATGGGCAGCGCCATGGGCTGGTTCTGGTCGGCGTTCTCCGCGGGCCTGCCGACGCTCGGCTCGCTCACCGCCAGCCTGTTGATCCCGCGCGTCGGCGACCGGGGCACGCTGTGGGTGGCGCTCGGCGTCGTCGCGGCCGGCGGGCTGCTCGCGCTGCTCCTGGTCCGCGAGCGCACCGGCTCCGCCCGGCTCGCGCCCGCCGGGGAGAGCCCGCTCGCGGGGCTCGCCGGCAGCCTGACGATCCTGGTGCGCGAGCCCAGGGTGGGCGCGGGCGCCGTCGTGCGGATGCTCAACACGGCTTCGCAGTTCGGCTTTCTGGTGATGCTACCGGCGTGGTTCACGGACGAGGTCGGGCTTTCCGACGCCCAGTGGCTCAGACTGCTCGCCATCATGTTCGCCACGAACATCGTCACGAACCTGCTGTTCGGCGTCATCGGGGACAAGGCCGGCTGGCGCGCGACGGTCGCGTGGTGCGGCGGCGCGGGCTGCACCGCCTCGACCCTGCTCCTGTACTACGTCCCGGCGGGCGCGGGGGACAGCTACGGCCTGTGCGTCCTCGTCGCCGTCCTGTACGGCGCCACGCTCTCCGGGTACGTCCCGCTGTCCGCCCTGATGACCGCGATCGCACCCGCCCACAAGGGCCGGGCCATGGCCGCCCTGAACCTCGGCGCCGGGGCGTCCACGTTCGTCGGGCCGCTGATCGTCAGCCTGTTCCGTGGACCGCTCGGCGTGGTGGGCGTCGTCTGGATCTTCGCCGGACTGCACGCCGTGAGCGCGCTCCTCACACTCGCCCTGAGGACCGCCGCCGACAGCGATTCCACGGCGGAGGGCCCCGGGAACCACGGAGATCCCGGGGGCCCGGGTGCCTCCGGGACGCCCCGCACCGTCGCCGCACCCGCCACGAAGGGACTGTGAAGGCCATGTCCGTCCTCGCGATCGACGTCGGCACCACCATGATCAAGTCGGTGGTCTTCGACGACCAGGGCGGCGAACTCGCCGTGTCGCGGCTCGCGACCGAGGTCCTGCGCCGCCACCCGGGCTGGGCCGAGCAGGACATGGACACCGTGTGGAACGCGGTCGTCTACACCGTCCGCACCGCCCTCTCCGAAGTCGCCGACCCCGTCTGGCTGGTGACGTTCACCGCGCAGGGCGACGGCGCCTGGCTCATCGACGCCGCGGGGCGGCCCACCGGGCCCGCGATCCTGTGGTCCGACGGCCGCGCGGGCGACCTCCTCACCCGCTGGCAGCGCGAGGGCGTCCTGGAGGAGGCGTTCCGCCGCAACGGCTCCCTCACGTGCAGCGGCATGCCCAACGCCGTGTTCGGCTGGCTCGCCGCCCACGACCCCGAGCGCCTGGCGCGCTCCAGCGCGTCCCTGACCGCGGCGGGCTGGCTGTTCCACAAGCTCACCGGCGTCACGGCCGTCGACGAGTCCGACGCGTCCGCGCCGTTCCTCGACCACGCCACCGGCGACTACGACCCGGCCGTCGTGGAGCTGTTCGGCCTCACGCCGTACGCGCGACTGCTGCCCCGCGTCCTCGGCGAGCACGAGAGGATCGCCGAGATGACGGGCGGCGCCGCGGCCCAACTGGGCCTGCCGCCCGGCCTGCCCGTGGTGATGGCCCCGTACGACATCGCGTCCACCGCGCGCGGTGTCGGCGTCGTCGACCCCGGCCAGGCGTGCAGCATCCTCGGCACGACGCTGTGCACGGAGATCGTCCGCGAGGACGTCGACACCAGCGGCGAGCCGTCCGGCATCACCATCGCCTACCGGGGCCGCGAGCGGGTCCTGCGCGCCTTCCCGACCCTCAACGGCGCCGAGGTGCTCGGCTGGGCCGCCCGCACGCTGGGCCTCGACGGGCCGCCCGAGCTGGCCGACGCCGCGTTCGGCGCGCCGCCGGGCGCCAACGGCGTGCTGTTCCTGCCGTACTTGTCACCGGCGGGGGAGCGGGCGCCGTTCCTCGACCCGCGCGCCCGGGGCTCGTTCTGGGGCCTCTCCCTGGAGCACACCCCCGCCGACCTGGCCCGCTCCGTCTTCGACGGACTCTCGCTCGTCCTGCGCGACTCACTCGTGGCCGCGCGCACCACGGTCACCGAGCTGCGCCTGTGCGGCGGCGGCGCCAACAGCGACGCCTGGTGCCGGCTCATCGCGGACGCCACCGGCGTGCCCACCGCCCGCTCCGGCGACACGGAACTCGGCGCCAAGGGCGCCTTCCTCACCGGCCTCGTCCTGACCGGAGCCGAGTCGAGCATGCACAGCGCCGCCGCCAAGTACGTCCGGATGCGCACCAGATGGGAGCCGGACGCGGAGCGCGCGCGGTTCTACGCGGGCCTGTACGAGGAATTCCTGCGCTGGCGCGGGCTCGCGCGGGACGCCGGCTGGGCCGCGCGCACCGAAGGAGGCACCGGTGTCTGAGCCCGTCCCGCAGGCGGCCGCGCTGCCGCCCGACGCCGTCTGGCTGGGCCTCGACCTCGGCACACAGAGCGCCCGCTGCGTCGCCGTCGACTCCGCCGGCACCGTCCTCGCCGCCGCGTCCCGGCCGCTGACCGGCCACCGCGAGGGCGCGCGGCACGAACAGGACCCCGAGCAGTGGTGGTCGGCCCTCGCCGCGGCCTGCCGCGAGGCGACGGGCGCCCTCGACGACCCGGCGCGCGTCCGGGGCCTCGCCCTCGACGCCACCTCCGGCACCATTCTGCTCGCCGACGCGACGGGCACCCCGCTCACGCCGGGCCTGATGTACGACGACGGACGCGCCGCCGAACAGGCCGCGCGCGTGAACGCGGCGGGCGCCGGCCTCTGGCGCGAGCTGGGCTACCGGTCCATGCAGCCGTCGTGGGCGCTGCCCAAGCTGCTCTGGCTCCTGGAGCACGCCGCGTACCCGGCCGGCGCGCGGCTGCTGCACCAGGCCGACCTCGTCACCTGGCGCCTCGCCGGACACCAGGTCGCGAGCGACGCCAGCCACGCCCTGAAGAGCGGCTACCACCTCCTGGAGGAGCGCTGGCCCACGCCGGTGCTCGCCGCGCTCGACGTGCCCGAGCGGCTGTTGCCCGACGTCGTACGGCCCGGGACCGTCATCGGCGCCGTGTGCGCCGAAGCGGCCGCCGCCACGGGCATCCCGGAGGGCACCGCGATCGTCGCCGGGATGACCGACGGCTGCGCCGCGCAGCTCGGCGCGGGCGCCCTCACCCCCGGCGCCTGGAACTCCGTCCTCGGCACGACCCTCGTCCTCAAGGGCGTCAGCCCGCACCTGATCCGCGACCCGGGCGGCGTCGTGTACTGCCACCGGGGGCCCGACGACACCTGGCTGCCGGGCGGCGCCTCCAGCAGCGGCGCGGGCGTGCTCGCGCGGGAGTTCCCCGGCGCGGACCTGGACCGCCTCACCGAGGCGGCGGCGGCCCGCGCCGGCGACGCCGTCACCTACCCGCTGGTGGGGCGCGGCGAACGCTTCCCCTTCCGGGCGGCGGACGCCGAGCCCTTCACGCTGGGCGAGCCGCGCGGCGAGGCCGAGCGCTTCCACGCGTACCTCCTGGGCGTCGCCTGCGTCGAGCGGCTCTGCCTCGACTACCTCGACCTGCTCGGCGCGCCCGTCGACGGCCCTCTCACGCTCACCGGCGGCGGCGCGCGCAACCGCTACTGGAGCGCGCTGCGGGCCGACGTCCTCGGCCGCCCCGTCCGCGTGCCCGCACAGGCCGAGGGCGCCGTCGGCATGGCCGTGCTCGCCGCGACGGCCAGTGGCGTACCCGTACGCGCCGCGGCCGCGGCCATGGTCGGGCCCGGCGCGGAGATCCTCCCCGACCCCGCCCGCACCGCCCGCCTGCTCCCCGTCTACCTGAGGTTCGCCGACGAACTGCGCGCGCGTGGCTGGCTGCCGCCCGAGGCCGCCGCCCACGCGCGGGCCAGGACCGCCCCGCACGCACCACCGATGAGGAAAGACCAGTGACCGACGTCATTCTCGTACGCCACGGCGAAACCGTCTGGCACGAAGGCAACCGCTACGCGGGACGCACCGACGTGGCCCTCACGCCGCGCGGCCGGCTCCAGGCCGCCGAACTCGCCGCCTGGGCGGCACGTGAACACATCGACGCCGTCTACAGCTCGACCCTGTCCCGCGCCCGCCTCACCGCGGCACCGGCCGCCGAGGCGCTCGGCGTCACCGCGCGCGAGGACGCGCGCCTGCGCGAGGTGGACTTCGGCCGCGGCGAGGGCCTGACCCGCGCCGAGATGCGCGAGCGCTTCCCCGAGCAGCTCGACGCCTTCCTCGACGACCCCGTGGCCCATCACCTGCCGGACGGCGAGGACCCGGCCGCGGCGGTCGCCCGCGCCGGGGAGAGCCTCGCGGACATCACCGCCGAGTTCCCCGAGGGACGCGTCCTGATCGTGGCGCACTCCACGCTGCTGCGTCTGGTCCTGTGCGACCTGCTGGGCATCCCGCTGCGCGCGTACCGCAGTGTCTTCCCGCACGTCGCCAACGGTGCCCTGACCGAACTGCGGCTGCGCGAGGGCCGGGCGGCGCTGCTGCGGTTCAACGCGCCGACGGTGGGCGCCCCGGCCACCTGACCCGGCCCCCGGCCGCCCCTCCCGGCCCCCGGCCGCCCCTCCCGGGGCCCGGCCGCCCCTCCCGGGGCCCGGCCGCCCCTCCCGGGGCCCGGCCGCCCCTCCCGGGGCCCGGCCGCCCCTCCGGGGGCCCGAACTCCTCGCACACATCGAACCCTTCGAAAGAAGCCTCCCATGAGCACCACCGTCCTCGCCGCGGGCGACCACTTCGTGCTGCCCCGCCTGCTCACCGAAGAACTGCGCAAGGCCACCGGCGCCGCCGTCGACGTGCGCGAACTCACCCTGCCCTGGCCGCACACCCCCTTCGGCCCCGTCGGCGAGGTCGTCGAGGCCTCCGGCACCGAGGACGAGCTGATCGACGCCCTCCAGGGCGTCGAGGTGTGCGTGACGCAGATGGCACCGTTCACCGAGCGGGTCCTCGCCGCCTGCCCGGACCTGAAGCTGGTGTGCGTCAGCCGCGGCGGGCCCGTCAACGCCAACCTCGAAGCGGCCACCCGGCACGGCGTCGCCGTCTGCTACGCGCCCGGCCGCAACGCCGTCGCCACGGCCGAGCACACCCTGACCCTGCTCCTGGCCGCCGCGCGCGGCGTCGGCGACACGCACGCCGACCTGCGCCGGGGCGTGTGGCGCGGCGACTACTACGACTACGACACCTGCGGCATCGAGATCGAGGGCGCCACCGTCGGCCTCGTCGGCTACGGGGCGATCGGCAGCCGCGTCGCGCGCATCCTCGCCGCCATGGGCGCACACGTCCTGGTCCACGACCCGTACGTGGCCGCGGATGCGCTCACCGGCGTCGCCGAACCGGTCGGCCTGGACGAGCTGTTGACCCGCTCGCGCATCGTGTCGCTGCACGCCCGCGTCACCGAGGAGACCACCGGCATGATCGGCGCCGCGCAGCTCGCGCGGATGCCGTACGGCTCCGTCCTCGTCAACTGCGCCCGCGGCGCCCTCCTCGACTACGACGCGGTCTGCGACGCCCTGGACAGCGGCCGGCTCGCCGGGGCCGGGTTCGACGTCTACCCCGAGGAGCCGGTGCCCGCCGACTCGCGGCTCCTGCGCACCCCCGGCATCGTCATGACCCCGCACATCGCGGGCGGCAGCCAGGAAGTGGCCCACAAGGCCGCCCGGATCGTCGCCGCCGAGGTGGGCCGCTACCTGCGCGGCGAACCGCTGGCGCACCGCGCGAACCCGGAGGCCCCGGCCGACCGCTGAACGCCGCGGCCGAGCCGGAGGGCGAGGGCCTGCGCACGCGGTGAACCGCAGGCGTCGATCACGCCAACTCCCAGGCCGAGCGGGTTTTCCGAAGGGGCCGGAGGCCATACTCACTGAGGCTCCGGCCCCTTCCCGCCCTCCTGAGAGGTACCCCCATGGCCCTTGTCACCCGTCGCAGAGCCCTGACCACCCTCGGCGCGGCCGTCGCGGCCACCGTCGCCGCGCCCGGACTCGCCCACGCCACCGACGCCGCGCCGGGCACCCGCCCGCCCGCGCACGGGCGGCACCCCCGTCCGCGCCCCCTCGCCCAGGCCCACGCGCACAACGACTACGAGCACGCCCGGCCCCTCCTCGACGCCCTCGACCACCGCTTCACGAGCGTCGAGGCCGACATCTTCCTCGTCGGCGGGCAGCTCCTCGTCGCCCACGACCCGGCGGACCTCGATCCGCGCCGCACCCTGGAGTCGCTGTACCTGGAGCCGCTCGCGGCCCGCGTCCGCGCCCACCACGGCTCGGTGTACCGCCGCTGGCACGGTCAGTTCCAGCTCCTGATCGACCTCAAGACCGAGGGCGCGTCGACGTACCGCGAGCTGGACCGCCATCTGCGGCCCTACCGGCACCTGTTCACCACGTACGCGCACGGCAAGGTCCGCCGCTCCGCGATCACCGCCGTGATATCCGGCGACCGCGCGGCCCGCCCGGTGATGGAGGCACAGCCGGTGCGCCGCGCCTTCTACGACGGCCGCCTCGCCGACCTCGGTGGCCCGGCGCCCGCCTCCTTCGCCCCGCTCATCAGCGACAACTGGTCCCTGAACTTCACCTGGAACGGCGTCGGCCCGGTCCCGCCCGCCGAGCGCGCCAAGCTGCGCGGCATCGTCGCCACCGCCCACAAGCGCGGGCAGCGCGTCCGCTTCTGGGCCACCCCCGACCTGCCGGGCCCGGCCCGCGACGCCGTCTGGGCCGAACTCCTCGACGCCGGCGTCGACCACCTCAACACCGACGACCTCGCGGGCCTCCAGGCCTTCCTGGACGCGCGCCGGAGGTAACGGCCCCGTACGGCTCTTCCCCCGCACACCACTCGTCCGGCGGACACGCCGCTCACCCGGACAAACCCTCCGCTACGCCACACTTGCCGCCGAAAGCCACGGTGCGGTCGTGGCGGAGGAGGCCCGTGATGTCCCTTTCGATCTCTGTGGGGCTGCTGCTCTTGATCATTGCGGTGGTCCTGCTGCGCAGCGGGGGCATGAAGGTCTCGCACGCCGTGGTGTGCGGCCTGCTCGGCTTCTACCTCGCGGGCACGAGCGTGGCGCCGACCATCCACGACGGCCTGACGGCCACGGCGGACATCGTCAGCGGCATCCGCCCGTGACCGCGCGGGGCCCCGCGCCGGATGGTTGCTCCGGTCCCGTGAACAACTCCCGCATTCGCATGGACACTTCAAGGGGCTGGCCCTAGCTTCGGCGCATGCCCCGTCCGACCCGCGTCCTCGCCCTGGCCCTGGCCCTCGGGGCCACGGTCCTCACCCCGCCCGCCGCGCACGCGGACGAGATCCCCCGGGCGCCGGGGCACCGGCTCGTCGCCCCGTACACGGGGGAGCCCGCCACCGCCAAGCCCGTCCCGGGGGACCCACCGCCCCAGCACCCCCACCTCGCCCCGAACGGGCGCAGCGGCATGCACGCCGACGCGGCCGGCAGCGGCACCTACCCGTGGCACGGCCCGCTCGGCCGCGCGCCCCGGGTCAGCAGCGAGAAGATGGCCGCGCTCGGCGGGGAGTGCGCCACCGTCACCTTCGACCGCGACGGCCGGATCGTCACCGTGTGCGGCACCTTCACCGGCTTCCTGGTCAAGCTGCTCGACCCGCGCACGCTGCGGACGCTCGCCGAGTACAAGCTGCCGCAGCGCCCCTCCACCGTCGAGGCGATCACCCGGCTCGACTTCTCCAAGATCTTCAAGGACACGTCCGGCGGCGCCTACTCCTACCTCGACGACCAGGACCGCCTCGTGCTCGCCGACTCGCGCCAGCACGTCGTGCGGCTCGCCCACGAGCGCACCGCGGACGGCACCTGGCGCTTCGTCGTCGACAAGGACTGGGACCTGACGGCGCACGTCCCGCACGACTGCGTGAGCTGGACGAACCTCTACCCCAGCGGCACGTGCGACCCGGTCACCTCCGTGATGCCCGACTGGGAAGGTCGCATCTGGTGGGTGACCCGCCAGGGCCGCGTCGGCACCGTCGACCCGCGGACCGGCGACATACGGTCCATGAGGCTGCGCGGAGAGGAGATCCAGAACTCGTTCTCGGTCGCCGAGGACGAGGTGTCGATCGTCTCCGACCACGCCCTGTACGGCTTCGACGCCGCGGCCGACGGCACCCCGAAGGTCACCTGGCGGCAGACCTACGACCGGGGCACGGGCACCAAGCCCGGCTCCGTGAACCAGGGTTCGGGCACCACCCCCGACGTGTTCGGCACCGACGAGAAGTACGTCGCCATCACCGACAACGCCGACGACCGCATGCACGTCCTCGTCTACCGGCGCGGCGCCGGCGTCCCCGCGAGCCGCCGCCTGGTCTGCGCGGTCCCCGTCTTCGGAGCGGGCGCGTCCACCACCGACAACTCCCTCGTCAGCCACGGCAACAGCCTCGTCGTCGAGAACAACTACGGCTACGAGACCATCACCTCGCTCACCTTCGGCCGCAGCGTCGTCGGCGGCGTCACCCGCGTCGACGTACGCGCCGACGGCAGCGGCTGCGACACGGTGTGGCAGAGCGAGGAGCGCTCCCCGTCCACCGTGCCGAAGCTGTCCACCACCAACGGGCTGCTCTACCTCTACACGAAGGAACCCCACCCCCTGGGAATCGACGCCTGGTACCTGACGGCCGTCGACTTCCGCACCGGCCAGACCCGTTGGAAGAAGCTCACCGGGACCGGCGTCGCCTACGACAACAACTGGGCGCCCGTGACGCTCGGCCCCGACGGCACCGCGTACGTGGGCGTCTTCAACGGCCTGGTGGCCGTCCGCGACACGGGGGAGTGAGAGACCCGCGTACGAAGGCCCCTACGCGCGGGAGAAGACCCCGATGCCGTTGGGCACCGGGCGCTCCGCGCCGCCGCTCGGGTGGTTGCGCACCGAGACGGCGGGCGCGCCCGGCTCCCGGGCGGCCAGTGTGCTGGAGCCCCCGCCGTCCAGGCTGAAGCCGTCCTCGGAGCCCAACTTCCGCAAGGCGTCCGCCACCTCGGCGATCGTCAGACCGGCGCGGAACTCGGGGGAGCCGTCGAGCGCGAGCAGGATCAGACGGCGGCCCCCGTCGTCGATCCCGGCGGCGGTCCGCACGGCGGCCGTCCGGTCGTCCAGGCCCGGCAGCGGCGCCCCGCCGCGAAGCAGCGGATAGCCGCCGAGGACGAAGCGGTACGGAGTGCTCGACGCCGAGGGCACGAGCCGGTGGCGGACGCGCACCGGGTCCCCGGGCGCCAGCTCGCGCAGCTGCCGCGCGCCCGCCTCACGGCCCACGAGGACCGTCGTCCCCGGGGCGATGGCGCCGCGCCCGGGGGTGCCGGCCACGGCCGTGACCCGCCCGTGCCGCACCGTCACCTCATAGGTGTCCGTGCTGCACGGCGCGCCCCGGTCGGTGTCGGTGCCGCAGGTCGCCCGCACCCGCGAGGTGACGCCCCAGTCGCTGGTGAAGGCGCCCACCGAGCCCACCGGCAGCGCGTACTGGTTGAGCCCGCCGAGCGGAAGGCGTGCCGCGCGGGTGCGCACGCTGCCGCGCAGGGCCATGCGGTCCAGCCGGGCCCTGCGGTCGGCGCCCACGCCGATGACGTCCTCGGTGGTGGTGCCGGGCGGCAGGGCAGGGCCGAAGCGCTGGCCGTTCGGGACGGCCGCCTTGAGCGGGTGCCCGGCGGCCACGGCCGGGCCCACGGGCGCGCCGGTCGCCTCCACGCCGGGGTGCTGGGTCTCGGTGATGTTGAAGAAGTCGCCGTTGACCCCGGCGACCGCGCCCTCCTGGTCCGCCATCGCGGACACGGCCTTGCGGGCGCCGACCGCGCCCGGGTACAGCAGTGCGACGCGCACCCGCGGATGGCGCAGGTCGACGTCCAGGACGTGCGCGTGCGCGGTGCCGCGCGGCGTCGCGATGTCGTAGTCCCGGTACTCCACGCCCGGCGCGATCTCGGTGACCGCCGGCGCGGCCCCCGGCACACCACTGGCCGGTGCCGCCCCGAGGAGGGCGGCGCCGGCCAGGGTGCCGAGGGCCGTGAGCGCGGCGAACGCGCCGCGCACCGCTCTGAACCGTCCGCTGCCTCGCCCGCGTCGTGTCACGGATGTCCCCCTCGGGTCGGCTGGGCCGTCCAACTGTCCCAGCGGCGGGGGTAGTTCACCAGACGGCGGTGACGGAGTGAACGGCTACGTGCCCACGAGCCGCGAACGGATGAGGAAACGGACGCCCTCGGGGGCCTCCAGCGAGAAGCCGCTGCCGCGCCCCTCGACGACGTCGACGATGAGACGGGTGTGGCTCCACACCTGGTACTGGCTCTTGGACATCCAGAACCGTACCGGCTCCGCCACGCCGTCCACGGCGAGCGACGCGAGCAGCACGTCGGAGTCACCCGTGCGGAACTCCCCCTCCGGGTAACACATGGGCGCGCTGCCGTCGCAGCAGCCGCCGGACTGATGGAACATCAGCGGGCCGTGGGCCGACCGCAGCCGCCGCAGCAGGTCTGCGGCGGCGGGGGTCAGCTCCACGCGCGGGGTGTCGGCCATGACCGGTCGGCCTCCTCGGGGTCGCGGGCGCCGGGCCGTGGTGGCACGGCCCGGCCAGTCAACACCGCCGGAGGTTGCGAGGAGGTTGCGGAGCGGCGGCGGCCCGCCGGGCCTCACCGTGTGCGGCACACCGGGGCCGCACCGTGTCACGACGTGCCCGGGCCGCCGCTGCCGAAGGCGCCGCTGGAGCCCGGTGTCCAGCGCTTCGGCTCCTGGTCGTCACTGGGTTTGCTGCCGACCGTGCCCCCGCCCTTGAGCTGGTGGGGCGTCAGCCGCTCCTCGCCCTGCGGAATCTCCTCGGGCTCGCGCCGCTCCTGGACCTCGCGCACGGGCCCCTCCTCCGGCAGCCGGGGCTGCTCATCGGGGCGCGGCCGGTCCGGCTCCCTCCTGCGCACGCGGATGCCCAGCCAGACGGCCCACGTCAGTGCCCCGGCGATGAGCAGCCCGACCCCGAAGGCGATGAAGGCGCTCGCGGAGGGCGAGGCCGCGAGCGGGGCGCCGTCCGGCGCGGCCAGCGCGATCAGTCCGTTCTGTGTGGTCATGGGCGCCGGGTACCCGGGAACGCGCCGCCTACCCGGCGCACGCGCCGACCGCGCTCCCCGGCGCCCTCCCGGAGCGCGTCAGTGGGTGCGCAGCGTGAACGTGTGCCCGGCGGGGTCGGAATAGAGCCGCACCTCACGGGTGCCGTGGCGCTGGGTGTCCACCGGCCGGGCGCCGCCCGTGATGGCCGCCCGCTCCGCCGCGTCCAGCTCGCCCTCGGCGACGAGCAGTTCCAGATGCGTCTGGTGGGCGTCGTCGGGCCGCGGCCAGCTGGGCGGCGCGAACCCGGTGTCGCGCCGGAAGCCGAGGCGCGTGCCGGACGCTCCCGTGGTCTCGAACCGGTCGGCCTGGGGGTTGTACGTCACTTCGTCGCCCAGGAGCCCGGCGTAGAACTCGGCCAG
Source organism: Streptomyces sp. NPDC045778 (assembly GCF_056431945.1). Taxonomy (NCBI): domain Bacteria; kingdom Bacillati; phylum Actinomycetota; class Actinomycetes; order Kitasatosporales; family Streptomycetaceae; genus Streptomyces; species Streptomyces sp. NPDC045778. Next base: position 232,381 of record NZ_JBWKJZ010000007.1, read on the forward strand.
TTGCTCGGGCTCGGCGCTGTCGAGCACAAGGATCGCCGTTTCGACTGTGGCCCGGGTGTCCTCGTGGATGGCCATGGTGCCCTCGTTTCGCCGTGGGTGATCGGTAGCCGGTGCCCGGCGGATCCGGGTTTGCCGGTGGCCCGCCGGGGGACTCGCAGCCGCGGCTGGGAAGCCACGGGGAGTGAGGAGCCTCGGGCGCGGGGTACGGGCCCGCGCCCGGGGTCCCGGTGGGCCTCCGCCGTACGGCCCGCACGGCTGTCCCACTCCGCGAACAGCCGGACCCGCATGCTCGCGGGTGCCCTGACAACCGGATGGGAAACGTCCACGGGCCCGCGCGCGGCCAGGTCCGACCACCGCCCGGCCAGGTCCGGTTACTGCCCCACCGCCGTCACGACTGCCGGGCGCGTTCCCGGGAACCCGGTGACGCGGAAGAGACTTCTGCCGAGGGAAGCCGAGGGAAACGGAGCTATGGAGATCTCAGGGCTCATCAGTGCGATCGTGATCGGCGCCGTCATCGGGATTCTGGGGCGGCTCGTCATCCCGGGGCGGCAGCGCATCGGCGTCCTGTGGACCATCGTCGTCGGCATCGTCGCGGCCCTCGTCGGCACCGCCATCGCCTCGGGCCTGGACGTCGCCGACACCAAGGGCTTCGACTGGACGGAGGTGCTCATCCAGATCGGGCTCGCCGCGCTGGGCGTGGCGGCGCTCTCGCGGCTCAAGCTGCGGCGCTGACCGGCGCGCGCACGGCCGCCGAGCGGCCGCTCCGCCCGGTGCCGACTATCCTGGGCGGTGCGGCCGCCGCCTTGGTGCGGGGCGGCCGTGCGGCGGTGGGGCCCGCCGGACCCCAACCGCGGTGACGCCGCCGCCAACGGTCCCTGCTTGTGAGGACGCGCGCCCGCACACCCCCGGGCGGCGCACGAGTGGGAGACGTACACCCGATGACACCGCCAACACCGCCAGCGCCGCGCGACCGGGCCGCCGAGCCAGGGCCCATCGCCCCGGAACCCGTCGACCCGGACATCGACGTCCCGGCCCCCGCCGGGAGCCGGACACGGACACCCGGACAGGCGCCGGTGCTCGCCGCGGTGGCGGCGGGCGGCGCGGCGGGCGCGGCCGCACGCTACGGCGCCGCGCTGCTGTGGCCCACCGCCACGGGCGCCTTCCCCTGGACCACGCTGGCGGTGAACGCGCTCGGCTGCGCGGTGATCGGCGTGTTCATGGTGCTCGTCTCGGAGGTGTGGGACGCCCACCGCCTGGTGCGGCCCTTCTTCGGCACGGGCGTACTGGGCGGCTTCACCACGTTCTCCACGTACGCCGTCGACGTACAGGGACTGCTCGGGGACGGCCACGCCCGCACCGCGCTCGCCGCGCTGGCCCTGACGCCGCTCGTGGCCCTCGCGGCGGTGTGGACGACGGCGGCCACCACCCGCCGGGCGCTCCGCCGGAGGCGGCGATGAACTGGCTGCTCGTGCTCACCGGCGCCGCCGTCGGCGCGCCCCTGCGCTATCTGACGGACCGGGCCGTCCAGGCCCGCCACGACTCCGCCTTCCCCTGGGGCACCTTCACGGTCAACGTCGTGGGCTGTCTCGTCCTGGGCGTCCTCACCGGCGCCGTCACCTACGGGGCCGCCTCGCACTCCGCCCAGCTGCTCGTCGGCACCGGCCTGTGCGGGGCGCTGACCACGTACTCCACCTTCTCGTACGAGACGCTGCGCCTGGCGGAGACCGGCGCGCGGTTCCTCGCCGCGGCCAACGCGGTGGCGAGCGTGGTGGCGGGGCTCGGCGCCGCGGCCACCGGCGCGGCGCTCGCGCGGACGCTCTGGGGCTGACGCCCGCCCCGCCGCTTGTAGCGAGTGTGGATGCTCTTCCACAGGCCGAACCGCTCCTGGAGGTTCTCCCACAGGACGCCCGTGCGCGCCTTGTAAAGGATGCCGTTCACCATGTCGCGGTGATCGTTGAAGCGGTGGTTCGGGGGCTCCCACGCCTTGATGACCGGCTCAATCAGCGCGCATGCCTCCTCGGTCAGCTCGTCCGGTACCAACTGGTCCTCGTCCTTGAACCACCGCTCCAGCGAGCACGGCTTGCCAAGCCGAGGCTTCGGGATCGGACCGGTGATGGTGCCCTTAACCTCCAGCAGCCCCGGCACCTCGCCCTGCTCGGCCGGGGTCATGGCGGCCAGCCGCTCGCGCGCCACGGTGGCCAGCACTTCGAGATCGCGCGCACGCTGCACGGTCGCCTCGGTCTCCTCCAGCCATGAGGTGGCCTCGTCGCGCAGCTCGGCAAGCCGGCGTCGCTCCTCTACAAGGGCAGCGCTGGCCGAGACGACAGCCGACGCGGGCAATCCCGCCTTGGCGTAGTCCTTGACCATCACCGTGATGGCCTTGTCCAGGTCCGCAATCTGGCGGTCGAAGCCCTCGATGCGGTTTGCGTGCTGCACCTCGTCGCCAGCGGCCATGCCGACCCACTCAGCCGCCATCGCCTTGAGAGGGTCCGGGGCACCCAGCAGCTTGACGACCTCACCCCGGACGGCGGCCTCCATCGCTTCGGCGTTCACCATCTTGCAGGTGCACTTGGGGTCACCCGGGTACCGCTCGGCCAGGCCGGTGCATCGGTACCAGCGACCCTCGCGCCCCGTGGGCTTCATGCCGATGTGATGCGAGTTGCAGCCGGTGTGCTCGTTGCACAGCAGCTTCGACAGCGGGTAGGCCAGCGGCTGTGACTTCGGCTTGCCGTTCGCCAGCCGCCCCATGGCCAGCTTGAGGGCAGCCACCTCGTCCGGCGTAAAGGTGGTGTCCGGCGTGTGTGCGGTTGGGGTTGCGGAAGATCACCCGGGCGTTCAGCGTCGACTCGGACAGGAGCTTGCCCCGTGCGTTGACTGCCGACCACGGCAGGCCCGACCGCGTCAGCAGGCCAAGGATGTTGAGCCGCTCGGCCAGCTCGTTCGTGTTCATGCCGTTTTCGACGACCAGCCCCCACATGGCCTTGAGAACCAAGACCTCGGCCTCGCACTGGACAAGGTGTAACTAGCCCTTCTGACCATCGAGGTCGATCTGGGAACCATAGGGCGGGGCACCGCCCGGCCAACCGCCCTCCTCGGCGTCACGGCGCATCTTCTTGCGCCCCTCTTCCATGCTGTTGTCGTAGTCGTCCTCTACTACGCCGACGTAGATGCCGAGGTCGAGCCCCGCACAATTTGTGTATAGCGCAAGTAGCTGGAGGGTCGGCCCCTGAGCGCCAGTCACGAGAAGTATTGAGAGCAATCACGGGAGGTAAGGCCGGCGAGCACCTGGGGCCTCAACCTGACGCCCGGCCGTCCGGGGCTCCGGCCTGCGGGTACAAGCATGCCCAGCGGCGGGCTCCCGTGGGGTCTCCGGCGGCCTGGAGCCCCCGCCCGGGGCCGCCCCGGCTGTAGATCCCCGGACGAGGCCACGGGAGACCCCACGGAGCCCTACCCTCCCGACATGGCACTGGAACCCTGGGAAGCCACCCTCATAGCCGCGTCCGTCGGCGCTGTAGCTTCAACATCCGCCGTATTGCTCACGCACCTGCTGACCCGTGCCCGCGATCGCCGGCACAAGGTTTGGGAGCGCCGGATGGATACGTACGTCGAGTTGCTGAAGTCGCGTCGGGCCATGGGGTCCGTCCGGGGGGACTTCCTCGCCGAACGAGCTACCCCTTCCCAGGTCTTCGACGCAGAACAGGAACTCAAGGACCTCGGTCCACTCCGAGCGCAGCTCTCGATGTTCGGTTCAACAGCCGTCCAAGCCCTGGATGACCTGGCGTTGATCGGGTTCACGCAGTGGATGAAGGCCGTCAGCGAGTGGCGTGACTTCGACAACATGGCTCACGCTGACCCCGAGTCGAGTCGCAAGGCGGACGAGAAGCTTGAACAGATCAAGACGCTGAGCGAGAACGCCGACCTGGTCGAGAAGCGGATGACCGAGGCGATCCTGGCCGAGGCCGACTTCAAGGTGCCGTTCAAGCTGGAGCGCTGGCGGAGCCCCTTTCGAAGGGACGTGGTCAAGCGCTGACTGACCCGTCAACGCGGGTTCAGGGCATGCCGGGCGGAGTTGATGACGTTGTGAGCGTCGGCCCCGTACACGGCCGACTCGCTAAGGGTCTTCCAGACCTTCGAGTACAGGGCGATGTTGTCGGCGTCGTCCAACCACATCTCGGCGTGCCAGTCCTCCGCGACCACCAAGCGGTCATCAAGGACCCAGAAGCCGTTGGCGGGCACGATCTTGACGGAGGCCGTGAACGGGATGATGCCAAGCTTTACGGTGTCCATCCCGAGCATCCCGGTAAGCCGGTCGAGCTGGGCGGCCAGCACCGAGGGCGGGCAGATCAGCGACCGCAACGCCGCTTCCCACGTCAGGACGTGCAGCTTGCGGCCGGGCCGGTACAGCCACTCTTGCCGCTGCACCCTGGAGCGCACTGCGGCCTCAATGTCGCCGGCTCCGCCGAGCAGTTCGGCGTACCGCTGGATGACGTGGCGCGCGTACTCGGGGGTCTGCAACAAACCGGGGATCACCGACTCTTCCCAGACCCGCATTTCCGAGGTGCGGTCGATCTCAGCGCTCAGGCCCTCGTGCAGCGGCTTGAAGCCGTTCGCCAGCGCGCGACGCCATGACCGGATGTGGGACTCGAACCCCGCCAGCCGGGCGGCAAGCTCGGCGTACACGCCCGGCTGTTCGGTGGCATCGGCCCACGCCCTCAGGTCCTCGGGAGTGGCCGTTTGCTTGCCGTTCTCCAGCTTGCTGACCTTGGAGCCGGGCCAGCCGAGCCGCTGGGCGAGCTGCTGACCGGTGAGCCGACCTCCGGGGCAGGTGAACCGGAGTTCGCGCAGACGCGCCCCCAGGGCCAGCCTGGCTTGCTGGTAGTCAGTGCTCACCGGCCACGCGTCATTCGGTTGCGGCGAACTGGTCGAACGGCACCGCGTGGTGCATCGCCGCGTCACGCACCATGGCGTACCGCACGACCTCAGCCGGTTCGGTGATCAGCTCGATGTTCGTGATGTTGTCGGCGTCGTCGAAGTGCAGAAGGGCGACCAAGCGCGAGTCGAAGATCCAGAAGTCTTCGGCGGGCAGGTCGGGAGCGTCCTCGCGCCACAGGTACCGGATGTCCTCGCCGACTGCCGCATTGTGCCGGGCGTAGTCGAGCAAGAACCGCTGCTCGGTGGTCATCGGCTTGTCGGCGATGCGGACCCGGCCGACCCTCTTGCCTGCCTCGGTCTGGGCCTTGATGTTCACGAACCAGGGCTCGCTGGGGTCGCAGGGCGCGGAGCCGGTGGCCAAGAACGCCTGAAAATCCGGGTCCTCGCGGTCGGACGCGTAACCGCGTCGTGTCTCCAGCCGCCAAGCCGTGTGCTTGAAGGTCTCGAACAGACGGCGGAAGGTGGCCCGGTCGACAAGTTCGGGCACGCGCTCCATCTCCTTCGGTCCCCGGTTCACGAGCAGTTCGCGCGGCACGGCCACCGCTGCCTCGTCGGCCCCGAAGTGCTGGAGCTGTGCGAGGTCTTCCGGGGCGGTGACGGGCGTGCCCTGAACGATGATCTCGCCGGTGCCTTCGTCCGTGTGCAGGGCGGGGCAACCGTCGACCTTGCTGTCCGTGCCGGTGAAGCGCAACTGACGAGCCATGGACGCTCTCCCTTCGAGGGGTCTTGATCCAACAGCATGGGCCGGGTGCTGGGCTCGGTTCTACGGGGTCAGGCGGGGTGCAGGAGAAAACACCAGAAATCTTGGCGCGCAGTCGAGCAAATTCGAGAAAACACCATACCGTCAGCCAACTGCCCACCTCTAGCGTCCCGTTCATGGCTACCAAACAGCGGAACAACGTCGACCCGCACGCGGCGCTGGAGACCCTCAGAGCGGCACTGACCGAAGCCGGAATCGTCCTGCCTTCGCTGAGGGTCGACGCCGCGTCACCGCAACTGCGGCTGGTGGAGCTGGGACGGGTGCGCGCCGAGGTGGCCGTATGGCTCGCCGAGGCCCTCCGGCGAGGAGGCCGCGAGTGAACCAGCCAACGGGGGCACTGGTCGTCGACACCCAAACCAAGAAGCTCGGCTACGTCATGGGCCACGTCGGTCCGGCCGTGCAGCTCCGGCCGGTGACGGGCGGATGCGAGTGGGACGCCGACCCTGTTCACGTCCGCCGTGCAACGGACGAGGAGCGGCGCAGAGCCATGGAGGAGCGGACGCGCGCTCTGAACTCGGCCAGCAGCGGCGGGGTACTCTGATGACCGCGCCGGACACCTCGACCATGTCCGCCGAGTGCGCCGTCGCACAGCGTCCGGAGTACAAGGACCTGCACAGCAAATGCCGCCAGACCGAGGACGTACCGCTCCTCCACAGCAGCGGCATCCTGCTCATGCGGCGCTGCACCTGCCCCCACCACTACTACACCCCCACATAGGCCGCCGTGGGGTCCCCGTCGCTCTCCCTTGGGCATAGAGACGCCCCGCCGGGGCGAGTACCGGCGGGGCGTCTCTGTGCGGCGGGAGGGCCGTCCGTGGGCTCAGGCGGCGATGGCCGCCCGGAATCGGATCGGAGCCAGAGCGGCGCCCCCGGAAAGAGGTGGCGGGGCGCCCCCCCTGTGAGCGCCCCGCCGGTGGCCGGTGTCAGCAGGTGCGGCCGACGTAGTGGGCGCCCTGGATCTTGCTCGCGGACCCCAGCCAGGTCCTGCCGGGCGCGACGCACCGCTCGTAGTCCTGGGCCAGGGCGACCCTGACGTGGATCACCACACGGGAGCCGTCCGACGTGCAGTGCCGGTAGTAGGCGTCGGAACTCGTCTCGTAGAAGCCGCACGGGTCGGCAGCCGCCGGGGTCGCGGAGGCGGTCACCACCCCGAACGACGTCAGCGCGAGAGCGGCCGAACCGAGGGCGCCGATCACCTTGTGACGGATACGCACCAGAGAACTCCTTGGTCGGAAGAGAGGGGGACCGTACGCGCCGCGAGCGCGGTCGCCGGGACCCGGTCGTCGGCCCGAGGATCGCCGCCGCGCCCCCGTGCCGGAGGGCGGATCACGGCAGGTCTCACCTGGCGCATCGTTTCCGCATGTGCCGTTCGAGTGATCATTGAGGGAACGTCACCACCCATGAGGATCAGGCCATTCGGTGGCCAGGGTCACAACACACCGGCCTGGCGCGGCCGGTGGGGGCGGGCCTACGATGCGGATGCTTCGGCTGTGAAGGAAACGTGCGGCCGACGGCGTACCCGAACAACTGAATGCGTACGCGACTGGGGAAAGCCGGTGGGTCACCGGTTCTACGGCCCCCTGCCGCTTCCTTCCTGGAACGCGCGTAGGGGTTTTTCGTGCGGCACCGGCGGCCGTGGCGCGGGGTCCCGGCGCGACCCCAACCGAAGGGCAGGCAGAAGTACAGACCGACGGCGGCGCCCCGGAGTTGTTAGCGTGGAGCGATGCGGAATCCCCCTGAACAGTTCAGTGAAACGCGCCTGTGGGAAGCGTTGAGGGGATTCGGCGTGTCTCCTGCGAGTGTCACCTACGCCCCGGTGGGCTTCGGTGACTATCACTGGACGGTGACCGACGACGACGGCCGGCCATGGTTCGCCACCGTCTCGGACCTGGAGCACAAGGAGCACTGCGGGCAGGGGGCAGTGGCCGCGCTCAAAGGGCTCCGGCAGGCCATGGACACGGCGCTGGCCCTGCGCGACCGCGAAGGGCTGCGGTTCGTCGTGGCCCCGCTGGCCGCCGCCGACGGCGGTGCGGTCCTGCCCCTGGACGGGCGGTACGCGCTCACGGTGTTCCCGCATGTCCCGGGCCGGGCGGGGGAGTTCGGGCAGCGCCTGTCGCAGGCCGAGCGGGACCAGGTGCTAGAGCTGCTCGCGGAGCTGCACGGCAGGACGCCGCCGGAGACCACCCCGCCCACCGGCACGGAGCCGGCCGGGCTGCACGGCGTGCGCGCTGCCCTCGCCGAGTCGGACGGCCCCTGGACGGGCGGCCCGTTCGCGGAGCCCGCGCGGCGGCTGCTGCGCGAGCACAAGGAGGTGCTCGGCGCCCGCGTCGCCGCGTTCGAGGCACTCGTCGAGCGGGTGCGGGGCAGGGGCGCGCCGCTCGTCGTCACCCATGGCGAGCCGCATCCGGGCAACCTCATCCTGGGTGAGGAGGGCTATTCCCTGGTGGACTGGGACACGGTATGCCTCGCCCTGCCCGAGCGCGACCTCTCCCTGATCTCGGCCGACCCCGCGGCCCTCGCCCGCTACACCCGGCTGACCGGACGCACCCCGGACCCGGACGCCCTCGCGCTCTACCGGCTGCGGTGGAGCCTCCTCGACGTGGCGGAGTTCGTGGACTGGTTCCGCGGCGATCATCAGCACACGGAGGACACCGAGTCCGCGTGGAAGGGCTTCACCAGCACACTGGAGCAACTGGCGGCGGAGCCGGGCACCTGACCCTGGAGGCTTGCCCGCCGTCCCCGCCCTCGGCTTTCGAGGAATAAGCCGGAGAAACAGAAGCGGAATACGATGATGTCAGCTTCCCCTGCGCCTACGAAATAAAAACCGACACCTTATAGCTGCCCGAAAAGGAGCCTCAAGTACTCCCGGCCGAGATCACGGCCGCGTACCGCCGGAGCGCATTCCAGCAGCGTAAGTACCGTGTCCGCCGACGTCACGTGCACAGCACAGGCAGCAGGAAAGCGGAATGCGCTAACGGGAATAGAACGCAAGGAATTTCGGTGGCGTGGGACCGTTCTCTCCTCGTCTGCGGGACGCATGAGAAGGTGTACGGACGGCCGATGATCGTGCCGTGGGAACGGATGAAACAGGAGACAGGCAGATGAGTCGCACACCGGGCGCCCCGGAACCGGCGGAGAGCACCCCGGGACCGGCGGAGGCGGCGGAGACGACCGAGGCGTTCGACCGGTTCGTCGCCCGGCTCGCGGCAGGCCCGGCCGGCCCGGAAGACCCGGCCCCGCACGAGCACGAGCACGGGCCCGAGCTGCCGTCGTGGCTGGCCCAGCTGGCCGCGGCTCTGTTCCAGGGCCAGGACGAGCAGGCGGCGCGGGCCTGGGCGGCGCGCGTGCACACCGCCGTGGGCCGCCTCGACGGAGGCGTGCCGTTCGAGGTCGTCCACGGCTGGCACGCCCGCACCGTGGCGCCGCTGCTCACGGCCGTCGCCGCCCGGCGCGGTGGCGACAGCGCGGCCCTGGACGCCGTACAGCGCCTGCACGAGCGCGCCCTGGCGGGGGAGCGGGTGACGGAGGCGGAGTGGACCGACGCGCTCGGCCCCGCCCTGACCCAGGTCTACGGCTACGCCTACGCGTACGCCGACGCCTACGCCACGGCCTCCGTCAGCGCGCGCGAGTACGCGATGGACAACGACTACGGCGAGGAGAAGGCCGCCGAGTTCGCCGCCATGTACGCGAAGCTCAACACCGACGCCAACGCCCGCTCCTACGCCGACGCCAACGCCCTGGCGCACACGCGGGCGCTTGCGGCGGCCTTCGCCGAGGCCGACGCGCGGGCGTTCGCTCAGGCATATCCCTTCGCCTACGTCCACGCCTACGCGCTCGCCGACGCCGAGCGCGAGGAGCGCGCCGGACGCGACGAGCGGTACCGGGCCGCGTGCGCGCGGCTCGCGGACGGCCTGGCCGAGGCCCTGGACCGCGCCGCCGGCTGAGCCCGCGTACGGACGGACGATCAGCGGAGAGCCCGAGAAGGAGGGGGCGGCAGGCCACCGCGGCCTGCCGCCCCCTCCTTCTCGGCTCCTTCTCCGCGCGTCAGGCCGTGGGGCGGTGGCCCTTGATGGCGACGCGCTGGGCGTAGCGCGAGTGCGGGAAGTAGTCCCAGATCGCGTGGTGCTGCACGCAGCGGTTGTCCCAGAACACCAGCGTGTTCGGGGTCCAGCGGACGCGGCAGCTCAGCAGCGCGGTGTTGGTGATCTGCTTGACGAGCATGTCGATGATCGCGCGGCTCTCGCCCTTGGAGAGCTGCTCGATGTGCGAGACGTAGATGCCGTTGATGTAGAGCAGCTTGCGGCCCGTGTCGGGGTGGCGTGCCACCACCGGGTGCACGTTCACCGGCACGTCGTACTCGGGCGGCGGCGTGGCGCCCTCCCAGGCGAGCAGGCCGTTGTGGACGGCCGTCATCGGGTCCAGGAGCGCCTTCATCGCGGGCGACAGCATCTCGTACGCGAGGTGCATGTTGGCGAACATGGTGTCGCCGCCGCTGCCCACCTCCGGGGTGCGCGTGACGTACAGCATCGAGCCGAGCGACGGCTTGAGGTCGGCGGTGCCGTCGGCGTGCCAGCCGTGCCCCGCGACGTTCCGCGACTCCGCGTCGGCGCTGATCTCCAGGATGTGCGGGTCGGAGCCCTCGGGGGCGAGTGCCACCGGGTGCAGCTCGCCGAAGTAGCGGGCGACCCGCTTGTGGTCCTCGCCGGTGATCTCCTGGTCGCGGAAGACGAGGACGTGGTGGCGCAGGAACGCCCGCTTGACCTCGGCGACCTGCTCGTCCGTCAGCTCCTTGGACAGGTCGAGTCCGGACACCTCGGCGCCGATCACCGGGGTCAGCGCGTCGACGGCGATGTGGTCGTAGACCTCGGGCGGCCGGGTGGTGATGGCCTTGATGGCGTCGAGCGCGAACTGTTCCATGGTCGTGTCCTCCTACGGATCGGATGAAGGGGTGGGGCCGGTGGTGTCGGACCGCGCGGTGCGGCCCCGCGGCCGTGGGGTGGGGCCGGTCAGAGGCCTAGGGCGAGCAGTTCGGCCAGGATCAGGCGGCCGAAGGCGAGACTGCCGTGGATCGCGTCGGTGGCCTCGCTGAACTCCGGGCGCTGGACGCCCGCCCCGTCCGTGACGCGGGCGCGCAGGTCCACGACCTCGACGCCGAGTTCCAGGAGCGCGCGGCGCATGACGTCCTGGGCCGCCATGAAGACCACCGGGTCGGACATGCCGGGCACCCGTTGCGGCGGCATCACGGAGACCACGCGCAGGCCCAGGCCGCGGGCGTGCTCGTAGAAGGCGAGGGCGTCGCGGACCGTGGCGCGGACGAGGTCGTCGAAGAGGCGGCTCTCCAGGAAGCCCGGCACGAAGCCGTCGCCCACGCGGTAGACGTCCCAGTTCGCGGTGGTCGCGACGAAGTGCGCGCTGAAGCCGAACGTGCACACCAGCGGCACGGTGACGGCGTCGAGCCCCTCGGCGCCCAGCTCGTCGAGGAAGCCCCGGTAGAGCGTGTCGGTCTCGGGCTTGCGGAAGACGACGTCGTTGCCGCGCAGGTCGAAGAAGCCCGCGTTGAACTCGCGCCCCGAGCCCACGGGCCCGCCGCTGAAAGCGATCCCCGCCGCCTTGGCCGCCCGGCCGATCACCCCCGCGTGCGAGTCGCCGAGCAGCAGGAACCGGCCCGTGGCGGTCTCAGTGGGAGTTGTAGTAGTCGAGTACGGCGTCATCGCACCAGAAGTCCTCTCCGGCGGTCGGGGTGGTGGGGCGGGCGGCGGGCGGCCGCTGCTCGGCGGCCGGCCGCGGGGCCCGGGTGAGGCCGTCGAAGAACCGGCCCATGACGAAGTCGATGCCCTCCGGCGTGACCGTGCGCAGGTTCGGCTCGAAGAACCCCGCCCTGAAGGGGGCGCCGGTGACGATCTCGTACGACGGGAAGTAGTCGACGTGGTCCAGCTCTTGCGCGAGCTGTCCGGCCACCGCGCGCAGGACGGACTTGGAGTACGTGGTGGCGGTCAGCGCGTGGCCGCCCGTCGCGGTCGCCGTCAGCGGGACCGGGGAGACGGTGAGGAGTACCCGCAAGCCCGGGTTGAACGACCGGGCCAGCTCGACGGCGGCGGACAGGTCCCGGTGCACCTCGGCGAAGGTGAAGTTGTGGAACGCGTGCCGCTCGGCGTCGTAGGTGCCGCGCACGGTGCCCGGGCAGACCGGGTGGACCGTGCCGTCGGCGCGGTCCAGCCAGGCCTCCGTCAGGCCGAGCGTGAAGACGAGGCAGCTCGCCTCGGCGACCGCGCCCCGGATCGCCGCCAGGGTGTGCTCGCGCGCCCCGGCCAGCTCCTCGGGTGAGGCGTACCCCTCCGGCTCGACGGACGGCCGGAACGGGTCGAAGAAGCGGCCCTCCTCCTGCCACACCTCCCGCGGCGGGGCGCTCTCGCCGAACGCCCACGACAGCCACTGCCGCAGCGTGGCCGCGGTGTAGATGTTGCCGGTGCGGAACGAGAACGCGCCGTAGTGGCGGGCCTCGCGCTCGGCCGGGGTCAGGCCCGGCGGGGCCGGTTCGGCGTCGCGCCAGTTCATGCCGCGCTCCAGCAGGGCGCGGCCGATGTGCCGGGCGAAGCACGACCCGGCGGTGAGGATCACGTCGTCCTGCCCCAGGGCGAACTTGGGCGTCCACAGGTCGGTGATGTCGCGCGGGTCCGGCTCGGCCACGGCGGTGCGCCAGAAGGAGCGCGGCGGCAGCGATTGATAGGGGTTCATGAGGGTCCTTCGAAGGTGCGTCGGGCGGTGTCAGCCGGCCCCGGGGACCGGCGTCGACAGGGCGTTGACGGTGTCGGCCACCGCCCGCACCGCGGGCGCCCGGACGATGTCGTAGTGCGTGGTGTCGAGCGGGTGGCACTCCTGGAGGGGCAACCGCTCCTGCCACAGCCGCCGTTGACGCCCGGGCGCGCCGAGCGCGGGCAGCCCCGCCACCGGCCGCGTCGCGAGCCAGAGCCAGGTGGGCGTGGCCGCGAGGCCGGGCGGCTCGTGCTCCGCCAGGGCCGCGATGTTGGCCCGGCAGCAACGCGCCAGACGCTCCGCGTACGCCGTCGCCCCGGCGCTCGCCCCCGCGCCGCCCTGGTGCAGCTCGTGGGCGAAGACCGCCTCCAGGCGGGTGTCGTCGTACGCCCGGAAGTGCGGCCCGGCGTCCGGCGGCGGCGGGTCGAGCAGATAGAGCGCGTCGGCCGGGCGCCCGGCCGCCTCCGCCTCGGCGGCCATGGCCTGCGCCACCCAGGCGCCGAAGGACCAGCCCGCGAGCCGCCACCGCCACGAGCCGTGCGGGAAGCGCGCCTGGAGCGCCGCGTGGTACTGGCGGGCCCGCTCGGCGAGGGACCACACGGGCGGTTCGGCCGCGCGCAGCGCGGGATCGGCGATCAGACAGACGGTGAGACGGGGGTCGAGGGCCGACACCAGGGCGCGGTAGGCCTGGATGTCACCGCCGACCGGGTGCACCAGGCACACCACCTCGTCCCCGGTGCCCTCCTGCCAGACCTCCAAGGTGACCGGCTCCGCGGCGGCGGGCGCGACCTCGCCGAGGTGCGTGAGCACCTCGTTGAGGCTCACCCGGTGGCTGAGCCGGGACAGCTCGATGCCGACGCCGAAGCGGTCCTCCACCTCGGCGATCAGGTCGATCAGCGTCAGCGAGTCGGCGCCGTGGTCGTACAGCGAGGCGTCCGGGTCGAGGTCGTCGAGGCCGAGGGCGTCCCGGAGCCACCCGGCGAGTTCACCGGGGTCCGGGGCCAGGGGCCCGGCGTCCACCGCCTCGTCCTGCCGCGCGGGGGGAGCCGCGTCGGCCGGGGGCGCGTAGAAGTCACGCACCCGCTCGATGTCCGTCGTGGACACCAGGAGCTGCGGCAGCTGGAGGCGCAGCGCCCGTGCGAAGAGCCGCTGCCCCTCCTTGACCGCCAGGCCGAAGGCGAGGTGGGCCTGGTGACGGGCGTCCGAGCGCAGCGCGTCGCGCGCCATGCCGACCTCGCTCCAGATGTCCCAGTCGACGCCGATCCGCAGCGTGTCCTCGTCCGCGTGGGACCGGTACCGGGCGAAGCCGTCCAGGAGCCCCGCGGAGGCGGCGTAGTCGAACTGGCCGATGCCGCCGAAGAGCGCCGCCATGGACGAGCAGTACACGGCGAAGTCCGGCCGGTGACGCTCGATCAGGCGCTCCACGAGCAGCGCGCCGCCCAGCTTGGCCGCCGTCACCCACCGCATCGCCTCGCCGTCGCGCCGGGCGATCAGGCCGCCGCCCGCCGCGCCGGCGGCGTGCACCACGCCGTCGACCCGGCCGATGTGCCGCTCGATCCGGGCCAGGACGTCGTCGGCCGCGTCCGCGGCCAGGTCCGCCGTGACCAGCTCCACGCGCTCGGCCCACTGCGCCAGGTCGGCCGGGAGCCGCCCGCTGCGCGACAGCAGCACCACCCGGCAGTCGGCCTGGGTGAGGAGCCAGGCCGCGAGGGCGCAGCCGATGCCGCCCGTGCCACCCAGGACGACATAGGTGCCGCCCGGCGTCACGGACAGCGCGGAGGGCGCCGCGAGCGCGGGCGCGGGCACCGGGAGCAGGGCCTGGCGCCACCAGTAGCCCTGCCGCAGCGCGAGCCGCCGGGGCAGCTCGGCCGCGGCGTCCGCCCCGGAGAGCAGGCCCGCCACGGCGACGGCCCAGTCGGCGGGCGTGGCGCCGGGCAGGTCGAGCCAGCGGCCGTCGACGCCGGACTCCTGCGGCACGACCTCACCGGCGCCCGCGAGGAGCCCAAGCTCGGGCCGGTCCACGGCGCCCACGACGGGCTGGGCGCCGTACGACAGCCACCAAGGGCGCAGCCTGAGGTCACCGGCCGCCTGGACGAGCGCGGCAGGGGTGTCCAGACAGGCCCACCGGGCGCGCTCCAGGCTCGCCTCGCCGACCGGCCCCTCGACGGTGAGCGGCAGCGCGTGCAGCCAGTCGACCCCGGCCCCGGCCGCGTCGCCCAGGGCGTCGAACAGCTCCCGCAGCGAGTCCGCGTCGGCCGGGTCCACCGCGTACACGTCGTCGGCCACGCGGGCGAAGGCACCGGCCGCTTCGACCCGCACCACCCGCTCGTACGCCGCGTCGAAGGCGCGCAGCGCCTCGGCCGGCAGCGGCCCGGCCGTCATGACGACGAGCAGGCGGGGCGCGGCGGGGCCCTGGGTGCGGGCGGCGCGGGCGAGGCGCACCCAGTGCGGCTGGTGCAGCCAGTCGTCCTCGGGCAGCCGCTGCGGCGCCGGGACTGCCGTGCCCGGCCCAGCGGTCGCCGTCCGTGGCTGTGCCGCGCGCTCGAAGTCGTACGTCGTGAGGCGGAAGACCGGCGGCGGGAAGTCCCACGGCGCCTGGGCCGGGCCCTGCGGCCACCGCACGGTCCGGCCGGCCAGCCAGGCCTCGGCAAGGTCGTCGGCCGTGCGGCCCTCCGCGGGGCACGGCTCGTCGTCCGGGGTCACCTCGGTGCCGGACACCGTGCGCAGCCACGCGACCGCGGCGGCGGCGTCGGCGGGCACGGCCGCGGCCCGCCAGCGGCGCGGCGCGCGCCCCGCCTGGAGGTGGCACAGCACCTGGCCGTACGCCTCGGGCCGCGCCTCCAAGTAGGAGGCGATGCGCGCGGCCTCGGCGCGCAGGCCCTCCGCGCTGCTGCTGGAGAGCAACAGGCAGGCGGCGGCGGGGTGTTCGGCGGTGGCGCCCCGCGCCTCGGATGCTTCGAGCAGCAGGTGCGCGTTCGTGCCGCCGATGCCGAAGCTGCTGACGGCCGCGACCCGGGGCCGGCCTTCGGGCCAGGGGAGCGCCCGCGTCGGCACGTAGAAGGGCGCGATGTCCGGGCCGAGCTTCGGGTTGAGCTGGTGGAAGTCGACGTTGGGCGGGATCACGCCGTGGTGCACCGCGAGCGCGGCCCGCACCAGGCCCACCACGCCCGCGGCGGCGCCCAGATGGCCGATCTGGCTCTTCACCGACGTCAGCGCGCACCGGTCGGAGCCGTCCAGGTCGAAGGCCTGCCGCAGCGCGCCGACCTCGACCGGGTCGCCGAGCTGGGTGCCGGTGCCATGCGCCTCCACGTAGCCGAGGTCGGCGCTGGTGCGGCCGCTGCGGCGCAGCGCGGCGCGGATCACCTCGCGCTGGCCCGGCAGCGACGGGGCGCTGTAACTCAGCTTGCCCGAACCGTCGTTGTTGAGGCCCGAACCGGTGATCACCGCGTACACGGTGTCGCCGTCGCGGCGCGCGAGCCGCAGCGGCTTGAGCACGACCACGCCGACGCCGCTGGCGCCGATGGTGCCGCTGGCGTCGTCGCTGAACGGCCGGCAGTGGCCGTCCTTGGAGAAGATGTGCTGCGGGCGGTAGCGGTAGCCGTCGGTCAGGAGCGTGTCGACGAGCACGCCGCCCGCCAGCATCACGTCGGCGTCGCCCTGGCGCAGCAGCCCGGCCGCCACGTGCACGGCCACCAGCGAACTCGCGCACGCCGCCTGGACGGTGAAGGCAGGACCCGTCAGGTCGAGGTGGTAGGCGACCTTGGTGGTGAGGAAGTCCTTCTCCTGGTGGAGGGCCATCTGGAAGCTGTCGGGCAGCCGCTCGGGATCGGCCTCGCGCACCAGGGACTGGTAGTACGTGTTCTCGCCGCACCCGGCGACGATGCCGACGCGCCGCTCCGCGGGGTCCGCGATCCCGGCGTGCGCCAGGGCCTGCACACAGCTCATCAGGAGATGGCGCTGCTGCGGGTCCATCAGCCGCGCCTCCTGGCGGCTGATGCCGAAGTGCTCCGGGTCGAAGCCGAGGAGACCGGACATCTGGCTGCGGGCGCCGACCAGGCCTTCGGCGGCGTCGAAGTGCTCCATGCCACGGCCCCCGGACCGCACCAGGTCCCAGAAAGCGGCCAGGTCGTCGGCGCCGGGCAGCCGCACGGCCATGCCGACCACCGCGATCGGCTCGTCGGCCAGGCCCTCGGTCCCGGACTCCCCGCGCGCGGGCGCGGTGCTCGCCTCGGCGCCGGCCGCCCCCTGGTCCAGGAACCGGGCCAGGCCGCGGATCGTGACGTGCTCGAACAGGTCGGGAATGGTGAAGTCGAGGCCGGGCTCCGCACCGCAGCGCAGATGGAAGCGCATCAGGTCCAGGCTCGTCGCGCCCGCGTCGAAGAAGCGCTGCTCGGGCCCGACGGGACGGCCGAGCACCGATTCGAGCACCTCTGTCAGCCGCGCCTCGCGCGCCGACAGGACCGGCGCGGCCCCGCCCCGCGGCCGCAGCTCGTCACCGGGCGCGGTCAGCACCGCGCGGCGGTCCAGCTTGCCGCTGGGCGTGAGCGGCAGGCGCGTGAGCCGCCGGAACCGGTCGATCCGTACGTACGCCGGGAGCAGCGGCGCCAGATGGCGCGTCAGGTCCTCCGGCGCCGGGGTGTGCCCGGGGCACTCCAGGCACGCCACGAGGCGGCCGTCGCCGTCCCGCGTCACCACGGCATTGGCGACGTCGGGGTGGCTCAGGAGCGCCGCCTCGACCTGGCCCAGTTCGAGCCGGTGGCCGCTCAGCTTGATCTGCTGGTCGTCGCGGCCCAGGTAGTGCAGGAGGCCGTCGTGGTCGAAGCGGGCCACGTCGCCGGTGCGGTAGAAGGTGCCGAGACCGGGCAGGTCGACGAAGCGCTCGGCGTTCAGGGCCGGGGCGTTGAGGTAGCAGGGGGACACCATCGGCCCGCCGACGAGCAGCCGCCCGGGGCAGCCCGGCGGCACCGGCTCGCCGGCCTCGTCGACCACCCGCAGCCAGGCGCCCGCCACGGGTACGCCGATCGCGGGGCGCTCCGGCCAGCCGGCCGGGTCGCCCTCCAGGCACAGGGCGCTCACCACGTGCGTCTCGCTCGGCCCGTAGTGGTTGAACAGGCGCGCCCCCGGGAGCCCGGCGAGCCAGGCACGGATCGCGTCGGTGCACAGCAGCTGCTCGCCGGCGGTGATCACCTCGCGCAGGCGCGCGGGGTAACGGCCGAGCCGGACCCCGTGCTCGGCCAGGACCTGGAGCGCCACGTACGGCAGGAAGAGCCGCTCGATGCCGGCGGATTCGAGCTGTTCGAGGAGCGCGGGCGCGTCCTGGCGCCAGGCGGGCCGCACGAGGTGCAGCGTGCCGCCGCCGCACAGCGTGCTGTAGATCTCCTGGAAGGAGACGTCGAACGACAGCATGGAGAACTGCTGGGTGGCGGCGGGCGCCCCGAGGCCGCCGGACGTGCGCTGCCACTGGAGCAGATTGCACATCGTCAGCTCGGGCACCTGGACGCCCTTGGGGGTGCCGGTGGAGCCGGAGGTGAACAGCGTGTAGAGCGGTCGCACGCCGTCGTGCGGCGGAAGCTGCGGTTCCACGTGCGCGGGGGCGGCGGCCAGGGTGACCGGGTGGCGCGGCAGGCCCTCCGGGGCGATCGCGGCGACGGCCGCCTCGTCGCCGGGCGTGACGAGCACGCACAGCGGCTCCACCTGGTCCAGGATCTGCCGCAGCAGCCCGGGCGGGTACGTCGGGTCGAGCGGTACGGCGGTCAGGTTGAGCCGGGCGAGCGCGAGGAGCGCCACCACGTGCTCGACGGACGGCTGGAAGTACAGCGCGACATGGCACGGGCTGCCCGCCGGCACCGGGTGCCGCTCGTGCAGCTCGGCCGCGAGGGCCGCGGCGTACGCGTCGAGTTCGGCGTACGTCACGGTGCGGCCCTCGGCGGCGAGCGCGGGGGCGTCGGGCGTGCGCCGCGCCTGCCGGGCGAAGCCCTCGGTGACGGTGGTGAAGGGCAGCGGCTCCGCGGTGGAGCGGCCGAGGTCGGGCAGGGCGCGGCGGTAGGGCGCGACCAGCTCGGCCAGGGTGGTGCCGGCCCCGTCGGCCAGGTGGTCCAGGGCGCGCCGGAACAGCTCGTCGAGGGCCGCCACCTGGGCGGAGTCGAAGTGCGCGGTGTCGTACTCCCACAGGCAGTCGAAGCCGGTGCCGCGCTCGACGACCGACAGGGTCAGCGGGCACTTCGCCCGCTGAGGGACCGGCCACGCGGGGCGGGTCGCGCAGCCGGGCAGCGCGAACGCATCGAAGTCGGTGTTCTCCAGGACGAAAAGGAAGTCGAACGGCGCGTCGCCCGCGCCCCCCGCGCCCCGGTCCGCCAGGGCGTCGGCGAGGGCCACGTCCTGCCGGTCGAGGACGGCGCGCGCGGCGGCGCCGTGCCGCTCCAACTGCGTGCGGAGCCGTTCGCCGGGCGCCAGGTCGAGGGGCAGCAGGACGGTGTTGGCGAACATGCCGACGCTGGCCTCGAAGTCCTGCACCGGCCGGTTGGCCACGGGCCCCGCGATCCGGGGCCGGGCGCGGCCCGTCACCCCGTACAGGCCCCAGGCGTACACGCCGAGCAGGAGCTGGAAGCGGGTGAGGCCGAGGTCGGCGCAGAGCCGGTCGAGCGCGGCACGCCGGTCCGCGTCGAGCGTGGTGTGCAGCAGCCCCGCGCGGCCCTCGCCGCGGACCGGTTCCAGGGCCGCGTCGCCGGGCGAGCCGTCGGCGAACTCGGCGAAGTCGTCGTAGTGTGCGCGCAGTTCCTCGCGCTGCGCCCGGTATGCGGGGCGGGAGAACCACTCGCTCTGCCAGGTGGCGTAGTCGAGCGGGGTCGGCGCGGGCCGGGTCTCCCGCGCCGGTCCTTCACCGGGGTGCGCGTAGTCGGCCGACAGCTCGCGGAAGAGCACGTTGAGGGACCAGCCGTCGACCGCGATGTGGTGCAGGAGGAGCAGCAGTTCGCCACCGCCGGGCCGGGGCAGCCAGCAGGCCCGGAAGAGCTGGGGCAGCGCCAGGTCGAAGGGGGCGGCGAGGAACCGCTCGGTGAAGGCGCGGCGGCCGTCCTCGTCGCTCAGCGCCTCCTGGTCGGGCTCCGTCCACGGGTCGTACGGCTCGGCCACCACCTGCCGCACCCCGTCGGGCGTGGCCTCGAAGGCGGTGCGCAGCGCCGGATGGCGCTCGACGAGACGCCGCAGCGCGCGCCGCAGCGCGTCGGTGTCGACCTCGCCGTCCACGCGGAAGACCATCGGGACGTGGTACGCGAGGGACGCGGGGTCGCGCTGGTGCAGCAGCCAGAGGCGCTGCTGCTCGGAGGTCGCGGGGGCGGAGCGCGCGCCGGCCGGGGCGGGCGCCGCCGGGTAGGGCGAGCCGCCGGTGCCGTCCGTGTCCGCGCCCGCCTCGACGGCGGCGGCCAGCTCGGCGAAGTCCCCGTGCAGGACCACGGCCTGGGGCAGCTCGCAGCCCCAGCGGCGGCGCGCCTCGAAGCGCAGCCGCAGCGCCTTCAGGGAGTCGCCGCCGCACGCGATCCAGCGATCGGCGAGGCGCAGGCCGGTCAGGCCGAGGACCTCGCCCGCCAGGTCGAGCACCTCGCGCTGGTGGGGGGTGACGTCCTCGGCCGCGCCGGGCGCGTTCGCACGCCGCCAGGGCTCGTCGGCGCGCCGCAGCAGCGCCTCCTTGTCCACCTTGCCGTTCGCGTTCAGCGGCAGCGCGTCGACCAGATAGGCGCGGTGCGGCCGCATGTACGCGGGCAGGCTCGCCGCCAGGTGCGCCTCGAAGGCGTCGTACGAGAGGTCGGCGCCGAGGACCAGGTAGGCGAGCAGTTCGTTGACGCCGCTCGCGTCGCGGCGGGTGCACACATAGGCCTGGCGCACCGCGGGGTGCGCCACGATCTGCCGCTCCAGCTCGCCCGGTTCGACCCGGAAGCCGCGGACCTTGACCTGGCGGTCGGCGCGCTCCACGTACGCGATGTGGCCTTCGGCGTCCAGCCGCACCAGGTCGCCGGTGCGGTAGTGGCGCGTGGAGCCGTCCCCGTGCCAGGGCAGCGTGACGAAGCGGCGCGCGGTCTCCTCGGGAAGGTTGCGGTAGCCCGCGGCGAGCGCCTCGCCCGCCAGATACAGCTCGGCCACCTCGCCGGGCGCGGCCGCGCGACTGCCGTCGGCCGCCACGAGCAGCGTCCCGGTGCCCGGCAGGGCGCGCCCGATCGGCACCACGTCGCCGTCGAAGTCACGCGGAATGGGGTGGCACAGCGCGAACGTGGTGGCCTCGGTGGGGCCGTACACGTTGTGCAGGCGCGTGCCGCTGCCGGCGTTGTCGCGGTACCAGCGGCGGATGAGCCGGGCGTTGAGCTGCTCGCCGCCGGTGAGGACCTGGCCGACGGAGGAGAAGCAGTGCGGCACCTTGTCCACGACGGCGTTGAACAGCGCCACCGTGATGAACACGATGTCGACGCGCTGCCGCTCCAGGGCGGCAGCGAGAGCCTCGGGGTCCTGGACCGTCGCGTCGCCGATGATCACGCAGCGGCCGCCGGTGAGCAGCGGCACCCACACCTCGAAGCTGATCGCGTCGAAGGCGGGGTTGGACATGCAGGCGAAGCCGTGGCCCTCGCGCGTCTCGACGTAGCCGGGGCGGGCGAGGCGCAGGATGCCCGCGTCCCGCACCTCGACGCCCTTGGGCTGCCCGGTGGTGCCGGAGGTGTAGAAGACGAACGACACCGGCGCGGCGGGCGCGAGCCCGTGCGACGCGCCGTGGCCGCCGTCGAGCAGCGCGGCGACCGGCAGCGGCCGCACGCCGTCGGGCAGCGCGTCGGGTGCCGCGGCACCGTGGATCACCGCCACGCATCCCGAGTCGGTCAGGATGTGGGCGCGCCGGTCGGCCGGGCTCTGGGCGTCCAGCGGTACGACGACCGCGCCCGCGCGCAGCGCGCCGAGCATGGCGCAGACCAGCTCCCAGGAGCGCGGCAGGCAGATGGCGACGGCCTGGCCCGGGCGCACGCCGTGGTGGCGCAGGGCGGCGGCGACGGCGGCGCTCGCCGTGTCGAGCCCGCCGTAGGTGTGGGACCGCTCCCCTTCGACGACCGCGACGGCGTCGGGGTGGCGGCGGGCCCGGTCGAGCACCGACCGGGCGAGCGTCGGGGCCGGGGACGGCACCGGTGCGATGGTGGTCATTCCGCCTCCCGCGCCGGAGCGGACTGGGCGGACCGCGGCTGACCGGCCCCGGCGAAGCGGGCCAGTTCCGACTCGATCCGCGCGGCGACCTTGAGGATCTCGGCGGACTCCAGCATGCCCCAGTGGTCGCAGGCGATCGACTCCACCTCGAAGTCGCCGTCGGCGCGGTCCCGCCAGAAGTCCCGTACGCCCGCGAGGAAGTCGTCCGACGCGCCCTCGATCGCCTGGAGGAAGACGGTGCGGGCCGCGGTCGGCCGCGGGTCGTAGGCGACCGCGGTGGTGCGGTTGTGGTTGTAGATGTGGAAGTACTGCTCGATCTGCCGGTCGTCGATGCCCGGGTACATGCCGTTGAACTTCACCAGTTTTTCCCGGAATTCGGCCATGTCCACGGTGACGATGTTGGCGCGCTGCTCCTCGTTGCCCGCGCCCTGGGCGTCGAGCAGCACCACGCTGACGTCCTCGTGGCCCGCGGCGGCGAGGCGGCGGCCCATCTCGTGGACGACGAGACCGCCGTAGGACAGGCCGGTGAGGACCAGCGGCCCGCCGGACAGTGGCTCGATGAGCTTCAGATAGGCCTCGGCCATGGCCTCGACCGTGGGCAGGAAGTCCTCGCCGGGGTTCACGCCCGGGGACTGGACGCCGTGGACGCCGACGTGCTCCGGCAGCGCCTTGGCCAGCGAGAGGTAGCAGAAGGCGGTGCCGCCCGCCGGGTGGACGCAGACGACGTGCGCGTCGCCGTCGCCCGCGCGGAACCGCAGGAGGTTGCTCGGCGGCGCTCCCGACGCGCCCCGGCGAAGGCGTCCGCCCATCTCCTCGATGGTCGGGTGCAGCATGACCTCGCGGACCGACAGGGTCTCGCCGAAGGCCTCGCGGACGGCGTGCACGAGCTTGATGGCGGAGATCGAGGTGCCGCCGATGTCGAAGAAGCTGTCGCGGATGCCGATGTCGGGCTGGAGCAGCAGGCGCCGCCATATCTGATAGAGGGTCAGCTCTATGTGGTCGCGCGGGCTCGCCTGGTTGACCTGGGCGGGCCGGTCGGCGCGCGCCCGCTCCAGGAGCGCGGCGCGGTCGAGCTTGCCGTTGCGGGTCTGCGGCAGGCGCGGCACCTCGACGAAGACGCCCGGGATCATATGGGCCGGCAGGCGCCGCGCCAGGGCCGCGCGCCACTCGGCGGCCGGGCGCGGCGCGGCGTCGCCCACGCCCACGGCGGCCACCAGCTGCGGCTCGCCCGCCCCGTCGCGGTCGGCGATGACGGCGGCCTCGGACACGCCGGGCTGGTCGAGCAGCGTGGCCTCGATCTCGCCCAGCTCGATGCGGAAGCCGCGCAGCTTGATCTGGTGGTCGCGGCGGCCCGCGTACACCAGGTCGCCCTCGGGCAGCCAGCGGGCCAGGTCGCCGCTGCGGTACATCCGCGCGCCGGGCACGAACGGGTCGGCCACGAACCGCTCGGCGGTCAGGTCGGGACGGCCCAGATAGCCGCGCGCCATGCCCGCCCCGGCGATGTACAGCTCGCCCACCACGCCGACCGGGACCGGCCTGAGCCGCTCGTCGAGCACGTACGTACGGGTGTTGGCCACCGGCGGCCCGATCGGCGCCTGCCGCTCCAGGGGCCGCGGCGTGAGGTACGCGGTGCAGTACAGGGCGGTCTCGGTGGGGCCGTAGCCGTTGAGGATGTGCAGACCAGGAAGCACCTGGGTCATGCGGTGCAGGCTGTCCTCGGGCAGCGGCTCCAGACCGGTGTGGATATAGCGCAGGGACAGGCCCGCGAGGCGCTCCTCGGGGGCCTCGCAGATCCACTTCACGTAGGCGGGCGGAAGCAGCGCCTCCACGATGCGGTGCTCCCGCATCCAGCCCACGAGGGCCTCGGGGTCGTCGCGGACGTCCTTGGGCACCAGCTGGAGCACGCCGCCCGAGGTGAGCGGAAGCAGCAGCTCCTGCACCGAGGCGTCGAAGGCGAAGCTCGGCCACATCGCCGACGCCTGGCCCGGCGCCGCGTCGAACCGCGTCAGCCAGTAGTCCAGGAGGTTGAGGATGCCCCGGTGCGTCGCGGCCACGCCCTTGGGGCGGCCGGTGGAACCGGAGGTGTAGATCACGTACGCCAGGTCGTCCGGGCGGAAGCCGCGGCCGGGCGCGTCGTCCCTGAGCCCCTCGGCCTCGACGGCGGTCAGCGGCAGCCAGGCCTCGCCCGGCGGCGCGGCGTCGTTGCTCAGCACCAGCATGGCGCCGGCGTCCGCCGCCATGCCGGTGAGCCGCTCCGCGGGCAGCGCCGGGTCGAGCGGCAGATACGCGCCGCCCGCCTTCAGGACGCCCAGGATGCCCACGAGCAGGTCCACCGAGAGGTGCGTGTGCAGGCCGACCACGCGGTCGGTGCCGATGCCTCGCGCGATCAGGGCGTGGGCGAGCCGGTTGGCGCGCCGCTCCAGGGTGGCGTAGTCCAGCGTCTCGCCCGCGTGCACCACGGCGGTCTGGCCGGGCCGCTCCCGCACCTGGGCCTCGAAGCGCTCCACCAGGCCGGCGGGCGAGCCCGGGGCGGCGGTGTCGTTGAAGTCCACGATCACCTGGCGGCGGGCGTGCTCGTCGAGCACGGTCAGCTCGGCGACGGGCGTGTCGGGGCCCGCGGCCAGCTGCTCCAGGACGTGCCGCAGCTGACGGCCGTACCGCTCGGCCGTCCCGGCGTCGAAGAGGGCGGTGGCGTAGCCGAGCGTGCCCGTGAGCCGGCCGTCCTCCTCCGCCA
Source organism: Streptomyces sp. NPDC045778 (assembly GCF_056431945.1). NCBI lineage: Bacteria > Bacillati > Actinomycetota > Actinomycetes > Kitasatosporales > Streptomycetaceae > Streptomyces > Streptomyces sp. NPDC045778. The sequence continues at coordinate 256,733 of NZ_JBWKJZ010000007.1, forward strand.
GGGTCAGGGTCAGGTCGAACTCGGCGACCGGGCACGGCGTCGTGAGCGGCGTCGCCTCCAGGCCCGGCAGCGCCCAGGCGCCCGCCTCGCCGTCCCGCCAGGCGAACATCACCTGGAACAACGGCGTGTGCGCCAGGCTGCGGGCCGGCTTGACCAGCTCGACGACCTGCTCGAAGGGCAGGTCCTGGTGGCGCAGTGCTGACAACGTTGCCGTACGGACGCGGTCGAGGAACCCGGCCACCGTCAGGTCGTCGGACACCTCGATCCGCAGCGCCACGGCGTTGGCGAAGGAGCCGACGAGCCCTTCGAGTTCGCCGCCGCCGCGGTTTGCGGTGGGCATGCCGATCACCACGTCGGACTGGCCCGCGGCGCGCGCGAGCACCAGCGCCCACGCGGCCAGGACCGTCATGGACAGCGTCGCGTCGCCGCGCCGGCCGAGGTCCTTGAGCGCGGCCGTCAGCTCCTCGTCGAAGGCGAGCCGCAGCTCCCCGCCGCGGTGGTCCCGCTCGGCGGGGCGCGGCCGGTCGGTCGGCAGCTCCAGGAGTGCGGGGGCGTCCGCGAGGGCCTGCCGCCAGTAGGCGCCCTGCCGGGCCGCGGCCCCGTCGGGCGAGGCGTCGGCCAGCCACTCCTGCTGCCAGGCGGCGTAGTCGGCGTACTGCGCGGGCAGCGGCGGCAGCGGGTCCGGGGCGCCCGCGCGGAAGGCCGCGTACAGCGCGCCGGCCTCCTGGATCAGGACGCCCAGGGACCAGCCGTCGCACACGAGCTGGTGCGCCGTGAGCAACAGGACGTGCCGGTCGGCGCCGAGCGTCAGGAGGCGGCCGCGGATCAGGGGGCCGCGCGCCAGGTCGAACGGGGCGGTGGCCTCCTCCCGCCGCGTGCGCGCGAGTTCGGCCTCGGCGTCCGGGTGGCCGGTCAGGTCCTCGGTCGTCAGGCGCAGGCCCGTGCCGGGCGGGTCGATCTCCTGGACGGCCGCGCCCGCGACGGACACGAGGCGCGTGCGCAGCACCTCGTGGCGCGCGACGAGCGCGTCCAGGGCCCGGCTCAGCGCCGCCCGGTCCAGGGCACCCCGCAGCTCCACCGCCGTGGGCAGGTGGTGCGCTTCGCTCGCGCCCGGCATTTGCGACAGGAACCACAGCCGTTGCTGTGCGGAGGACGCCACCAGGGGGGCGGCGCGGTCCGCGGTCGGGAGGGTGACGGAAAGGGGGACGTCGCTGTTCGCGGACAAGGCTGACTCTTCCACTCTGCGGGTGGCGTGTTCACGGCGGTACGGGAAATGGTGACGGAAAGGCGCGGAGCTATCACTCAGCGAGGTCGGCCGAGTATTCCGACAGTTCCGAATTTGCAATCGGATCCAGAATGCGTCGAGCCTTTGGGGCCAAGGGGCGCTGATCGTACGCGAATTCGTTGCCGAGCCGGCCCGACGTGCCGTCTGACCTGCTGTGCGGCCTGTATACCTCCGGACAGGTGGGGAGCCGTCAACGGGATGATCGATCAGTCCTTGAGGGTCTGTCAATATGGCTGCGGCTGTCCTGCCCGGCCGCAAACGCGCGGTATGGGAAAGGTCATAGACTTAGGCTCGGGTATTGCCTGGAGGTGCCGGTTCCGGGCAGATTGAGCCGACCCCTCCGCGCCACGGGCCCCGTTCGCCGGTCCCTAAGCCGCCCGCCGCAGGTGCCCGGCGAGGGCCACGGTCGCCGGAGCCGCGGCCCGCTCCCCGACGCCCCAGGCCAGCAGGAGCCGCCGCCGTGCCCAGGGGTCCTGGAGCGCGCACACGTCGAGCGGCCGCCGCGGATCGAGGGCGCGGCGGGGTACGACGGCGAGCCCGACCCCGGCGGCCACGAGCGAGACGAGGGTGCTCAGCCCCGCGACGCTCGTGCGGTAGCGCACCACCGGGGCGTGCGGGCCGAGGTGCTCCTCGATCCAGCGGCGCAGCGAGGACTCGGCGTCGAGCCCCACGAGCGGATGCTCGGCGACCTCGCTGTACGACAGCGCGGTGCGCCCGGCGAGGATGCCGCCCGCCTGGCCGATCACCACCAGGGAGTCGTCGCCGAGGGGCTCCAGGTCGAGCCCGCTGTCCCGGGCCTCGTCGTCGACGACGACCCCGAGGTCGGCCTCGCCGTCGGCGAGCATCCGCACGGTCCGCGGGGTCCGGCTCTCCGTCACCGTGACATCGGTGTCCGGGTGTTCACGCAGGAACGACACCAGCGCCCGGGGCACGAGGCCGTGCATCGCGGATCCGCCGCTGAGCAGCGTCAGGGGCGCGGCGGGGGAGCGGGTGTAGCTGGCGACGGCGCTCTCCAGGCGTGCCGTGTGCGTGAGCACGTCCCGGGCGTGACGGGCGAGGGCGGTGCCCGCCGGTGTCGGCCGCACCCCTCGCCGCCCCCGGATCAGCAGCGCGACGCCCGCGTGCCGCTCAAGGGAGCGCACCCGGGCGCTGGCCGACGGCAGGCTCAGATGCATCCGGCGCGCGCCCGCCGTGATCGACCCCTCCGCCACGATGTGCAGGAAGAGCCGGAGGTCGTCCAAGTCGTAGCGCACCCCCGTGAGCCTATGGCACAGGCTGAGGCACAGTGTGTCGATTGCGCATTGTGGGCCCGCCCCTCACCGCGTGATGCTCGGCGGGTGTCCGAGATCCTGTTGGCCCTCGTCGCCGGTGTCGTCGCCGGCACGCTGAACGCGCTCGGCGGCGGTGGCACCTTCGTGGCGCTGCCCGCGCTCGTCGCGGTCGGCGTGCCGCCCGTGACGGCGAACGCGTCGTCGACCGTCGCCCTCCTGCCCGGCACCATGGCCAGCGCCTGGGTGTACCGCCGCGACGTCACGCCGGTGGGGGAGACGTCCACGACCGCGCTCACCTCGGTCAGCGCGGTCGGCGGCGGCCTCGGCGCGGGACTGCTCCTGACCCTGCCCGCGGCCTCCTTCGACGCGGCCGTGCCGTGGCTGCTCGCCTTCGCCACCGTCGTCCTGGCCTTCGGGCGCCGCTGGGCGCGGGCCCTCAGCGATGCCACCGGACGCCCCTTCGGCATCGGCTCCACGGCCGTGCTCGGCGGTCAGTTCCTGCTCGCCCTCTACGGCGGATACTTCGGCGGAGCCGTAGGCATCATGATGATGGCCCTGTGGAGCGTGGGCCTCGGCCTCGACACCGCGGTCAGCAACCCCATGCGGACCGTCCAGATCGCGGCCATCTACCTCACCGCGGCCGTCCTCTTCCTCCTCGCGTCGGACGCCCTGGACACCCCCTGGCTCCTCGCCGCCATGCTCACCGGCGCGGTGACGGGCGGCTTCACCGGTGCCCACTTCGCCCGCCGCCTGTCCGCGCGGGTGCTGCGGGGCGTCATCCTCACCACCGCCGTCACCATGACCGTCCTGTACTTCGTCCGCAGCTGGGGCTGACCGAGGTGCCCGACATGTCCGGAGGCCCCGCAGCCGCCCCACCGCCGTCGGACCCGTTCCCGGACGCGGCGCGTGCCCGGCTGTTCCTCGCGTACGAGGCGTACGAACTCTCCGAACGGGCGCGCACCGCCGTGCCGGTCGGCCGGCACGAGGTGGGCCCCGGCGGCACGCCCCGATCGCCGGGCGCCGCGCTGGCCGACGCCGCCCAGGTGCTCGCGTCCGCGCGCCGGTTGCTCGCGGCGGCCGTGGTGTACGAACGCCTCGGTGGCGCCTCCTGGCAACGCGTCGGCGAGGTGCTCGACCTACCGGCGCACACCGCGAGCGAGCGGTTCGCACCCGCCGAGGCGCGGTTCCGCGCGGGCGTGCCGGAGGCACCGTGCCGCTGGTGGTGTGCCCATGTACTGCGGGCGCCGCTGGAGGCCGCGCGCGACCTCGACGACTGGGTCCTGCGCCACGCCGATGGCGACGCGGACCTGGGCGCCGCCCCGGTCTCCGGCGGCCTGACCGGCGGCGCGGGCCCTAACGCCCTTGGCGGGCCTGCGCCATGAGGGCCCGCCGGCCGCCCCGCAGGGCCAGCGCGTGGTTGACGCGGAAGACCGGGCGTGCCATCGGCATCCAGCGCCGGAGCGCGGCCTTGCGGACGGTGACGTACTGGGTGAGCGAGGCGACGCAGCCGTCGTGCCCGTCGGAGGCCACGGTCCAGCGGACGCTGCCCGAGATGTCCCCGTCGAGCGCCGCCTCCAGGACCCGCTCGACCGGGTCCTCCACCACCGCGGTCAGGCTCGCCCTGAGCGCGTACGGGAGCACCGACCTGATCACGACCTCGCACTCCCGCTCCCCGGTCCGCCGCACGGAGTGGAAGGCGGGCCACCACGTGGCGTAGGACTCCACGTCGGCGAGCTTCGCGTACACGGTGTCCGGGGCGAGCGGGGCTCGCCAGGTGCCGGAGAGGCGGATGTCGTGGCGGTTCACGCGGTTCTCCCTGGGGACGGTGGGGCGGAGGACGGAATCAGCCGGGCGCGGGGCCCGCCCGTCCCTCCTGCCGCCCAACGACGGCGGCGAGCACAGGGTTGTGCGTGCCGGGCGGCGAAGCGGAACTCCTCCTGCTCGGGGGCGGCCTCAAGATCGGGACGTTCAGTGTGCGGGCCCGGCCCTGCCGTCTGACCACCGCGCGCGTCGGTGGACGCGCCTACTGGTCCGCCACCCAGCTGCCGTGGAAGCCGAGCGGCACCCGGCCGGGCAGATGGACGCCGGCCAGTGGGCGGCCCGTGAAGTCCTGTGCGGAGAGGACCAGCAGGTCGGTCGCGCCCCGGCCGGGGTCGTTCACGTAGGACAGGACATAACCGTCGTCCTCGTCCCGCGCGCCCCGGCGCGGCACGAACACCGGCTCGCTCGCCGCCGCGCCCTCGGGGAAGCGGTGCACCTGCCTGCCGCCGCGCAGCATGTCGTGTTTGACGAGGCAGTTGGTGAACTTCCCGGCCGGCGGCACGCCGTCGACCGTCTCGTACGCGCGCCACATCTCCGCCGCGCTCGCCGTGTACCCGAAGCGGTGCCTGCGGGAGACAAAGGACTCGTTCACGCGGGGGAACTCCTGCGGCAGGTCGTCGACTCGGGTGCCGCGGACCCGGCCGGCGCGCAGGTCGATCGTCCAGCGGTCCAGCGCCGGTGACCCGGTCGCCGTCGGCCCGCCGCTGCCCCGGCCGGCCGCGTGGAACGGGGCGGGCATGGAGGTGTACTCCACCACCACCTCATGGCCCTGGTCGTAGGCGTTCAGGGTGTGTGAGTAGTAGACGGGGTCGATCTCGAACCAGCGGGCGGGGCCTCCTGCCCGCGGCACGACCCCCACGCGCGTCGGGTGGCGCTCGTTCCAGACGTAGGGCACCAGCGCGCCCGCCTCGGCGGCCGCCGGGTCGAACGTGACCGGCACGTCCACGATCACCACGTACCCGCGGGTGAGCGCGAAGTCGTGCATCATCGGCGCGTCCGCCACCGGGATCCTGGTGGTCCGCGCCACCCGCCCGGTGCGGTCGACCACAAGGTGCCGCACATGGTCCCAGGTCGGGTAGTACGTCACCGCGTGCAGCTCGTCGGCCGCCGCGTCGTACTTCGTGTGCGCGGTGAACGAGCCCTTCAGGGTGCGGCGGAAGTCGTAAGGGCGCACCGTGCCCAGTTCCCCGTCCAGCTCGTACGGCAGCGGTCCGCCTTCCTGGAGCGCCAGGATCCGCCCCTTGTACGGGATCACGTGCGTGTTGCACGCGAAGTCGTCCGGCGGCACCCGGCCCGGGTACGCCTCGCCCAGCTTCTTTGCCACCCGGGAGGAGCGCACCCAGCGGTTGCGGTACCACTCGGCCCGTCCGTCGCGCAGCCGCACCCCGTGCACCATGCCGTCGCCCAGCATCCAGTGGTGCGCCCGCGGGTCCTCCAGGCCGAGCGCGTTCGGGCCGGTACGCAGATAGCGGCCGTCCAGGTCGCGTGGCAGCCGGCCGGTCACCTCCAGGTCGAAAGCGGTCAGCTCCTCGGCGACCGGCGCGAAAGCGCCTTCCAGGAAGGGAAGTTCACCGCCACCCGCCGCGCGGCCCGGCGCCGCCGCCGCGTAGTGGCCGCCCCCGTACCCGCCGACCACGCTGCCCGCCGCCGCGAGCGCCGCGCCCTGGAGGATCCTCCGCCGTGTGTGACTGGCCATCACGTCTCCCCGCTCCTCGTCGCCGTCCGGCCGGAGGGCCGGGCGTCCGCCGGTGTCGGGACAAGCCTGCGCCGACGGGGGCGCCGGGTCACGAGGCCCAGGACCCGGACCAGGGGTGGTGCTGACAACACTCACGCGCGTGCGTTCCCTCTTCGCCCGCCTTGCTGCACGCTCTCCTCACGCACGGCCCGCACCACTCGCCCGGCCGCACGCGACAGGGGGCAACGCCATGGACAGGAGACGCTTCGTCGGGGGCGCGTTGGGGGTGGCCGCGGGGGCCGCCCTGCTGCCGGTGACACCGGCCGGGGCCGCCGCGCGGGCCGACGGCTGGCAGCAGGTCCCGGTGCCCGGAGGCGTGGAGATGGCGGGCCTGCGCTCGGTGGCCGCCGCGGGGCCGCGCCTCGCCTGGGCCGTGGGCACGGAGGGCCTCGACCGCGGCACGTACGGCAAGCCGCTCTCGTACCTCTGGGACGGCACCGCCTGGTCCCGCACGGACACGGCCGCCCTGCGCCTCAACGGCGCTCTCATGAACGTCGCCGCCAACACCTCCGGCGACACCTGGGCCGTCGGACTCGACCGCGAGAACAGCCTGTGGCGCCTGTACGCCTGGGACGGCGACGGCTGGGAGCGGGTCCCCTTCCCCGGCGACGAGATCCCCGGCAACGCCGTCCACGACATCGTGGTCACCCCCGAAGGGGACGCCTGGGCCGTCGGGTCGTACGAGAACGAGGCGCGGACGATGCACTGGAACGGGCGGCGCTGGCGCTGGCTGCGTCCGCTGCCCAGCGGCAACAACAACACCGCGGTCGGGGTGCGCCGCACCCGCCGCGGGGACATCTGGATCTACGGCAGCGGAGTGTGCGCCCGCTGGGACGGCACCTGGCACGAGATCCCCGTGGAGGGGCACCCGAACTACGTCACCGGCATGCTCCCGGTCGCGTCGGACGACATCTGGGTGTGCGGCTACAACTGGATCCTCACCGGCGGCCGCCCGCCCGGGGCGAGGCTGCGCCACTACGACGGCACGGGGTGGCACCACGTCGAGCTGCCCTTCGTCGCCGGAGAACTCGTCTCCCTCGTCGGCGAAGCCCGGGACCGCCCCGACCGCATCGCGGGCTGGGAGTACCCGAACTGGAACCAGGCGCACTACCTCCGGTGGGAGAACGGGAGCTGGGTGAGCGAGCGGGGACCGGCGTCCACGTCCCCGGTACTGATGAGCGAGATCACGCGGGTTCCCGGGACCCGCGAGTACTGGGCGGCGGGTTCGACGTCCTTCTTCCCCTATCCGCCGGGCCAGGCGCGGATCGAGCGGCTGTGCCTGCCCGGCCCGACGGGCCCCTCCGCCCCCGGGTGATCGGCGCGGCGGCGGAAACTCACTACCGCCACGGCCGGAGACGGCGGAGACTCGCCCCATGTCTGACATGGAGGAGTTCCGGGAAGCGGTCACCGCGTGGGCGGCCGGCGGGCCCGGCGACCTTGCGCGCGACCTCGCAAAGCGGCTGCCGGTCCGGGTGGTCGTCCTGCTCGAAGGGCCGAGTGACGTCGCCGCGGTCGACGCCCTCGCCGCGAGCCGCGGCCGGGACCTGGCGGCCGACGGCGTCTGCGTCCTCGCGATGGGCGGCGCGATGAGCGTGGGCCGTTTCGCCCACCTCCTCGGCCCCTCCGGTCTCGGCCTGCGCCTCACGGGCCTGTGCGACGAGGCGGAGCGCCGCTACTACGCGCGCGGCTGGGAGCGGGCGGGCGCGGCGCGGCAGGACTTCTTCGTCTGCGCGGCCGACCTGGAGGACGAGCTGATCCGCGCCCTGGGCGTGGCCCGGGTCGAGCAGCTCGTCCGGGCGGAGGGTGACCTGCGTGCCCTGGAGACCTTCGTGCGCCAGCCCGCGCAGCGGGACCGCACCGAGGAGCAGCGGCTGCGGCGGTTCCTCGGCACGAAGAAGGGCCGCAAGATCCACTACGGCCGCGTGCTCGTCGAGGCCCTCGAACCCGACCGCGTCCCCGCCCCGCTCGACGGGCTGCTCACCAGCCTCTGACGGCCCCGGCCGCTCCCGCCCGCTCCTGTCCGCGCGGGCTCCGGGAACGCGAGCCCGGGGAAACGCGTGGCGTACCGGTGGTGGCGGGAACGTTGCCCCGCGTGCGGCAGGAGTGTCGAAGTTGTGGACGGGGTAGCGCTTCCTTCGACAGAATCACAGACCATACTGGTCAGGCCCTGATCACCCACAGAACGAGTCAATGGCCGAGAACAGCACCTCCTCAACCGCCGCCCCCGACACCGCGTGGCTGGGGCGCGGGCGCCACCTCGGGCCCGAGCCCGAGCAGGACGTCCGACGTAACCTGATCGCCCTCAAGGCGGCCGGGGTGCTCGACGACTTCCTGGACCTCGACCCCGCCGACGCGGCCCGCGCCACCGTGCTGCACCCGCGGGACGAGACCGCCGACCCCGGCCCCTCGGCCCGTCGCCTCTTCGAGGCCCGCTGGCGCGTCGCCGACGACGTCACGGTGCGCGCGCAGCTGACCACGTACGACCCCGAAGGCCGCCGCAAGGACAGCGAGGGTGTCCTCTGGGTCCTCGCCGCCGAGGCGGAGCGGGCGTGGGACGCGCACTGGCCCTCGCCCGCCACCATGTTCTGGCCCGACAGCGAGCGGGTCCCCTGGGACCACGACACGGTGCCGGACCTGCGCCTGCGGACCACGAACCACCTGCCGAAGGACGACGACGAGCTGCGCCGCCGGCTGCGGGACAGCATCCGGCAGAGCTGGTTCATCCACGTCGTCGTGCACGAGGCGATGACGCCCGACGCCATAGGGCAGCGGCCCGTCTCGACGTTCCTGCCGCCGAGCCTGCGGCACCGGGTGGTCGAGCACCGGGGCACACCGGAGCAGGCACAGATCGCCGACTTCGCCATGAAGCGGGAGGTGAGCGTCCGGATGCCGCGCGGCGGCGCCGTCATCCTGCCCGTGGAGCCGCGGAGTCCGGAGTACGACGCGGACCGCTTCACGGTGCGCAACGTCTTCCTCGACGGCTCGGAGCCCACGGAACTCCTCGACAGGATCGCGGAGTTCGCCGCGCTGCCCCGGGCGCTGCCGGAGGAGGCCGAGCGGGCCCTGACCCGGCTGCGCCAGGGCTGGCACCTGCTCACTCCGGACGAGGAGCTGGCCCACGCGCAGACCATGGTCACCAAGTACGCCGGGGCGCTCGACGCCATGACGAAGTCCCGTGACCTCTACCGGGAGGCGGCCGAGGCGGCCCAGGCCGCGCTGGCCGTGGCCTCCGGTGGCGACGGCGGGGCCCGGCCGCCCGGGTCGGGCCCCGCCAAGGCGGAGGGCTCACCGCTGAGCGCCCTGACGAAAGCGTTCGGCCGCTTCCGCAAGGACCCCCACAAGGAGCGGAACAAGGGCGCGGCGGTCGCGGAGCCGGACGAGAGGCCCGGCGATGATCCGGACGCGGACCCGGGCAGGGAAGCCGACGAGGACCCCGGCAAGCAGAGCCGCGCCTGAAGCGGACGCCCGAGCCGATCGGCTCCCGGCCGGTCTCCCCCCGGATCGGCGGACCACGGCCGGGCGGGGTGTGTCAGGCGGTCGTGGTCTTCTTGCGTGCGCGGTAGGCCGCGGCTTTGATCTTGTTGCCGCAGGACTCCATGCCGCACCACTGGCGGCGCATGCCGCGGGAGCGGTCGATGTAGACGCGGGTGCACTCCGGGTTGCCGCACTCCTTGAGGAGGGGGAGGTCGGGGCCGCTGAGGAGTTCGACGGCGTGGCGGGCGACGGTGGCCAGGGCCTGGGCGGGGGTGGCCTCGTTGTGCCGGCCGGTGAGGGTGAGCTGGGGTGTGACCGGGGTGTGGCGGGCGGCGCCGTTGAGGACGGCCAGGGCCTCGCGGTCGAGTTCCTGGCCGAGGCGGCGGTCGGTGAGGAGGCGGTAGAGGGCCTCGCGGACGGTGATCGCCGCCCGGACGTCGTCGTCCGTGCCGGGGGTGATCGTGTCCACGAGGCCTGATTCCAGGTACCAGGCGTTGAGCCGCTCCGGCGTCACGAACATCTCGAACCGCGTCGAGCGCCGTGCGCGGAGCGTGGCCGCGAAGTCGAGGGCCGGGTGTCCGCAGACGAAGACGTGGTCAAGATTCACATCACCATCCTGGCAGGTGACTGTCGGGGGCAGCAAGAATCGCCGCGGAGCCGGACCGTCCGCTCACTGCCCTCGGCCCTGCTCAAGCCGCATCGTGCGGCCCTGCCAACGGCGGCGCAGCCAACGGTCGTGGCTGGCCAGGACGATCGCTCCCGGGCCGCTCCCCAGGGCCGCTTCCAACTCGTCGCACAGGCGCGGGGAGAGGTGGTTGGTGGGCTCGTCGAGCAGCAGCAGTCGGGGCGGGCGGGCCACGAGGAGGGCGAGGGCGAGGCGCCGCCGCTGCCCGACGGACAGCCGGCCCACGGGTTGGTCCAGGTCTCCCGCGTGCAGCAGACCGAGCGAGCCGAGCGGCACCCGCTCGGCCCGCGCCGGACCCAGGGACAGCGCGTAGGTGTCCCGCGCCGTGCGGTCGGGCCGGTCGAACACGGTGTCCTGGGCGAGCAGCCCCACCGACAGATCACGCCGTCTGCGGACGACACCCTCGGCGGTGAGGTGTCCGGCGAGCACGGCGAGCAGGGTCGACTTGCCGGTCCCGTTGTCACCTGTGATCAGCAGCCGGTCGGTCGGCGACACCTCCAGAGCGGCGAGCGCGAGCCGGCCCGGCACCCGTACGTCGTGCAGCGTGACCAGGGGCCGCGAGTCCTCCTCCGCCGTCGCGGCCGGCGCTCCGGCCGCGAACCGCAGGGGGCGCGGCGGCTCGGCGACTTGCCCACGCTCCAACTCGTCAAGGCGCCGTGCGGCGTTGCGTACGCGGCGGGAGATCTGGCTCTGCACCCGGCCTGCCCGGTGGCCGTAGCCCATCTTCTCGTTGTCGAGCCGCCCCCGGCCCGGTGCGACCAGGTGGGCGGTCACGCCCGCCGCGTGCCGCAGTTCGTCCAGCTCCTGTTGCTCCTCGGCGTACCGGCGCTCCCAGCGCTGCCGCTCGGCGCGCCGCTCGCTCACGTAGGCGCTGTACGTGCCGCCGTAGCGCACCGGCCCTCCCACCGCCGGGTCAAGGTCGACGAGATCGGTACAGACGGCGTCGAGGAACGCCCGGTCGTGGCTCGCGGCCACCACGGTTCCGGGCAGCTCCCGGAGCTGTTCCTCAAGGAAGGCGGCGGCGCCGTCGTCGAGGTGGTTGGTCGGCTCGTCGAGGAGCAACGCCGACGGCCGCCGGACCAGGAGCGCGGCCAGGGCGAGCCGGCCGCGCTGCCCGCCGGACAGCGACCCGAGCGTGCGGTGATGCCCGAGCGCGCCCAGGCCGAGGCCGTCCAGGACCAGGGCCGCGCGGCGGTCGGCGTCCCAGGCCTCGCGGTCCTGGGCTTGTTCGAGTTGTCTCCCGTAGGCGCCGAGGAGTTCCTGGTGGGCGGGGGTGCCCTCGGGGGCGCGGGCGAGTCGCTCGCCGAGCCGTTCGAGCTGGGCGAGGTCCTCCCGAGCCTCGCGCAGCGCCTCGTCGACGACCGCGGCGATGGTCGAGTCCGCGTCGAAGGGCATTTCCTGGTGCAGGAAACCGAGGTCGCCGGGGCGCGAGACGCTTCCGGCGTCCGGTTCGTCCGCCCCGGCGAGGAGCCGTAGCAGGGTGGACTTGCCGACGCCGTTCTCCCCGATCAGGCCGATGCGGTGGCCGGGCGGCGCGGTCAGGCAGACGCCGTCGAGGACGCGTCGGCCGCCGAGGACGCGGACGAGATCACGGGCGAGCAGAGCAGGCTCGGGCACAGGAGGTCCGTTCCAGGTGAGGGGTGGACGGCCCGCGGGGCACACGGCCTCGGCGCGGGCTTCTGGGCACCTGGGGTCTCACATGGCGGGAGCTGCGGTTTCTGTGAGTGTTCCGTCGGTGAGGTGCAGCCAGCGGTTCACTCCGATCTGGGTGAGGAAGCGTTCGTCGTGGCTGATGACGATGAAGGCGCCTTGGTAGGCGTTGAGGGCGCTTTCGAGTTGGTGGGTGCTGGTGAGGTCGAGGTTGTTGGTGGGTTCGTCGAGCAGGAGCAGGTGGGGGGCTGGTTCGGCGCACAGGAGGCAGGCCAGGGTGGCGCGCAGCTGCTCGCCGCCGGAGAGGACGGCGACGGGCAGGTGGGCGCGTGGGCCGCGGAAGAGGAAGCGGGCGAGCAGGTTCATCCGCTCCGCCTCGGTGCGGTGGGGGGTGTAGGCGGCGAAGTTCTGCGCCACCGTGTGCTGGGTCTCCAGCAGGTCCAGGCGCTGGGAGAGGTAGGCGATCGGGCCCTCGTGGCGTTTGATGTGCCCGCTGCCGGGGGTGAGGTGGCCGGTGATCAGGCGGAGCAGGGTGGTCTTGCCCGCGCCGTTGGGCCCGCTGAGCGCGATGCGTTCGGGGCCGCGCACGCTCAGGTCGATGCCGCCCTCGGCGAAGACGGGCCGTCCTGCGTGGTGGACCTGTAGCCCCTGGGTGAGGACGAGGTCGCGTCCGGCGGGCACGTGGGTGTCGGGCAGTTCCAGGGTGAGGCGCTCCTCCTGGCGCAGGGCGCGCCCGGCTTCCTCCAGGCGGGCTTTGGCCTGGCTCACGCGGTCGGCGTGCAGTTGGCCGGCTCGGCCCGCGGATTCCTGGGCGCCGCGTTTCATGGTGCCGGCGAAGATGCGGGGCAGGCCCGCATTGCTCAGGTTGCGGGCGGCGTTGCTCTGGCGGCGCTCGGCGCGTTCGCGGGCCTGTTGCAGCTCGCGTTTTTCGCGCTTCAGCTCCTGCTCGGCGTTGCGGATGTTCTTCTGGGCGGCCTGCTGCTCGGCGCGCACGGCCTCTTCGTAGGCGGTGAAGTTGCCGCCGAAGAAGCGCAGTTCGCCGCTGTGGAGTTCGGCGATGTGGTCCATGCGGTCCAGCAGGGCGCGGTCGTGGCTGACCAGGAGCAGGCAGCCGGTGAAGTCCGCCAGGGCGTCGTGGAGGTGGTGGCGGGCGGTGCGGTCGAGATTGTTGGTGGGCTCGTCCAGGAGCAGGACCTCGGGGCGCTTGAGGAGCTGGGCGGCCAGGCCGAGGGAGACGATCTGGCCTCCGCTGAGCGTGTCCAGGCCGCGCTCCAGGGCCAGTTCGGCCAGGCCCAGGCGGTCGAGCTGGGCGCGGGTGCGTTCCTCGATGTCCCAGTCGTCGCCGATGGTGGCGAAGTGCTCCTCGCGTACGTCACCGGACTCCACGGCATCCAGCGCGCCGATCACCGCGTCGACGCCCATGACCTGCGCGACGGTGAGGGTGCTGCTCAGGGGCAGATGCTGGGGGAGGTAGCCCAGAGTGCCTTGAATTTTCAACGTACCGGTGGCGGGCTTGAGTTCACCGGCGATGAGCTTGAGCAGGGTGCTCTTGCCGGAGCCGTTGGGAGCGACCAGACCGGTGCGCCCGGCGGCCAGGGTGAAGGACAGGTCGTGGAAGACGGGGGTGTCGTCGGGCCAGGCGAAGGAGAGGTTCGAGCAGACGACAGCGGCATCGGACATGGAGGTGACCTCGGACAAGTGACGGGCAGACAGACCTCTGCCCTGGCAGGCGTGGGACAAGGAGGTACGACGAAGACGGCCACGGCACGCACGCTCCTACAGCGCCGTCCGACGGCCGGTCACATCCGGGTCTCACCCGGAGATGTCGTCGTCACCCACCACGTCTGCGACTCCTCGATTCCTCGATGAAGCGGTCCAAGTCGCTCACAGCGTAACAGGGGCAGCCGGTGCGGCCGGTTCAACGGCTGTCATACGCGTCTCCTGCTGGCCGGTACCGGGCGGGGTCGGGGGTCGGGGCAGGGGTGCGAGTGCTGGGGGTGGGCTCCGCCAGGTGCGAGGGTGCGGCGCTCACCCGCGCGGCGGTCCTTCTCTCATCGGCGCGCCGGTCCTACTCCCACCTGCGCGGCGGTCCTTTCCTCGGCGCGGTCCGGCGACCTCGTGACGCGCTGCCCAGCTAGGATTCAGGCCGGCGTACGTCGTGGGGGCGACGGCGTGCCGAGTGCCCGGGGGGAGGCGGCGCCGGCCCGCCGTGCGGCATGCGCGCCCGAAGCGTCAACGGGGTGGGGCGGAAGATGGTCACCGGGGTCACCGGGGTCACCGGGGACACCGGGTTGCGGTTCGTGCTGCTCGGTCGGCTGCGCGCGTGGTGTGGCAACAGGGAGTTGGAACTCGGCCCTCCGCAGCAGCAGGCGTTCCTCGCGGTGCTGCTGCTGCGTCAGGAACGGGCCGCCTCGGTCGACGGCGCCGGGGAGGCCCTGTGGGGCGGGAGCCCGCCACCCCGCCGCGTCGTGTGCACCCTGCTGACGTACGCCTCGCGGCTGCGTGAACTCCCTGAGTCGGACCGGCCCGTGGGCAAGTCCCCCCAGGCCCTGGTGTCCGTCCCCGACGGCTATGCGCTGCGTGTGCCGCGCGAGGCCGTGGACCTCGCCCGGTTCGAGGGCCACGTCGTCTCGGCGGGCCGGGCCCGGGCGGCCGGACAGCTCGCGGAGGCCCGCGCCCGGCTGCGCCTCACTCTGGAAACCTGGCAGGACGCCCCCCTGCCAGGCATCCCCGGAGCCGCCATGGAGGCGTACCGCGCCTGGATCGCCGACCAGCGCGTGACAGGCGTCGAAGCCCGCCTGGAACTCGACCTGGAACTCGGCCTGGAACCGGACCTAGAACTGGACGGCCCGCAGCCGGTTCTCGCGCGACTCGCCGGCCTGGCCGCGCGCCACCCCCTCCGGGCACGGCTGCGCGCCCTCCGGATGCGGGCACTGCGCCGCGACGGCCGACCCACCGAAGCGCTCGCCGTCCACGACGAGCCCCGTCTGCTCCTGAGCGAGGAACTCGGGCTCGAACCCGGCCGCGACCTCACCCAGGCACGGGACCTGCTCACGGCGCCGGACCCCACCGGCGGCACCGGCCGCCCGGGCCCTTCCGCGCCGCCGCTGCCCGCCCAACTCGCGGGCGAACGCGCTGACTTCACCGGGCGTGCCGCGCTCGTGGCGGAACTGTGCGCGCTCTCCTCGCCCCGCTCGGCGACCGGCCCGCGCGCCGGGACGGTTCCCCTGGCGAGAGGGGTCTGCTCTCCTCGCGTGCCGGACCCGTCACGGCGGCACCGGCTTCCCTGGTGGCACTCCTCCCGTGACCTCTCACCAGCCCGAACCCCTCGGCAGCCCGTGACGTCCCGTCAACCCGGAGCCCCCCGCCGGCCAGCGGCCTCCCGTCGACCCGTGACCTCCCGTCAACCCGCCAAAAGGCCCTCACGCCAAATGGTCCCCACGTCATTTGGAGACATCCCATGCCCTCCACCGATTCCCCCGACCACTCCTCCGACGGCGCCTCCGGGCAGACACCCGGCCACCGCTTCGCCGTGCTCGGCCCCCTCCGCGTGCACGACGGGTCGGCCGCGGTACCCGTCGGCGCTCCCCGACTACAGGCGGTGCTCGCGGTCCTGCTGCTGAGGGCGCGTACCTCCGTGTCGGCCGGGGAACTGATCGCCGCGGTCTGGGGCGACGACGCCCCGCTCGGCGTGGTGGGGTCGTTGCGTACCCACGTCTTCACTCTGCGTCGACTCCTCGAACCCGACCGGGCACCCGCGCCACCGCGCGTACGCTGCGGACGACGGGCGACGGCTACACCCTGCACGTCGCCCCGGAGGACGTCGACCTGACGGTCTTCGAGCTGCGTACGGCCGAGGCGCGGCAGGCCCGGGCCGCCGGCCGGCTCGAACGGGCCCGGTCCCTGTTCGTCTCGGCGCTCGACCTGTGGCGCGGCAGTCCGCTCGCCGGCGTGCCGGGCCCGTACGCCGAATCCCAGCGCTCCCGCCTGGAGGAGCTGCGCCTGTCGGCGGTCGAGGCCTGCTGGGAGGTCGAGATCGCGTTGGGCGGGCACGAGCGCGCGATCGGCCCCTTGCGCGCACTGGCCGCCGAACACCCCTGGCGCGAGCGGATCCACGAGCTGCTGATGACAGCGCTCCACCACGCCGGCCGTCCGGCGGACGCACTCGACGTCCACGCCCGCGTCCGCCGCGCTCTCGCCGAGGAGCTGGGCATCCGCCCGGGGCCCGGCCTTGAGCGGCTCCAGCAGCAGATCCTCACCGAAGGCCCCAGGGGGCAGGCGGGGGACGCGGCCGAACCCCTGGCGCCGGGCCGGCACCACGGACCGTCTCAACTGCCCCAGGACCTCGGCGACTTCACGGGCCGGAGCGCCGAGGCCGACCGGCTGTGCGCCGCGCTGGACAAGGGCGGGGTCGTCGCCCTCAGCTCCATCAGCGGGATGGGCGGCATCGGCAAGACCGCCCTGGCCGTCCACGTGGCCCGGCGGATGCGCCACCGCTTCCCGGACGGGCAGCTCTACGCGGACCTGAGGGGCACCGACCCCCGGCCCGCGGAGCCCATGGAGGTGCTCGGCCGCTTCCTGGGCGTCCTCGGCGTGCGCGCCGGTCACCTCCCGAGGCTGCCCGAGGAGCGCGCCGCCCTCTACCGTTCCCTGCTCGCCACCCGGCAGGTGTTCGTCGTCCTCGACAACGCCCGCGACCCGGCCCAGGTGCGCGACCTGCTGCCCGGCGCGCCCGGCAGCGCGGTGGTGGTCACCAGCCGCTCCCGCCTCGTGGGCCTGACCGGGGCCACCCTCGTCGACCTGCGCCCCATGGCGCGGGCGGAGGCCTTGGAGCTGCTGACCCGGATCGTCGGCGAACCGAGCGTGGCCGCCGAGCCGGAGGCCGCCGCCGAGGTCCTCGACGCCTGCGGCCATCTGCCGCTCGCCATCCGCGTCGTGGCCTCCCGGCTCGCCGCCCGGCCGGACCACACGCTCGCGGGGACCGCCGCGCAACTGGCGGACGAGCGGCGCCGCCTCGGCGTGCTCAAGGCGGAGGACACCGCCGTGGAGACGACCTTCCGGCTCGGCATGGAACTGCTGGACCCCGAGCAGATACGCGCCTTCCGGCTCCTCGCCCTGCCCGAGATGCCCGAACTGGGCGTGCCCGACGCCGCCGCGCTGCTCGCCCGGCCGGAGCGGCGGGCGGAGGAGCTGTGCGAGTCGCTGGTCGACCTGAGTCTCCTCGAGTCGGTCGCCCCCGGCCGCTACCGCTACCACGACCTGCTCCGGCTCTTCGCCCGCCAGACCGCGCGCGCCGAAGTGCCGGACCACGAGCGAACCGCCGCGCTCACCCGCCTCCTTGAGTTCTCCCTGGCCGCCGCCCTTGGCGCCCACCGGGCGTCGCTGCCCGACGACGTGTTCCCCGGGCAGGTGGCCGCCCTGCGCTACGAAGGCCTGCACTTCACCGGCCCGCAAGAGGCCAGCGCCTGGCTGCTCGACGAGCAGACGTCGCTCCTGGGGCTCATCGAACAGGCCGCGGGCGACGCCTCCCTGTCGCTGACCGTCTGCGCGGACCTGCTACTCGCGGCGGACCCGCTCGGCCGCCTCGGCGCCCAGCCCTACGGCATCGAACGCGCCGCCCGGGCCCTGGCCGAGGCCGCCCGCGCCGCAGGTCACCGCACCGCGGAAGCACGTGCCCTGTACATGCTGGGCAGCTCCGTGCAGTACCGCTTCGCCATGCGGCTCGGCGCCCCCGCCCTCGACCGGGCCATCGAGCTGTGCCGCGAGGCGGGGGACCGGACGCTGCTCGCGCACGTCCTGATCACCCGGGGCGGAGGCGCCCTCGCCCTGCGCGACTTCACCGCCGCGCACGCCCTCCTGACCGAGGCGCTGGCCCACGGAAGGGCCCTGGCCAGCCGAGGCATCGAGGCGTACGCGCTCGGCTTCCTCGGCCTCGCCCTGCTGGCCACCGGCCAGGCCGAGGAGGGCCTCGCGCACTGCCGCGAGGCCGTCGCCATCACCTGGGCCACCGGAGACGTGGCGGGCCGGGCCAACGCGCTGCACAACCTCGCCCAGGTCTGCCTGCGGACCGGGCGGACAGCCGAGGCCTTCGACAGCCTGCACGAGAGCCTGCGCCTCTGGCGCGAGACGGGCTCCCGCTTCCGCGAGGGCCTCCTGCTCGGCGCGATCGCCCAGGCCCACAACCTCTCGGGACGCCCCGCGGAAGCCGCCGAACACGCCGCGCGAGCACGGGACATCGCCGAGGCACGCGGCGACGCGGGCATTGCTGCCCGTGCCCTCGCCCAACTCGGCCACGCCCACCGCGCCCAAGGCGACACCCGCCAGGCCCAGGAGCACTACCGCCGCGCGCAGAACGTCTTCCGCGAACTCGGCCTCCCCGACGCGGACGACATCGCCCGGCACCTCGAAGAACTCTGAGATACGCGGTCGGCCGCCCGAGGCGCAGCGCCCACCTCGGGCAACCGCCCTCGGCCCTTAGAAGAACCCGAGCTTCTTCGGACTGTAGGAACACAGGATGTTCTTCGTCTGCTGGTAGTGCTCCAGCATCATCTTGTGCGTCTCACGGCCGATGCCCGACTGCTTGTAGCCGCCGAAGGCGGCGTGCGCCGGGTACGCGTGGTAGCAGTTCGTCCACACGCGCCCCGCCTGGATCGCCCGCCCGGCGCGGTACGCCGTGTTGATGTCCCGCGTCCACACACCCGCGCCGAGCCCATACAGGGTGTCGTTGGCGATCTTGATGGCATCGTCGAAGTCGTTGAACGACGCCACCGAGACGACCGGGCCGAAGATCTCCTCCTGGAAGATCCGCATCCGGTTGTCGCCCTCGAAGATCGTCGGCTGTACGTACCAACCGCCCGCCAACTCGCCGTCGTATTCGACGCGCTGGCCGCCGGTGAGGATCTTCGCACCCTCCTGCTGGCCGATGTCCAGGTAGGAGAGGATCTTCTCCAACTGGTCGTTGGAGGCCTGCGCGCCGATCATCGTGTCCGTGTCCAGTGGGTGGCCCGGTTTGATCAGCTCGGTGCGGGCGACCGCCGCCTCCAGGAACTCGCTGTAGTTCCCGCGCTGGACCAGCGCCCGCGAGGGGCAGGTGCAGACCTCGCCCTGGTTGAGCGCGAACATCGTGAAGCCTTCGAGGGCCTTGTCCCGGAAGTCGTCGTCGGCCGCCCAGACGTCGTCGAAGAAGATGTTCGGGCTCTTGCCGCCCAGCTCCAACGTGACCGGCTTGATGTTCTCCGAGGCGTACTGCATGATCAACCGCCCCGTCGTGGTCTCACCGGTGAACGCCACCTTCGCCACGCGCGGGCTGGACGCCAGCGGCTTGCCCGCCTCCACGCCGAAGCCGTTGACGACGTTCACCACGCCCGGCGGCAGCAGGTCGCTCACCAGGCTCAGCCACACGTGGATCGATGCCGGGGTCTGCTCGGCGGGCTTGAGCACCACGGCGTTCCCCGCGGCGAGCGCGGGCGCCAGCTTCCACGTCGCCATCAGGATCGGGAAGTTCCACGGAATGATCTGCGCCACCACACCCAGCGGCTCGTGGAAGTGATACGCCACCGTGTCGTCGTCGACCTCGCTGAGCGTCCCCTCCTGCGCGCGGATCACCCCCGCGAAGTAACGGAAGTGGTCGATGGCCAGCGGGATGTCCGCCGCCAGCGTCTCCCGTACCGGCTTGCCGTTCTCCCAGCTTTCCGCCACCGCCAACTGTTCGAGGTTGGCCTCCATCCGGTCCGCGATCTGCCGGAGCACGGCCGCCCGCTCACCGGCGGACGCACGGCCCCACGCGGGCGCGGCGGCGTGCGCCGCGTCCAGCGCCCGCTCCACGTCCTCGGCCGTACCCCGGGCGATCTCCGTGAACGGCTGCCCGTTGACCGGACTCGGGTTCTCGAAGTACTGCCCACGCGCCGGCGGCACGTACTCGCCCCCGATGAAGTGGTCGTACCTGGCCTGGTAGGACACGACCGCGCCCTCGGTACCCGGCGCCGCGTAACGGGCCATCTTGACTGCCTCCCCGGACACGCTGCCCGCCGTTGGGCAGCTCTCGCCGGGAGCGTACGAAGCGCGAGGTTGCAAGTACGTTGCGTACGGATGAGGCCCGCGCACACCGCGACACCCGCACGTGAGGCCGCGCTGCACCAGGCCGCGGTGCCTTCGGGCGCTGTGCCCGTCGTGCCCGTGTCGCCGTTGCGGCCCCGTCAGCGGGAGCGCGCCGGGCCACGGGCACTACGGTCGGAGCGCGCGCGGCCGCAGCCGTCCACCGCCAGCTCCTGGTCAAGGGCCCGCAGCCGGGCCACCACCGGTGGCGTCGGCCGCACCGCGGCCAGCGCCCGCCACACCTCCACGTCCTCCTCACCCCACGGCGCGTGCGCCCAGTCCGACAGGAGGTCCGGGTCCCCACGGGCGATCAGCGCCGCCCGCATCTGGTCCGTGAGCCGCCGCCGCAACCGCGCCACGGCGGGCGCCCGCGCCCCGGGCAACAGCGGCCCCGAGTAGACCGAGAACGCCGCCGTCACCGCCCCGCACCCCAGCCGCCGCTCCACCACGTCCACATCCGACGTGACCGGCACCACGAGGCGGTACGGCCGCGACCGCAACACCTCCGGCCCCAGCACCTGCCGCAGCCGCGTCAGCTCCGCCCGCAACGTCACCGGCGTCACCGCCTCGTCCTCGTACAGCGCGCACAGCAGTTCGTCGCCGCTGAGGCCCTCCGGGTGCCGGGCCAGCAGCACCATGATCTCGCTGTGCCGTCGGCTCAGGCGCCGCTTGCGTCCCCCCACGAGCACCAAGGCCTCATCACGGCCGAGCGCCGTCAGCTCCAAGGCGTCCGCCGGATCCGTCTCCGGCGCGAGCAGGGCCAGTTGAGACTCGGCCGCCCGCGCCACCGCCTGCACGAAGGCCAGGCTGTGCGGGTGGGCGAGGCCGTCCCCGCCGGTCACGTCGACAGCCCCGAGCAGGCGCCCGGTGCGCGGGTCGTGCACCGGCGCGGCCGCACACGTCCACGACTGGACCTCGCGGACGAAGTGCTCCGTGGCGAACACCTGCACCGGTCGATCGACGGTCACGGCCGTCCCCGGCGCGTTGGTCCCCATCGCCGACTCCGCCCAGCGCGCCCCGGGCACGAAGTTGATGCGCCCCGCCCGCGCCCGGGTCGTGGCGTGACCCTCGACCCACAGCAACCTGCCGTGCGCGTCACACACCGCTAGCAGATGCTCGCCGTCCTTGGCGAAGCCGCCCATCAACTCCCGGAACAGCGGCATCACCCGCGACAGCGGATGCTCCGCCCGATACGCGCCCAGATCCCCGGCTGTCAGCTCGACCGCCGCCCCGGTGTCCGCGGGGCTGACCCGGGCCCGCGCCGAACGCCGCCACGAGTCGGCCACCACGGAGCGCACCGGCCGTGCGACGGTACCCGCCGCGGTGAACCGCTCATGGGCCCGGCGCATCGTGCGGACCCGCTCGGCGGGGTCGTCGCCGTGTTCAAGGGCCACCCACGGATCGGTCAAGTCGGCCTCCCGGACGGCGATGACGGCGATGACGGCGATGACGGCGATGACAGCGGTGCGGTGTCGTGCGGTGCTGCCATCGTCACCCCGGGAACAGAAGCCGACAAGCGCCCGCGCGTCCCCGTCGGCCGATCTTCCCGATTGTCCTGGCCGTCCAGGCCGTCAGACCAAGTTGATCATTCGGATGTAGCGCGACCAGTCCCAGTACCGTCCGGGGTCCGTGTGATCGGTGCCGGGGACCTCCACGTGACCGATGATGTGCTGGCGATCCTTGGGGATGGCGTACTTGTCGCAGATCGCCGCTGTCAGGCGGGCGGACTGCTCGTACATCGCGTCGGTGAAGTACTCCGGTTGATCCACCCATCCTTCGTGCTCGATGCCGATGCTGCGCGTGTTGTAGGTCCAGTTGCCCGCGTGCCAGGCGACGTTCCGCTCGCTGACGCACTGTGCGATGTGTCCGTCCTTCGAGCGGACCACGTAGTGCGCGGACACCTTCTTCGCCGGGTTCTTGAAGATGGCCAGCGTGTCGGCGTACGTCTCCTGGGTGACGTGCACGACGACGTAGGTGACGGGGTAACTGCTGGGGCGGTTGGAGGCCGTGTAGTTCGAGGAGCTGGCCGGTACCCATTCGAGGGGCGGATAGGCGGCCGCCCGTGTCTTCGCCACGGCGTGGGGGGACGTCAGCAGGGCCGAAGGCACGGCGGCGAGAGCCGCGCCCTGGAGGATGCGGCGCCTGCTGGGCAGCAGTCTCGACGGGCGCGGCGCCTGTGGTCGCGTACCGTCGCCCGGCACGTCCGGCGTCTGGCGCGTCGCTCGTTCACTTGCTTGATCCATGGCTGTTCTGCCTCTCGGTGGGGGGAGGGGCTGGGCCGCACGGGGTGTGCGACTCAGGGTGCGTGGAAGGCTGGATCGGGCAGGGAGAGCTTCATATCTCGTGGCGCGCGGCATAGCCGCGATGGCGCTGTGCGAGGTCCGAGCCGGCCGCGCCGGAGGCTGCCGGGCCGGTCCGTGTCGTGGTCGTCTCCCGGAGCCGGGCGTACGGGGCACGGCGGGACCCGTGTGCGGGCAGCCGCTCTTCCCGGAGCGGCACCACGTGGGGGTGGCTCGTGTCGCAAACGCTGGCCAGGGTTGCTTGCACAGTGTGAGTGGCGTGCTGGTACGCGTCCAGATCGCTGGAGCCGAAATTCTGTGGGGGCGTTGTGCGAGGGCGAGTTCGGCGAGAGGGCTGGGGCTTGGTGCGGGGGGTCAGCAGGGGCGGGGGGCTGATCATTGTGGGGGATCCGCTCTGGCTGTGGGGTTGGGCGGGTATGTGGGGTTGGTGTGTGTGGTG
Organism: Streptomyces sp. NPDC045778; assembly: GCF_056431945.1. NCBI lineage: Bacteria > Bacillati > Actinomycetota > Actinomycetes > Kitasatosporales > Streptomycetaceae > Streptomyces > Streptomyces sp. NPDC045778. The sequence continues at coordinate 279,487 of NZ_JBWKJZ010000007.1, forward strand.
GGGGGCGGGCTGTGTGGCTGGTGGGGGTTGGTTCGGGTTGTGTGGCGGGGGCGTGTTGTGGGGTTCGGTTCGCTCTGGCTGTGGGGCTGTGGCGCTGTGCCTGTTATGGGGTTGGGGCCGGGCTGCGTGGGTGGTGTGTGGACTGTGGTTGGTCCGGACTGGATAGGGGCGGGTCCGGGCTGTGTGGCTGCTGTGGGGGTTGTGGAGCTGTCCCGGGCTGCGTGGGTGGCGTGTGGTCGGTCTGGGCTGGATAGAGGCTGGCCCCGGGCTGGGCGGCGCGGCTGGCCCGGCTGTGCGGGGACCGGCCTGTGTAGCTGGTCCAGGATGTGTGGTTGGGCGGCCTGTGTAGCTGGTCCAGGTCACGCGGTCGGGCCGGGGGCTGCGGCTGGTCCAGGTCACGCGGTTGGGCCGTGCCACGTGACTCTAAAGCCGCGCGGCAGGGCCAGGCCGTGCTGAGGATCTGGCGTGCGCGGCCTGCCCACGCGAGCCGTCGCGGGCACGAGGGTGACACTTCCGGCCATGGTCGTGCGGAGCTGACGCGCCGGTCCCAGCTTGATTTCCCCTGACATGCGTGACCTCGACATGTGAATCCCCCGATCATGGCGGCCCCGCCCCACCGTTTGCGAGGTGGTCGGCTCACGTGAATTACCGTACGGGCGCGGGCGATTGAGGTGGAAGTGCTTGCAGCGCATCTGTGTATGGCACGGTGGCTGTGGAAAACCTGATCACTCGTGTGGGGGACAGGGAGACGAAGGCCCGGCGTTCGCCCGGCCCCGGCCCCGGCCCCGGCCCGGGCCAGCCCGGCTCAGCCCGGCCGCGTACTGCCCGCTCGGGGGGTCCGAAGTCGGCCGGGCCTCGCCCGGCCGGATCGGATGAGGGCTAGGCGGCCCTCGCCGCGACTACGCGCTCCCTGTCGGGACTACACGCCCCTCGCCGGGACTACACGCCCCCCGCCGGGGCTACGCGGCCCCCACCGGATCATCGAGCACCGCCTGCACCACAGCATGTGCCGCCCCCAGCACTGGCCCTTCCGAGCCGACCCGAGAGACGACGACAGCGCAACCACGACCCGCGGTGCGCTGGCCCAACTCCCCTTCCAGGCAGGGAAGGAGCCACGGGGCGAGGCGGGACAGGGCCCCGCCGAGCACGATCGTCCGCGGGTCGAGGAGGTTGACGGCGCTGGTCAGCGCGATCCCCAGCGCGGTCCCGGCGTCGCGCAGGGCCGCGAGAACCCGCTCGTCGCCGGCGGCGGCGCGCTCCGCAAGCAGGCCGACCCGGTCCGGGCCCGGCGGCAGTGCCGCTTCCTCGCCTGGCTCTGGAGGCAGTGCCGCTTCCTCGCCTGGCTCTGGAGGCAGTGCCGCTTCCTCGCCTGGCTCTGGAGGCAGTGCCACTTCCTGGTCCAGGCCCGACAGCAGCCCCGCGGCACGCAGCACCGCTTCCTCTCCCGCGTACCGTTCCAAGCACCCGCGTCCCCCGCACGCGCACACGGGTCCGTCGGGGCGTACCGGAACATGCCCCAGCTCACCCGCGAAGCCCCGGCTGCCGCGCAGCAGCGACCCGTCGACCACGAGTGCCGCGCCGATGCCGATCTCGGCGGAGACGTGCAGGAAGCCGTCCGGTACGCCGTCGCCCAGCCACAGCTCCGCCAGGGCTCCGAAGTTGGCTTCGTTGTCGACGGTCAGTGGCAGGTCCGAGGCGAGGAGCGCGCCGATGTCGGTGTGGTGCCAGTCGAGGTTGGGGGCGCGCACGAGGGTGTGGCTGTCGCGGGCGACCAGGCCGGGTACCGCGACCGCGAGGCCTGCTGGGCGCAGCCCCTCCCGCTCGGCTTCCCGGATGACCTCGTGGATCAGGGAGGCGAGGTCCGCGAGTACGGGCTCCGGCGCGCGCCCCCGATTGCTCACGCGTCGCTCGGCACGCGCGCGTACGTCACCGCGCAGGTCGACCGCGCACACGGCGAGATGGTCGACGCCTACCTCGGCGCCGACCCCGACGGGCCCCCGCGCGCTGACAGCGAGCGCGGAACCGGGACGGCCCACCCTGCCAGGCCGCTCGGGCCCCAACTCCTCCAGGAGCGCCGAGCGGATCAGTTCATCCACCAGGGTGGACACCGCCGCCCGCGTCAGGCCGATCCGGGAGGCCACGGAGGCGCGTGACAACGGCCCGTGCGCGGCGACTGTGTGCATGACGCGCGCGAGGTTGCGGCGGCGCATGCCTTGCTGCGTGTCGGGCAGCGGGGAGCCGGACGCTCCGGCGCGCGTCGTGTGCGGTGGTGCGCTCATGCCCTGGTGTCCCCGTCCAGCAGGGGAGCGGCGTCGCACAGTACGTCCGTGATCCTGGAGAGCGTCGTCTCGTCCCGCTCCACGGCGTCGAGCACCCGCCCGCGCGCGGTGTCCCAGCGACGCGCGACAGCCGCCGGGTCCTCGCCGGTGAGCAGGCCGGCGGCCTGCGCAGCGGCGCCGAGCGCGACGAGTTCACCGGCCTCGGGAATCTGCACGGGCCGACCGGAGAGGCGCCGTACGGTGTGCTGCCAGGCACTGCCGCGCGCTCCGCCGCCGATGAGGAGCAGGGGCTGCGAGCGGTCGGCGTCCGCGTCCAGGACGGCGTCCAGAGCGCCCAGGAGCGCGTGCACCGCCCCGTCGTAGGCCGCCTGGAGGATCTGGCCGGGGGTCGTGTCGTGGCGCAGTCCGTGCAGCAGGCCCGACGCGTGGGGCAGGTCCGGGGTGCGCTCTCCGTCGAGGTACGGGAGCAGGGTGACGGACCCGCCGGGCTGCACCGCGTCGCGTTCCAGGCCCAGGAGCGTGGCCACGCGGTCGACGGCCAGGGTGCAGTTGAGCGTGCAGGCGAGCGGCAACCAGGCCCCGCGCGCGTCGGCGAACCCGGCGACCGTGCCCGTGGGATCCGTGCCGCGGCGCTCCGAGACCGCGTACACGGTGCCGGACGTGCCGAGGCTGAGCACGGGGGTACCCGGGCGCAGACCGAGCCCCAGGGCTGCCGCCGCGTTGTCGCCGGAGCCGGGCGCCACCAGAGTGCCCTTGGGGAGCGGCAGTTCACCGCCGCCGCGCACGGTGCCGACGACCTCGCCCGGGAGCGCCACGCGCGGCAGTGTCGCAGGGTCGAGGCCCACGAGGCCGAGGATCTCCTCGTCGTACGACTCGGTGGCGGACGCCCACCAGCCCGTACCGGAGACGTCGCTCCGGTCGGTGGTGCCGGTGCCCGTGAGGCGCTGTGTGAGGTAGTCGTGGGGGAGGCGCACGGCAGCGGTCGCGCGGACCGACGCGGGCTCGTGCTCGGTGAGCCAGGCCCACTTGGTGACGGTGAAGGACGGCCCTGGCACGCTGCCGACGCGGTCGGCCCATGCCTGGGCGCCGCCCAGTTCCTCGGCGAGCCGCCGGGCCTGCGGCGCGGAGCGTACGTCGTTCCACAGCAGTGCGGGACGGACGGGCCTGCCGCGCTCGTCGAGCGTGACGAGCCCGTGCTGCTGCCCGGCGACCGACACGGCGGCGGCCTCGCGCGCGAACGTGCCGCACTGGCGCAGTGCCTCGCCCAGGGCGCTCCACCACTGCTCCGGGTCGCTCTCCCGCAGGGGGCCCGAGGTGACGGTGTGCGGTGCCTGGCCGCCGGCGACGATCCGGCCCGTGGCCGCGTCGACGACCAGGACCTTGGTGGACTGCGTGGAACTGTCCACACCGACGACAAGGGGGCCCTCGGCTGCTGGCGCTGACGACATCGGCGTCTCCGTTTCCGTTGCTCTGCGCTTCTCGGGAGTACCGGAGTCTCACCCGGCACTCGGCCTGTCCCACAGGGATGTGCCCACCCTTGGGGGTGCTTCTGCCGCGGGCGTGCCCGCTCAGAGATACCCATGTGGCTCTCGGCGAGATACCCGATGTGGCCCTCGGCCTTCTCAGGGGCGCGTGAGGATACTAATTTGTCAACCGCCATGACGAAATAGTCCAGGAGCCGTGGAGGAGCCGCACATGAGCTACCAGCCCACCCCGGAGGACAAGTTCAGCTTCGGCCTGTGGACCGTCGGCTGGCAGGGTCGAGATCCTTTCGGCGATGCCACCAGGGCGCCGCTGGATCCCGCTGAAGCGGTACGTCGCCTCGCGGAAATCGGGGCCTACGGAGTGACCTTCCACGACGACGACCTCATCCCGTTCGGCTCCTCCGAAGCCGACCGCGCCACCCACGTCAAGCGTTTCCGCGCGGCCTTGGACGCCACCGGACTCGCCGTCCCGATGGCGACCACCAACCTGTTCACGCACCCCGTGTTCAAGGACGGCGCGTTCACGGCCAACGACCGGGACGTCCGCAGGTACGCGCTCCGCAAGACGATCCGGAACATCGATCTCGCCGTGGAACTCGGCGCGCGAACCTATGTCGCCTGGGGCGGCAGGGAAGGTGCCGAGTCCGGCGCGGCCAAGGACGTGCGTGACGCGCTCGACCGGATGAAGGAGGCCTTCGACCTGCTCGGCGCCTATGTGACCGAGCAGGGGTACGACCTGCGCTTCGCGATCGAGCCCAAGCCGAACGAGCCGCGTGGTGACATCCTGCTGCCCACCGTCGGACACGCCCTCGCGTTCATCGAGCGCCTGGAGAGGCCCGACCTCTACGGAGTGAACCCCGAAGTGGGCCACGAGCAGATGGCGGGCCTGAACTTCCCGCACGGCATCGCCCAGGCCCTGTGGGCGGGCAAGCTCTTCCACATCGACCTCAACGGCCAGAGCGGCATCAAGTACGACCAGGATCTGCGGTTCGGCGCGGGGGACCTGCGCAGCGCCTTCTGGTTGGTGGACCTCTTGGAGAGGGGCGGTTACGACGGGCCGCGGCACTTCGACTTCAAGCCGCCGCGCACCGAGGACTACGAGGGCGTGTGGACGTCCGCCGCGGGCTGCATGCGCAACTACCTGATCCTGCGCGAGCGCGCGGCGGCCTTCCGCGCCGACCCGGAGGCCCGTCAGGCGCTGCGTGAGGCACGGCTGCACGAACTGGCCCTGCCCACCGCCGACGACGGCCTCACGGGGCTGCTGGCCGACCGCGGCGCCTACGAGGAGTTCGACGTGGCAGCGGCCGCCGCCCGCGGCATGGCCTTCGAACGGCTCGACCAGCTGGCCATGGACCACCTCCTGGGAGCGCGAAGCTGATGGCCGGGCTCACGAGGGCGTAGGCCATGTGTGCCGGAACTGTCCGTTCCGCAGCCCGTGTGTGTATCAACTCCCGTACGAGGGTCGCGTCATGACCGGTTCGAAGTGACTCTTGTCGGTATGACCATGCCGCCCGTTCCGCCACAGCCCCCTCGTTCGCCCGGTGACGTCTCTCCTGGAGACGGCGGCTTCGGCTCACCTCCTGGAGGCGGTGGTTACGGCTCGCCGCCTGGCGGATACGGGCCGCCTCCCGGGGGCGGCGGCTGGCAGCCACCGCCCGATGGGAGGCCGCCCGGGCGGCGTAACGGCCTGTTCATCCTGATCGCCGCGCTCTTGGCGGTCGGGGTGGTGGTCGTCGTGGCGCTCGTCGCCACCGGAAGCGACGACTCGCCGGACGACAAGAAGCCTTCGAAGAGCACCCGGAGCAGCGATCCCCGCCCCACGCCCTCGCTGAGCATCCCCACAGAGATCCCCACGCGCCTGCCGAGCGAGCTTCCCAGCCAGCTCCCCACGGAGCTGCCCAGCGACTTCCCGACGCTGCCCACGGGCCTGCCGAGCGACCTGGAGTCACTCCTGCCTACGCCCGCGGCCGACGACGTGCCGTGAGCGCCCCCTTGCCCTGAAGGCCGGCGTGCCTACAGCGCTCGGGGCAGCCTCACGTACGTCACGGAGGTCTCTACGCCGCTGTCGACGAGGCGGCCGTCCTTGTCGAAGGCTTCAGGGCCGTCCGTCATCCCGAAGTCGTTGTCGTTGATGAGCGCCAGCGTGCGGCGGTCGACCCGGGCCACCCCCTCGATCTTTCCGGGCACCCCCTTGACGGCGCCGAGGTCCACGGCCAGTCGCTTGCGCAGCACCGGCACACCCGAGGCCTGAGGGTCGTCCAGTTGCTCCAGAGAGGGGCGCGTCGCGGCGTTGTCCCACCGCTTGCCGAGAATGTTCGCGCGCGGGTCCAGACGGACGAGCTGCAACCGGGCCGCCTTGTCGGTGCGCTCCTCCACGAGCAGGCGATCGCGGCCGACGGCGACGAGGGAGGAGATCTTCAGCTCGGAGGTGTCGTCCTCCCCGGGGTCGACGACATTCACCGGGTCGAAGCGGTACGCGTACTCGGCCGTGACTGTCTGCTTGCCCGGGGAGAAACGCAGCAGCCGGACCGTGCGCGAGCCTTCGCCCGTGCCCTCGTCCGGCAGCGACAGCGGGCTCTGCACGGCCATCACCAGGTCACCGCCCGGCAGCTGCGCGAGGCCTTCGAAGCCGCGGTTGACCTTCCGGTGCAGGAGCACTCCCGGCAGCGCCTCGACGACGGGGTAGTCGGCTCCCCGCAGCTTCAGCCCCTTGGGGACGTAGCGCTTGATGACCTTCCCGCGCGCGGAGACGTGCACCAGCGAGGGGCCGTACTCGTCGACCAGCCAGAAGCTGCCGTCGGTAGCGCGGACGATGCCTTCGGTGTCCAGGCCGTTCGGGTCGTACGAGAGAGGCTTGGCGGCGTTGTAGGAGTACGGCGCCTCGTCGCGCCCCTCCTGGTTGGGCAGTCCGGTGACCGGCTTACCGGAGCGCGTGGTGATCGGCAGGGCGTCGATGACCTTCACCGAGCGGCCGGACACGCGGATCTTCACGATCGCCGGGTCGAAACCGGGGACAGGGAACGTCCGGCGCTTCTTGCCGTCGACCTTGATCTGCCCGTTCGGGCCTCGATCGGTGACCGTCCAGAACTCGCCCTTGCGGCCCGCCGGGTAGATGTCGCTCCCGATGCCGCCGAGGTCGACGCCGCGGTCATTGCGTACGGTCCCGGGCAGCAGACGGTTGCTGAACTCGCCCAGAGAGATGTCGCCCAGCGTGGCCTTGGCGGTGACGCGCGCGGTACCTCCCTGTCGCCCGGAGTCGACCGGGAGGCCGATGGCGGTGCCGCTCATCGCGAGAGCGGTGAGCAGGGCGAGCGGCACACCGACGGCGGTGGAACGACGGACACGGCGCTGACCGGCGACGGGCGCGGACATCGGGGCCTCCTGGAGCACGAGATCGGTAACGGCGCCACCCTCGGCCGCCCGCACGAACACCAGGTGTCGTGAGCGTGAACCTCCAGGAGTCCTGTGGATGAATCACGTGGTGTTCATGGAGATCGCGTTTCCGTACCCGCGCTCACCGTGCGCGGTCTCGGGCCGAGCGTCCACGACGCGCCGACGGCGCCTCCCGCGAGGGGCAGGAGGCGCCGTCGGCCATCACCAGCCGATCAGCAGCGGTGGGGGCACCTTCCTCGTCATCCCCTTTCGGCTAGATCCGCACGACTGCACCGGCGTGCTCCACGCTCCTTGATGCCGTGACCTCGCTCAATCGCTGACCGGGGCGAGTGCGCGTGCCGGTGTTCCCGGCGCACGCGGCGCATGTCTGGATACGCCGGTGTCGCCGTACACGTTTCAGCCATGCGGAACTACCGCTACCGCCCCTCACGCCAGTGCGGTCATTCGCCGCCCGTCACCACCGCGAGGGCCGTCGCCGGGTCGTGGGCCGCCGCCCCTGCGGGCACCCAGCGACCGCGCTCCTTGCGGTACGGCCACCAGCGGCCGTCGTGCCCCTGGCGGAGCTGGGCGTCGGAGCCGACGACCGTCCAGCGGTTGCGCGCGGCCCGCAGTGTCGGACGCTCGTCCTCGTCCCACGCCGCGTCGAGCGCGGCACGCGCGCGTGCCAGGCTCTCGCCTTCCGGAGACCACTCCTCTTCCAGTACGGCGAGCCCGGCGCGGCCGCCGTACCCCCAGGCCCGTACGGCACGCGCGAGCCCATCCCTGTCCCTGCCCGAGCCCTCCGCGAGCCGGGCGCCGATCACCGAGGGCGCGGCCGTCGCAAGGCGTACGGCGTCCTCGGAGAGCGTCAACTCGGCCTCGACGGGCAGCCCTTCGTGGCCAGGGGAGAGCGCCTCGGCAAGGAGGCGGTGGGCCTCGGCCGCCGTGCGGGACGCGAGGAACGCGAGCGCCGTCACGTCGACGCCGGGCGCCGGCTCCGTCTCCGTGTCGAGAGACGGCGGCAGGCCGGGCTCAGGAGGCAGCGGAGGCAGCTCGGGCAGGGGAGGCAGGATCAGCCCGTCCGCGTACGCCTGGACGGCGTCCACGCCCTCCTGAGCGGCCTCGGCGGACTCCGCCGGCGGGGCGGCTTCGATGTCCTGGCGTGCGACGCTGCGGACCTGCAACTCGTCGAGGAGTTCCCGCTCGCCGCGGCCCCGCATCAGGAGCAGGGCGAACGGATCCTGGTCGAGCAGCCGCGCCATCTGGTAGCAGAGCGCCGCCGTGTGCCCGCAGTGGTCCCACGCGTCGCAGTCGCACTCGGGCTCCAGATCGCCGATGCCCGGCAGGAGTTCGACACCGGCTGCCGCGGCGTCCTCCACCAGGTGGGGCGGCATGTCCCGGTCGAGCAGCGCGGCGATGTGCCCGGCACGCTCGACGGTCATGCCCAGGAAGTGGTCCCACTCCTGCGGGCTCAGCCGCTGCAACAGTACGTCCGAGCGGTGCGGCGTGCCGTCCTTGTCCAGCACGACCGCCGTGATGCGCCCGGGGCGCACGGAGACCGCACCCACGGCTCCCGCGCGCGCCAGCCTGCGGCCCGCCTTGAGCTGCGCGGTGTCCAGCGCCGTGTCCTCCAGGGCTTGGAGCCAGGCGCGGCCCCACCAGGTCTGCGCGAAGCCCTGCCCGTGGGCGGGCGGCAGGGCGGCGAAGGTCCGCTCGCCGTCACCCGTCGCCGCGTCGCCGTTGTACGCCGTCACATGACCACCCCCGTTGTAGTCGCTCATGCCGTCCTCGTGTGCCCCCGAGTGAGCCTCGTCGTACGCGTCACTCATCGCGGCCCCCTCGCAGCTCCACCAGGTCCGCCAGCTCGGCGTCGGTCAGCTCGGTCAGGGCGGCCTCGCCGGCGCCGAGGACGGCGTCGGCCAACGCGCGCTTGCGCAGCAGCATCTCGGCGATGCGGTCCTCGATCGTGCCCTCCGCGATCAGGCGGTGCACCTGTACGGGCTGCGTCTGGCCGATGCGGTAGGCCCGGTCGGTGGCCTGCGCCTCGACGGCCGGGTTCCACCACCGGTCGTAGTGCACGACGTGCTCGGCCCGCGTGAGGTTCAGGCCTGTGCCTGCCGCCTTCAACGACAGCAAGAAGACAGGCACTTCACCGTCCTGGAAGCGCTGCACCATCGCTTCACGTTCGGCGATCGGCGTGCCGCCGTGCAGGAACTGGGTGGGGATGCCGCGCGCCGCCAGGTGCTGTTCGATGAGCCGGGCCATCTGCACGTACTGGGTGAACACGAGGACACTCGCGTCCTCCGCCAGGATCGTGTCGAGCAGCTCGTCCAGGAGCTCCAGTTTCCCCGAACGGCCGGTGAGGTGCGGCGCGTTCTCCTTGAGGAACTGCGCGGGGTGGTTGCAGATCTGCTTCAGGCCGGTGAACAGCTTGACGATCAGTCCGCGGCGGGCGAAGCCGTCCGCGCCGGAGATGTCCGCGAGCGCCTCGCGTACCACCGCTTCGTACAGGCCCGCCTGTTCGGTGCTGAGCGACACCGCGCGGTCGGTCTCCGTCTTGGGCGGCAGCTCCGGGGCGATGCCCGGGTCGGACTTGCGGCGGCGCAGCAGGAAGGGACGCACCAGTTTCGCGAGCCGTTCGGACGCGGCCGGGTCCGAGCCGCCCTCGACGGCCTGGGCGTAGCGGGTACGGAACGTGCTCAGCTTGCCGAGCAGCCCCGGAGTGGTCCAGTCGAGGATCGCCCACAGCTCGGAGAGGTTGTTCTCCACCGGGGTGCCGGTGAGCGCCACACGCGCGCGTGCCCCGATGGCGCGCAGCTGCTTGGCCGTCGCGGAGTACGGGTTCTTGACGTGCTGGGCCTCGTCGGCGACCACCAGGCCCCAGTCGACTTCGCTGAGCCGCTCCGCGTCCAGTCGCATCGTCCCGTAGGTGGTCAGGACGAACTCGCCGTCGGCCAGGTCCTCCAGGCCGCGCTGGGCCCCGTGGAAGCGGCGCACCGCCGTGCCGGGCGCGAACTTCTGGATCTCGCGCTGCCAGTTGCCCATCAGGGAGGTCGGGCACACGACCAGGGTGGGACCTGTCGTGGCCTCGTCGCTCTGGCGGTGGAGGTGCAGCGAGATCAGCGTGATGGTCTTGCCGAGGCCCATGTCGTCGGCGAGGCAGCCGCCGAGCCCCAGGGACGTCATCCGGGCCAGCCAGTTCAGGCCGCGCAGCTGGTAGTCACGCAGCTCCGCGGCGAGCGCCGCGGGTTGCCCGACGGGCTCCATGCCCTCCGGGTCCGCGAGCCGCTCGCGCAGCGTCGCAAGCCATCCGGTGGGCTGTACGTCGACGCGTCGGCCGTCCACGTCGGTGGTGCCCGTCAGGGCCGCGCTCAGCGCGTCGATGGGGGTGACCTTGCGGTCCTGCTGTGCGAGTGCCCGGCGCGCCTCTTCGGGGTCGATGAGGACCCACTGGTCGCGCAGCCGGACCACGGGCCGGTTCGACTCCGCGAGCCGGTCGAGTTCCTCGCGGCTCAGCTGCTGGTCGCCGAGAGCGAAGCGCCAGTTGAAGGCGAGCAGCGCGTCGGCGGAGAGGTACGACGGCGTGTCCGACGCCCGCTTGGCGGGGCCCTGGGGAGACTCGCCGTCGTCGTCCGGACCGATCACGGCGCGGGCGGTGAGGCTGCGTGCCAGCTCCCTCGGCCAGTGCACGTCGACCCCCGCCACGGCGAGCACACGCGCGCCCTCGCCGAGGAGAGCCGTGACCTCCTCGTCGGCCAGTTCGATGGCATCGGGCACCGTCGCCTGGAGCAGCGGGCCGAGCGGCGACCACGCGCGCGTGGCGCGCCGCAGGGCCAGGAGGGCGTCCATACGCGCCCGCGGACCGAAGGACTGCGCCGCGGCGCCGGAGCCGGACCACACCTCCGCGGCGTCGGCGACGAGCGACGGGTCGCTGACACTGTGGATCTGCACCACGGCCCGGAAGGGCAGCCGGGTCTCCTGGGAAGACTCGGCAAGGAGGCCGGGGACCTCCACCCGCAGGGAGATCCGCACGCCCGCGTCGTGCCCCGCCGCGACATCCGTGGCCCAGGGCCGCTGCTCCGGCACGTGCTGGGGCTCGGGTGCGGCGAAGGCCCGGTGGCCCGCGGCCGGCACGGCGGCCGGGGAGCGGGGCAGCGTGTCGGCGACCGCGTCCAGGAACTGGCGCAGCAGCCGCTCCGGGGCGGGCAGCCGCGGCGGAACCGCGCCGTCGAGCGGGACGGTGTGGGCCGCGGGAGGCATCGCGGCGGCCAGCTCACGCAGCCGCTCCAGGTCTCCGGCGGCGAGGGGCCCGGCGCGCCAGGCGTCGTGGTCGCTGTCGGTCAGGCCCGGCAGCAGCAGCCCCCGGGCGGCCAGTTGCAGCGCGAGCACGGCGGCCGTGCCCCAGAAGGCCGCGGTGGGGTGAGCCCCGGAGGCGGCCCGCACGCGGGTGAGGACGGGCAGCGCGACCCGTACCGGAAGCAGCACCGCCGATACGACGTGAAGGCTGACCCCGTCGTCGTCCGGCACCGCGACCGTCAGGTCCTCGACGGTGCCCGCGGTCGTGGCGGGCGGAGCCTCGTCTAGGTGCCAGAAGGCGACGTGCCCGGTTCGCCCGGGGTCACCGGGCACGAACACGACGGAGCACTGGGAGAGTTCTGAGATCTCGGAGGGAGTGACAGCGGGGAGCCTGTGCACAGCGATGGCGCATTCCTCAAATTTGACTAATGAGACCGGAGCGGCCGAGAGTACAACACACTTCCTGCCATCCGGGGCTTGCTCAGCCGTGATCCCGATCACTCTCGGGGGGTGGGGGTGTACTCAGCACCCCTATGGCCCCCGGCTGGCACCCCGCGCGATACGGGTGGTGGCGCCATGGTTGCCAACGGTCACTGATCCGTACGTTTCCTCAGGTCAGCCCGTCCTCGTGGAAGCCGGAGAACCCACCATGCCCCAGGCAAGCACAGCCGTCGCGGACCGCCCCGCGAGTGTGCCACGGCAGCCGCCCGCCGGAAGCGACTTCACCCCGCTGCTGCGCACCGTGAAGTCACAGGGCCTCCTGGAGCGGCGCACCGGCTGGTACGCGCGCACGATCATCGTCAACGCGGTGGCACTGGCGGCTGTGGCGGTGGGCCTGTTCGTCCTGGGAAGCACCTGGTGGGTCCTGCTGCTGGCTCCCGTCCTGTCCGTGCTGTGCGTCCGCACCGCGTACATCGGCCACGACGCCGGTCACTCCCAAATCACCGGCAACCGCAAGGCCGCCAGGCTGATCGGCCTATTCCACGGCAATCTGCTGCTGGGCATGAGCGTGAGCTGGTGGAACGACAAGCACAACCGTCACCACGCCAACCCCAACCACATCGAGAAGGACCCCGACGTCGCCGCCGACGTCCTGGTGTTCACCAGCAAGCAGGCCAGGGTCCGCGTCGGCTTCCGGCGCTGGCTCACCCGCCACCAGGCCTGGCTGTTCTTCCCCCTCACGCTGCTCCAGGGCATCGCCATGAAGGTCTACGGCTTCCAGGACCTGCGCCGCCAGAGCCCGCGGGGGCGCGTGGTGGAAGGCGCCCTCCTGGTGGCTCATCTCGTGGGGTACGGGGCCCTGCTCCTGACCGCGATGCCCTTGGGGCACGCGCTCGCGTTCGCCGCGCTCCACCAGGCCCTGTTCGGCCTGCACCTGGGCATGGCCTTCGCACCCAACCACAAGGGCATGGAGATGCCCGACCCCGACGGCGAGCGCTGGGGACACCTCCAGCGGCAGGTGCTCACCTCCCGGAACATCCGTGGTGGTGTGGTCACCGACTGGCTCCTCGGCGGCCTCAACTACCAGATCGAGCACCACCTCTTCCCGAGCATGCCGCGCCCGCACCTGCGGCTCGCCCAGCCGCTGGTCCGCGCACACTGTCATGCTGTGGGTATGCCTTACGCAGAGGCCGGCCTGATCGATTCCTATCGGCAGGTGCTTCGCCACATGTACGAGGTGGGGGAGCCGCTTCGGGCCGAGTGACGCCGAGGCACCGAGAAGCCCCCACGGCATGGCTCGGGGTTCTCTCGGGGTCGCACCTCAGGGGTCGGTCAGGGTCGCGTTCTGGAACTGAGGGCGGGGCCGATCCCGTTTCTCAAAGCAGAGAGCGGCAACAGCCGCGAAGGAGGCGACGGACATGTCGAAGAAAGCGAAGATCGCCGCGGGAGGCGTCGCGGCAGGGCTCATCCTGCTGATCTGGCTGCCCTGGTGGGCAGCCTTCCTGATCGTGCTCGGCGTTCCGGCGGCGGCCTATCTGACACTCGACCCCTCGCAGCGACGCAGGCTGCGCCGCGTCAGCCGCAAGGAGCTGGGCCGCTGAGGGGGGCTCCGCGACGGGCGTGGGGCTCGGCGCGCAGGCCTAGCGGGTGCTGCTCCGGTTGTGGGGTGGGGTGGTCTCTTTGTGGCCGGGGCGTGGGGCGTGGGTCTTGCCGGCGGCGGGGTGCGCTGCGCTGGGCGGCGTTGCGCGAGTCCGCGACGTGCGGGAGAGGAGCCGGGGACGCGAGACGAACCGAAGGCGTGGGGTGGGGGCGGAGGCTCGGAGGAAGTACCAGCTTCTCTCGCAGCCCCGGTTCGCCCAGGTATCCCCGTGCCCAGGCGCGGGCGCGCGAAGCCGGAGGCGCCGGGGAACCCGGAGGTACGGGAAGCCGGAGAGGCTGGGAAATCCGGAGTCCGGGAGATCAGAGCGGCCGGAAAGCCGAAGGTGTGAGGAGACCCGAGGTGCCTGGAGAAGCGGAGGAAACCGCAGACGCCGGGAGCTTGGAGGCGCGCGGTGAAGGGGAAGCGAGAGGCGAACGAGGAAACGCCAGGAGAACGAGAAGACCCATGGCGAACGAAGAGACCGGTGGCGAACGAAGAGACGCATGGTGAACGAGAAGACGCAGAGCAGACACAAAGAAGAAGGAAACGCCGAGAAGAGACACCCGAGAAGCCCAGCCCGATCGAAATCCCGTTGCGCCAGCCGCTCAGGCCCCGCACCATTGCGCCCATGACTTCCGGAAAGGAGGCCCAGCGATCCACCGGTGATCGCTGATGGCCGCACACGAAGCGTCCTCGCCGACGCACTCTGCCCAGCCCCGGCCCGCCGCTCCCCAGCCCGCTCTCGCGCCCTTGACGCCGGCCTGGCTGAGGGCTCACTTCGACTCGTTGCCCTACCCGGCACGCACCAGCGCGCTCGCGCGCTACGCCCGTACCCTCGCCCCGGACGCGTACGACTCCCTGCGCCGCGCCCTCGAGGCTGGCACCCCTGACGACCGGCACACCGCACTCTTCCTCGCAGTCGCCCGCCGCGACCTCGACACCGTCGCCGACGCTCTGAACGATCCGCTGTTGCGCCGGCGCGCCCTGGCGGCGGCCATCCGGCTGCCCATCGCCGACGAGGCCTTGGAGCAGCTCGGGCTGAGTCCCGTGAGTGCGGCTCGGCGCAAGACGTACCGTGTCCTGCGATTCAGCCGTCGCTCCGCCCTCGCGGCCCGTCTCCTGCCCGCCGTGCACCAGCAGTACGGCGCCCGGGACGCCGCTCTGCTACTGCCCGCATGCCCCACGGAAACCGTCGCCGACTGGCTGCCCAGGCTCGACCCGCCTCAAGGAGTGCTCCACACATTGGCCCGCACGGCGCCTCTGGCCGTCGCGGGCCTGCTCGCCTCCCGTTCCAGGGGCACCCCTGGTAACCACCGTCGCTTCACGGGCGGCGACCGCACGCTGGCGAGCCTCGCCGTGCGGCGGGACCGGGAAGCCGCCCTGCTCCTGCTCGACCAAGCCCCCGACCTGCTGTCCGGCTCCGCGGCCCGTCACTTGCTGCGGTGGCCTGACCGGGTGCTGGAGATCCTGCGCGCCGCGCCGCCCAGGGAGGACGGTACGCCGCGCGAACTCCCCCTGTCGCAGGGGCCATTGCCGCCCGCCGTGCGCCGCGCCCTGCGAGCGCTTCCACCTGATGGCCTGGTGGAGCTTGCCCGGCGTTGTCCGCCGACGCCCGCCCACCCCAGTCGTTGCAGTCGCGTGGACGTCTCCCCGGATGGCCTGTTGGCGCTGCTCCCCGCGCCGGAGCGAGGCCACCTGCTCAGGCAACGGACCGGACGGGCGCGCGCCATCCGCAGCATCCCTCTGGCCACGCTCGCGGCCCTGTCTTCGGCCGACCGCGCGCGACTGGTGGGCCCGTGGGTGGAGCGTTGGTCGAGCCGTGAGTGGATGGTGTGCCGGCTCGCGCCCGCGTTGCCGCTCGCTCAGGGTGAACCGCTGCTGCGCGCCCTCGCCGAAGGGCATCGTGTCCACTCACGGGCCCTGGCCTGGCCCGCGCTCCTCGCGTGTGCCGAACTCGAAGGCATCCCCCGAGAGTTCGCCCGGATCGCCGTTGACTGCGAGCGGGCGTGGCACGATCAGGACGCGGTACGCCGTGCCGCCTTGGAGCAGTTGTCCGGGGTTCCGGGACGGCTCCTGGCGGCCCTCCCTGACCGTGTGCTGCGTGATGCGGCGCTGACCAGCGTGCAGTCCCGCGACTCGACTCTCGGCACGTTGCGTGCGGTCGACAGGCTGTTGCGTCGTGCTGTTCACGGCGCGGCTTCGCGGGGGAGGGTGGGCCGTGCTGCCTACGCCGCGGAGTTGCTGTGCCATGTCGTCAGTGACCCGCGCCTCACGCCGTCGACGCGCCCCCTGCACCTCGACGCGGCGACAGCGCAAGCCATGTGGCATGCCGCAGCGCCAGAGACACGCGCGCGTGCCGACCTCCACGTCCCCCTCGCCGAACTCCTGGCACCTCACCTGGATGCCCTGCCCGACCTCGACGCCCTGGTGCGCCGGACCGCGCTGGAGGACGACGACCCGCAGAGCGCGTCGCGTGCGGCGGCTGCCTGGGTGGCGCCGGGGCCGCTGCGGGAGAGGCGCTGTGCCGAACTGATCGGCGTCGACGCCTCGTTCGCGACACTGCCGCGGGTCATGGAGGTGCTCGCCACCCGGCGCACCGACCTCCTGAGCCCCGTCCTCGCCGCCGCTCCAGGGGGCCTGGCCGGCCGCGTGCGTCCCCGGGCCGTGGCGTGGGCTCCCCGGCTGCGCTCCGGTGTCCGAGGCCGCTGGCTGCCCGCGCAGCGCCACGCCTGGGAAGCGCACCACGCGGGGGTGGCCCAAGACCCGCACGCCCCGCTGCGCGCCCGTGCCGACGCGGCCGCTCAGCTGCATGACCCGAGTCTGCTCATCGGGCTCGCCGACACCGCCCCCCAGCCGGTCGCCGCTGCCGCGCTGGGAGCGCTGGGGCCGGCCGTCGAGCCACTCCTGGCCGAACGGCACACGGGCCGCCGCACGGCGGCGACCGGCAGCGAACCCGTCCTCGACGCGTTGCTGCGTCATGCCGCGGCGGGCGGCGCCCGCGGACGCGCCGCCATGGGCGCTCTGCGGAGCCTCCTCAAGGCCCTGCCCGAGCGGGACGCCCTCAGGCTGCTCACTCCTGTCGCGCACGCGGCGGACGCACCCGTGGGCTCCCGCAAGGAAGCCGCCCGAGCGCTGGCCGAACTGCCCGGGGACGTGGCCCATGACACGCTGGTGTCCGCCTGGGACGCGCCACGACAACACCGGGACGTGCGTGCCGTCCTGGCGCTCGCCCTCGTGGCCGCCATCGACCGCCCCGGAATCGCCGATCGGCTGCTGCCGGGTGCCACCGAACCCGCCGTTCGCGAGGCCATCATCCACACGCGCGGAGGGCCCGTCAGGCACTTCACGGCGCAGGCCTACCGCGCGTTCCTGATCCGCCTGCTGCGGGAAGCGGACGAGGAAACCGCCGTCGCCGCGTGCCGGGTACTGCCCGCCTGGTGCGCGCCGGACAGTGACGAGGGGCTGCGAGCGGTGGTCGCCATGGTCGTCGACCCCGCGCGAAGCCGTCGAGAGTGGAGCGCGGCGGCACGGCTGATGATGGGGTTTCCCCTCGGCCAGTCAGGGCCGCGTGTCCTCGCCGACGCGTTCCGCGAGCTGCGACGGCGGGGGCACGGGCGAACCGGCCATCCTGAGAGGCAGGACGCCGTGCGCCGTCTTGCGGGCCTTGCCGCCGCCCTGCCGCAGGTCCTGGACGCGGCCGCGGAGACCCTGACCGTCGCCGACGAACTCGCCACGGCCCTGGGCGCTGTGGGACTGCGACGCGAGACGGCCGTTCTCCTGTGGGAGACCTGCCTGGCAGCGCTGCGGCACGGCCGATGTGACCGCGAACGCTGGGAAAGGCTGTTCGTCCTGGTCGAGGAACGGCCTGAACGTCTCGCCCTCGGGCGCGAGCCGTATCTGGACCTCGACGCCCCCCGCGCCAGGGACGCGCTGCTCGCCGCCGCCCGACTGGTGAGGGAACGCGGCACTCCGATATCGGGGCTGATGGCCCTCACGTTGGTGAGCGTCGGCGGAAGAGTGACTTCTTGGGACGAGACCTGGCGGGAGGAACTCACGGCTCTGCGACGCCATGAAGACCGCGACACGGCGACCGCCGCGCTCCTCCTGGGCACCAAAACGCACTGACTGGGTGCCAGGGGCCACACACTGCCTGGGCGCCAGGGGGGAGACCCTGGCTGGGTACCGGGAGAAAGACGCTGACTGGGCACCAGAAGGCACTGATCCGCCATCCCAGGGCGCGCGGGCTCCGCCACGCCCAGGAAACCCGCGGCCAGGGAACCGCCCCTCCTAGGAGGGCCGCACCGCCATCCCGTCGAGCGCCGCGAGCAGACCGGGCAGTTCGGGGCCGCGCCCCACCGGAAGCACCTCGCCCGGCTCCTCGTCGAGCAGGACGAACGCGATGTCGTCGGTCCTGGCGACCATGGACCAGCCAGGGCCGTCGGCACGCAGCGTACGGGCCTCCCCGGAGGCGAACGACGAGCGGACCCGCCCCAGGGGCGGAGGGGTCTCCACGTAGGCACGTACTTCCGCGAGGACGCGTCGTACGCCCGTCAGCGGCTCGGGGTCCGCGGCCTCGGCGGCGCCCGCCTGGGAGCCGCCCTGAGGCTGCCCGGCCCCGGTCCCGGCCTCGCCGCCGGTCGCGAAGTCGGCGTCGTCGATCTGCTCACGCCAGGCGGCCCACTGGAGGGCGATCTCGTCGGCGCCCAGGCGCCGCTGCGCAGGCCCCCAGCCGTGCGACTCCGGCGGCGACAGGGGAGTGCGGTGCGGCTGACCGGGTTCGGGCTCGGGATCGTGCGGCGCGGGCACGCCCGGCGCGGCCACCGCCACCGCGAGCGGCCAGCCCGGCAGCGCCTCGACCACCGTGCGCTCGTCCGGCGACAGGTCGTACTCCATCCCGCAGTCCCAGGAGGCGATCGCGACGGCGACGAGCGACACGTCGTCGGTCACGACCGTCCACCGCGCGCCGGAGCCGTCCTGGCCGAGCACCAAGCCGTACCCGGCGGCCACCGGCGGCAGCCCGAGGGCCGCACACGCCTCCGGATAGTCGTCACCGAGCACGCTGGGGAACTTCGCGGGCGTCAGCAGCACCGCGGTGAGCACGTACAGCGCGTCGTCATCGGCGGCGGCGTCGTCCGTTCCGGCCATGCAGGCCTCCCATCACTGCCCACTCGTGTCTCCGACGGCGCACCATAACCACTGGCCCCAGGCGCCGTCGAGGGGCGGTGACCAGGAAAATCCGCTCGTGCGCCGGAGCCGGTGCCCTCTACGCTGCTTGTCATGTCTCGGGTCAGTTCACACTTCGTGTGTCTCGCGTGCCGCGTGTCGTACAAGAAGCCGGCCGACCACGCGCGCGTGCGCCACGACGTCTGCCCGCGGTGCGGCGACACGCTGCTCGACGCGGGCTCCGCGCTCGCCGTACCCAAGCGCCGGGATCTCGCCGCCTGGCGCGCCCTGTCGGCGCTCCTGAGGGCGGGCGTGCGCTTCCGCACGGACTGCTGCGGGTGCGGCCCCGGCTACCGCCCTCGCACGCCGCGTGAGGTCCGTGACCGACTCGCCCACGCCGCCGAGACCGGGATCCCGCTCGGACAGGCGCTCGTCTGCCCCGACCCCACCCACACCGACGTCAGGCGGACGGCAGGCCGAGGAGGGTACGCGCCACGGCCCCCGGCGACTCGTCGTGCTCCCGCGCGAGGGCGATGACCGCCCGGCAGGCCAATTCACTCACTCCGAAGGACAGCGCTTCCGGCGAGACCCAGCCGACGGCCTCGTCGATCTGCTCCTGGTCGTCGTCGGCGCAGGCCGCCACGTAGACGGCTGCGGCTTCGAAGAGATTGTGGGTGCGCTTGTCGTCGCCCAACGCCGTATCCACCCTCCACAGCTTGCGGATCCTGTCGAACATTCAGGTCACCTTCCCCCGTGCGGACGCGCCGCTGGGTGCTCATTCTCCTTACCCCAAAGTAAAGTTGAAGGCTCGGCGGCAGAAGGGGAACCCTGCGGTGAAGCGCTACGAGCGGCTCCAGCACATCCGGCGCCTCCACCCGGAGAAGGACTTCCTGGAGATCTACCGACTCTCGGCGACCTACGAGTTCCCCTGGGACCACACGCGCGCGCTGGAGCTCGCGCTGTACCGCACTTACGCGGTGCCGAGCATCGGCGCCCTCCTGGCCCGGACGGCGGAGTTCACCACCCGTCCGCAGAAGCGGTACGACGACACGGCACTGCTCCTCGACGCCGTCGTCGAGCACGGCTTCGACAGCGACAAGGGACGCACGGCCATCCATCGCATCAACCAGATGCACCGCAGCTACGACATCAGTAACGACGACATGCGCTACGTGCTGTCCACGTTCGTCGTGATGCCCAAGCGGTGGATCGACACCTACGGATGGCGCAGGCTGTCACGGCACGAGATGGCCGCCTCAGCGGTGTACTACCGCACTCTGGGCCGGCACATGGGCATCAAAGAGATCCCCGGTTCCTACGAAGAGTTCGCCCAGTGCCTCGACACCTACGAAGAGGCCCATTTCGGATGGGACGAAGGAGGGCGCAGCGTCTCCGACGCGACTCTGGAGCTGATGATCTCCTGGTATCCGCGTCCGCTCGCGCCCCTCCTGCGCGCGGCGACCCTGGCGCTGCTCGACGAGCCGCTCCTGCGGGCCTTCCGTTACGAGGCGCCTTCCGCCATGACGCGTGGACTGACCCGGCGCGCGGTGCGGCTGCGCGGCCGAGCGGTCCGCATCTTGCCGCCGCGTACGTCCCCGCACTACGCACGGCAGAACTGGGAGATCAAGGGCTACGCCGACGGCTACCGGCTCGACGCCCTCGGCACCTTTCCGGTGCCCGGTGTGCGCGGCTGCCCCGTGCGGCACGTGGAGGCGTCCGCGGCGGGCTCAACCGAGTGACGCGAGGGTCTTGCGCAGCCAGGTCAGCTCGGCGCGGCTCGTGGCCCGCGCGATGGTGAGGATGCCCTGCCGGAACGGGTCGTCCAGTTCCTCCGCGCTCAGCGGCCGGTCGCCGTCGTAGAAGAAGCTGGCCGGTTCCTGGAGGAAGGCGAGGCGCCGCCGCAACACCGCGGCCTGGGCGTCGGCGTCCTCCAGGTGCCGCAGGAAGGCGAGCACGGTGAACCAGCGGTTCTCGTCCGTGATGTCCGCCCGCGCGGGCTCGGCCAGGCGCCGGCGCAGCTCGCCCCTGCCGTCCGCGGTGAGGCTCAGGACGTGGCGCGGCGCGGCCACGGCGCCGGGCTGTGTCTCGCGGGCCAGCAGACCCGCCTTCTCGAGCCGCTTGATGGCCGGGTACAGCGTGCTCTCCGCGACCGGGCGGACGTGCCCCGTCAGGGCGGTGATGCGCTTGCGCAGTTCGTAGCCGTGCAGCGGGCAGTCGTACAGGAATCCAAGGATGGACAGCTCCAGCATGCCCGCATTCTGCCGCACTCACGGAGTACATCGGTTCCGTAGTACTACGTGGACGATGTATGGTGCGGGAGACGCGGGACGAAGCCGCGGAACACGACATCCGGCGGACACGGCATCCAGGGGGAGCGGGACATGACGATGCGCGACGCGCGGTTCGACGCGGAGGGCAGCCGGATCCGGTGGACGGAGTTCGAAGGCGCGGGGCCCGCGCGCGTGTACGTGCACGGTCTCGGCGCGGCTTCGGCTCCCTACCACGCGCACATCGCCGCCCGGCCCGAACTGGCCGGACGCAGGTCGCTGTTCGTGGACCTGCCCGGACACGGATTGAGCGACCGCCCCAGCGGCTTCGGCTACACCCTGGAGGACCACGCGGACGCGCTGGCCGCGGCGCTGGACGCGGCGGACGTGCGTGACGCGGACCTCGTCGCGCACAGCATGGGCGGCTCCGTGGCCATCGTGCTGGCCCACCGCAGGGCCGATCTCGTGGCCCGCCTGGTCCTCACGGAGGCCAATCTCGACCCGTACCCGCCGAAGACAGCGGGCAGCAGCGGAATCGCGGACTACGAAGAGGACGCTTTTGTCGCCGAGGGCCACGCGCGCGTCCTGGAGAAGGTCGGCCCGGGGTGGGCCGCGACCATGCGCCTCACCGATCCGCGTGCTCTGCACCGCAGTGCCACAGGGCTCGTGCGCGGGACACGGCCCACGATGCGCGCGATGCTGATGGGCCTCTCCGTAGAACGCGTCTACGTGCAGGGCGCGTTGAGCGGTGACGTCCCGGGCAGCGACGACCTGGAGGCGTCCGGTGTGCGGATCGTCACCGTGCCGGGCGCCGGGCACAACGTCATGCTGGACAACCCGGCGGCCTTCACCGCGGTGCTGGCGGGGCGCTCCTGAACGACGCCTCCCTGGCGCGCGGAGACAGTCAGCCCTGACGTACGGCAAGGGCGAGGAAGCGGTCGTCCTCGTCGACGTACGACGTTATCCGCCAGCCCGAGCCCGCCAGCAGGGGACGCAGGGTGGCCTCGGCGCGCAGGTCGTCCGGGGTGAGCCGACGGCCTTGGCGGGCCGCCAGGGCCGCGCGCCCGACGGGGTGGAACAGCGCGAGCAGTCCTTCTGGACGCACCACCCGCGCCAACTCCCGCAAGTTCTCCGCCGGGTCGGGCAGGTGCGCGATGAGGCCCGCGCCGAACACCGCGTCGAGCGTCTCCGCGCGCACCGGAAGGCGCGCCACGTCCGCGAGCAGCAACAGGCCGCAGGGCTGTCGGCCTGCCCGTACGGCGGCCTCCAGCATGGCCGGAGTCAGGTCGGCTCCCAGGACCGCCCCCGAGGGCCCCACGGCGTCCCTCAGGGCAGGCAGGGCGCGGCCCGTGCCGCACCCGGCGTCCAGGACGCGGGCACCCGGCCTCAGGCGGAGTTCGGCCACGGCGGCACGGTAGGCGGGGCCGTCGTCGGGGAAGCGGCTGTCCCAGTCGGCGGCGCGTGCCGCGAAGAACTCCTGGACGCGTGTGTGGTCGTCGGTCATGGCCTCATGATTCCGCATGCCTCAGGAGGGGGGGCGCGCATCGGGTCTCACGGGGCGGTCGGCCCCCGGGTGAGCCCCGCGGCACGCGCGCGTCCTGTGCGCGTTCTCCGAGGTCACGAGGTGTGACTCCGAGTGAGAGTCACTTTTGTTCATAAATGATCATGTTTGCTAAGGTCTGGGCCTCATGACGCCGCAGAAGCGTGACTACGCCAAACTCTGGTTGGCCTCCGGAACTTCAGCCTTGGGAGACGGGGTCACCCTGGCCGCGGGCCCGCTCCTGATGGCGACCCTCACCGACGATCCCGCGCTCATCGCGGGCGCCGTCTTCGCGCAGCAACTCCCCTGGCTGATCTTCTCACTCCTCAGCGGCGCCCTCGTCGATCGTGTGGACCGCCGGATCGTGGTGGCCGTCGTCGACGCGGTACGCGGAGTCGTGATTGGCGCGCTGGCCCTCCTCGCCTGGAGCGACCTGCTGAGCGTCCCGGCCGTCTACGGGGCGGTCTTCCTGATGGGCCTTGGCTCGACGCTCGCGGACAACGCCAGCCAGGCCCTCGTCCCGAGTGTGGTGCCCCCGGAGGACCTCGCCAAGGCCAACGCCTGGCTCTCGGGAGCCCGGATGCTGTGCAGCCAGTTCGCCGGACCGCCCTTGGGCGGGTGGCTCTTCGTCGCGGCGGCCGCGCTTCCGTTCGGCGTCGACGCCGCCACCTTCCTCCTCGCGGCGGGACTCGTGTTCTCCATACGCCCGCGCACCCGCGACGCGGAGCAGGCGGCGGGCCCCGGTCCGGCCCGCTCCTCCATGCGGCGCGACATCGGCGAAGGGTTCCGGTGGCTGTGGAACCACCGCGCCCTGCGGCTGCTCGCCCTCGTCGTCGGACTCATGAACATCACCTTCGGTGGTGCCTTCGCCGCGTACGTGTTGTACGCGCGCGAGCGTCTCGGGCTGACCGAGGTCGGCTACGGGTTCCTGCTGTCGGCCACGGCCGTCGGCGGCGTCGTCGGCACACTGTCGGCCGCGCGTCTGGACGCCCGGTTCGGCGCGGCCCCCCTGTTGCGGGCCGGGCTGCTCGTCGAGACGTGCTCCCACCTCGTGTTCGCCGTGACCCGGTCGCCATGGGTGGCGGCAGTCACGCTGGTCGTCTTCGGGGCCCACGCGACCGTCTGGGGCGTGGTCGCGGACACCTACCGGCAGCGGGCCGCCCCGGCCGGGCTGCTCGGCCGGGTCAACAGCGTGCATCTGCTGTTCAGCATGGGCGGGCTGGCGCTCGGCTCGCTGATCGGCGGTGTCGTCGCCAGGACGTTCGGCATCGTCGCGCCGTTCTGGGTGGGATTCGGGGCGATGGCCGTGGTCGTCGTCCTCGCATGGGGTGCCATGACGCCGTCCGTGTTCGCGGCCCCGGCGGAAGAGCCCGCCCCGGCGAGAACCACCCTCCCGTCCTGAACCCCGCGACGGCTCAGGAGCCCCGTGCCGGCTCCTGGGGCCGTACGGGCCGCTCGACGGGGCGTACGGGCTGTCCGGGCTGTTCGATGGACTGCACAGGCTGCATGGGCTGCACGGGCTGCACGGGCTGCTCGATGGGCTGTACGGGCTGCTCGACCGGCTCACCCCAGCCCTGCGGCGAGCCGAAGTGGCGCTCCACCCACGCGGGGTCGTACACGGAGTCGACATAGCGCTCGCCCTGATCGGGGGCGAGCGCCACGGCAGTGAGGGCGGGGGCGTCCCCGCGCGCGGCCAGCCAGCGCAGCGCACCGCTGACCACCGTGCCCGTCGACCCACCGAACAGGAAACCCTGCCGCGCCATCGCATGACAGCTGTCGACGGTGTCCCGCTCGGGCACCATCACCACGTCGTCCACCAGGCTCGCGTCGAGCAGCGGAGGCCGCACCCCCGCGCCGAGGCCCGGGATCATCCGGGGCAGCGCGGGGCCGCCGAACGTCACCGAGCCGACGCTGTCGACGGCCACGATCGTCACGGGCCTGCCCCGCTCACGGAAGTAACGGGCGCAGCCCATCAGCGTGCCGCCGGTGCCCGCCCCCACGAAGAGGACATCCAGGTCCGGGAACTCGGCCGCGATGGCGGGCGCCGTACTGCGGTAGTGCGCCTGCCAGTTGTTCGGGTTCGCGTACTGGTTGAGCCAGACGTACCGCGCGTCCTCCTCGCACATCCGGTGCACCAGGTCGAGCCGCGCGCCCAGCAGGCCGCGGCTCTCGTCCGCCTGCGTGACCACGCGGACCTCGGCGCCGAGCGACTCCATCAGACGGCGGCTCGCCCGGTTGCACCGGGAGTCCGTGACGCAGACGAAGCCGTATCCCCGATGCGCCGCGATCATGCTCAGCGCGATGCCGAGGTTGCCCGAGGACGACTCGACGATCACGGACCCAGGGGTGAGGACACCGTCCCGCTCGGCCGCCGACACCATCTCGAGGGCCGCCTTGAGCTTGATGGAGCCCGCGAGGTTGAAACCCTCGCACTTGAGGTGGAGCGGCACCCCGAAGACCGATTTGAGACTCACGAACACGTCATCCGCGTTGATCTCGTAGGGGGCTGAGACAACCGGCACTTCATCACCCCTTTCGTTCGGGCACCGACTAGGCGCCGGTACGTCCGTAGCGGTCGAGTTCGTGGAAGAAGCCCTCCACGACTCCGAGCCGTCCCGCCTCCCGCAGCCGGTCGTGGACGTGCCTGCCGAGAGCGATGTCGAGGACACCCAGGCCGAACGGGGAGAAGATCACCGGGCGGTCCGTCGGGACCGCGACCCGGCCCTCCAGGACGTCGTACAGGGTGCCGTCGATGAAGTCGCGGTTCCCCTGGCGCTGTTCGGTCAGGTGGACGGAGGTGTCGGCCTTCAGGCAGTGCTCCACGTCGTCGACGAAGTTCGCCGAGGCCAGCACCACCTCGGGGGCCACGTCCCGCAGTGACACGTTGAGCACCAGCGGGTTGTGCGCGAACCACGCCGGGTCGTGGACGTGCGGCGTCGCCGCGACGGTGGCGAAGACCACCAGGTCGCTGCCCCGGATGACGTCCTCGGCGGTACGGCCGACGACGGCCCGGGCACTGTCCGGGCGGCCGTTCACGTACTGCGCGAACGCCGCCGCGTGGTCGTCGGACAGGTCGTGGACGCCCACCTCGTCGAAGGTCCAGCCGGTGGCCTCGAAGTAGTGGTGGATGTAGCGGGCGATGAGCCCGGTGCCGACGAAACCGATACGGCGGGGCCGCTCACCCGGGCTGAGCCGGCCGGCTGCCAGGACCGCCGAAGCCGCGGTCCTGGAGGCGCTGATGATCGAGCTCTCCAGACACGCGAACGGGTAGCCGGTGTCGTGGTCGTTGAGCACCAGGACCGCGGACGCGCGGGGGATGCCGGACGCGACGTTGTCGGGGAAGCTGGAAATCCACTTCAGGCCGTCCGTCGGCCGCTCGCCGCCCACGGACGCGGGCAGCGCGATGATTCGCGACTTCGGCCGGTCCGGGAACCGCAGGAAGTACGACGGGGGATTGACCGTGGAGTTGCGGCCGTGCAGCCGGTAGACCTCCTCGACGAGATCCACCACCTGCTTCTCGCCGCCGGTGAGCACCTGGGCGACCTGCTCGCCGGTGATCACGGCGAATGACGGCACGACGGGCTCGTGGGACAAGGCTGACTCCAACCGTGAGGGATGCGTGGGCTTGGGGGACTGCTGGGTGTGCGGCGAGGCGCTTGGGCGACGTATGCGCGCGTGGTGCCGCCGTGGCGGTCGGAAGCGGCCGGGGCGGGACGGTGGCGCGCAGCCCCGGCCCCGGTGTCAGGACCGCGCCGTACCGGAGAAGGCCGGCAGCGTCACAGGGTCGCCGAGGACGACCGCGACCTCACGGGAGCCCTCGTACGGCTCCCGGCTGTGCGCCATCCGCAGGTTGTCGACGATCATGAGGTCCCCGGTCCGCCACGGCTCGCGGAGCGTGTGCTTCTCGTACGCCTCGTTGATGGCGAGCACGGTGGTCTCCTCGATGGCCGCGCCGCCGCCGTAGCGGGTGTTGAAGGGCAGGCCGTCGTCGCCGAACTCGAACTTCAGGTACTCGCGGACGGCCGGGTCGAGCGTCCACTCGCTGAGGAACGAGACCTGGTTGAACCAGGCCCGGCGGCCCGACACCGGGTGGCGCAGCAGGGCCGCGGAGCGCTGGCGCGTGCGCAGGCCGCCGTCGCCGGACCAGTGGGTCTCGATGCCTCGGGCCGCGCAGTACGCGTCCACGGCCGCACGGTCCCCGGTGCCGAAAGCCCCCGCGAGGCTGATGCCGGTGAGGTCGGTGTAGGTGCGGTCCAGGAGCCAGCCCTCGTTCTCGAACCGCTCCACGAGGGCGGCGGGCAGCGCCTCCAGCACCGCGTGGGAGTCCGCGACGGCCGTCACGCCACCGGAGGAGGGCGCCGACAGGCACGCGAACATCAGGGTTCCCGGCACCTCCCGGGCATAGCTCAGCTCGTGGTGCATGCACATCGGCTGCTCGGCGGGCCACTCCGACTGGGCGGCCACTCTCTGCTTGCGGTTCGTTTGGTGGGTCGTGTGCGGTCGGTGTTGGGTGTTGAGGTCGGGGTGCGGGCGGTGTTTGAGGCGCCGTCTGTGGGTTTGCTGGTGGAGCGGTTGGAGGGTGCTGAGCGGGCGCGCCTTGCGTTGTCGGCGCGGGTGCGTCCGGAGTTGGTGCCGTTGTCGTTCGCGCAGCAGCGGTTGTGGTTCCTGGGTGAGCTGGAGGGCCCGAACGCCACCTACAACATTCCCGCGGGTATCCGTTTGCGCGGGGAGTTGGATGTGGAGGCGTTGCGGGCGGCGCTGAATGATGTGGTGGCGCGGCATGAGGTGCTGCGCACGGTGTTCCCGATGGTCGACGGCACGCCGCGGCAGCAGGTGTTGGATGTTGGTTCGATGGGTTGTGAGCTGAGGGTTGTGGACGTTTCGCCGGATGAGGTGGGGGAGGTGTTGGCTGAGGCGGCGGGTTGTGTGTTTGACCTGTCGGTGGATGTTCCGCTGCGTGCGTGGCTGTGTGCCACGGGTCCGCGGGAGCATGTGTTGATGCTGGTGTTGCATCACGTGGCGGGTGATGGCTGGTCGATGGCGCCGTTGGCTCGTGATGTGTCGGTGGCGTACGCGGCCCGTGCTGGGGGGCGGGTGCCGGAATGGGCGCCGTTGCCGGTGCAGTACGCGGACTACGCCTTGTGGCAGCGGGAGTTGCTCGGTGAGGAGAGCGATCCGGAGAGCGTGATGTCACGCCAGCTGGCGTACTGGCGTCAGACGCTGGCCGACGTACCGGACGAGCTGGTACTGCCCGTCGACCGGCCGCGCCCTGCCGTCGCGTCACACCGTGGCGGCATCGTGGACCTCGGGGTGAATCCGGACGTCCATGCCCGACTTCTGGACGTCGCGCGGGCGCACGGCGTGACCCTGTTCATGGTGTTGCAAGCGGGCATGGCGGCACTGCTGAGCCGCTTGGGCGCGGGCCGGGACATCCCGTTCGGTGTTCCGGTGGCGGGTCGTTCGGATGAGGCGCTGGAGGACCTGGTCGGGTTCTTCGTGAACACGCTGGTCATCCGCACGGACGTGAGCGGCGACCCGACCTTCGCCGAGCTGCTGGAGCGGGTCCGGGAGACGGGCCTGGGAGCGTACGCCCATCAGGACATCCCCTTCGAGCGCCTCGTGGAGGAACTGGCCCCCACGCGGTCCATGGCACGCCACCCCCTCTTCCAGATCATGCTGGCCCTCCAGAACAACGCCCAGGCGGACCTCGACTTCCCCGGGCTTCAGGCCGAGGCCGTCCCCGCGGGCCACGTCTCGGCCAAGTTCGACCTGGAGATCGGCCTCAGCGAGCGGTACGGCCCCGCGGGCGAGCCCACCGGCCTGCACGGCAGCATCATCTACGCCACGGACCTGTTCGACCGCGCGACGGCCGAGTGGATGGCCAAGCTGTACGCCAGGGTCCTGGACGCCGTGACCACCGACACCTCGACACCGCTCAGCCGCGTGGAGATCCTGGAGGAGACCGAGCGCAAGACGATCCTCGAGACGTGGAACGACACCGAGCACCGCACCCCCGTACGGAACCTCCCCGACCTGTTGCAGCACCAGGCGGAACACACCCCTGACGCGGTCGCCGTACTCTTCCAGGACGTCGACGCCGCCCCCGGGCACGACCGCGACGAACTCACCTACGCACACCTGCACGCCAGGGCCAACCGCCTCGCCCGGTTGCTCATGACGCGCGGCGTGGGGCCGGAGACGCTCGTCGCCGTCTGCATGGAACGCTCACCGGACCTGGTCGTCACGCTGCTCGCGGTCCTGAAGGCCGGTGGCGCGTACGTACCGATCGACCCGGAGTACCCGGCCGACCGCATCGCCCACGTCCTGGACGACGCGCGGCCCGCCGTCGTCCTCACCAGCCGTGCCACCGACGCGGCCCTGGAGACCGGCAACGGCGCCGACCGGATCGTGATCGACACCCCGCAGACCGCGTCCGCGCTGGGCGGACTGGACGCCGGGGCGATCGACGACAAGGAGCGCACCTCCGCACTGCTGCCGTCCCACCCCGCGTACGTCATCTACACCTCCGGTTCCACGGGACGCCCCAAGGGCGTCGCCGTTCCGCACCGCGCCGTGACGAACTTCCTCGCGGCGATGGGCGACCGCTGCCCGCTGGACGCCGGGGACCGCCTCCTCGCGGTCACCACCGTGGCCTTCGACATCCACGTCCTCGAGCTGTACCTGCCGCTGCTCACCGGCGCGTCCGTGGCGGTCGCGCCGCGTACCGCGGTACGCGACCCGCGACTGCTCGCGGCCCTCGCCCAACGCCTCGACATCACGGTCATGCAGGCCACGCCGACGCTGTGGCAGGCCCTGCTCGACGAGGACGCCACAGCCATGAAGGGCGCGCGCGCCCTGGTGGGCGGCGAGGCGCTGCCGTCCGCCCTCGCCGACCGGATGCTGGCGACCACCGAACAGGTCACGAACCTGTACGGCCCCACAGAGGCGACCGTATGGGCGACCACCGCGCGGCTGACCGCGGGCGACCAGGATTCCGCGCCGTCGATCGGGCGCCCCTTGTGGAACACCCGGGCGTACGTCCTCGACGACAGGATGCAGCCGGTGCCCGCGGGCGTCGCGGGCGAGCTGTACCTGGCCGGGGAGCAACTGGCGCGCGGCTACCTGGGCCGCCCGGAACTGACGGCGGAACGCTTCGTCGCCTGCCCGTTCGGGGCGCCCGGCGAGCCCATGTACCGCACGGGCGACCTCGTACGCTGGAGCGCCGACGGAAGCCTGGAGTACCTCACCCGCGTCGACGACCAGGTCAAGATCCGTGGGTTCCGCATCGAGCTGGGCGAGATCGAGGCCGGGCTCACGGCCCACGCCGAGGTGGCCCAGGCCGCCGTGGTCGCCCGCGACGACGCGCACGGCTCGCGGCAACTCGTCGCCTACGTAGTCCCCGGTTCCCGCGCGGAGGAACGCGACCAGGAGCGCGAGGACCGTCAGGTCGAGGACTGGCAGAGCGTGTACGACTCCCTGTACCGGGACATGGCACCGGACGACGGGACCGAACTGGGCGAGAACTTCGACGTCTGGATCAGCGTCTACGACGGCAGCCGCATCCCGGAGAGCCACCTCCAGGAGTGGCGGTCCGTCATCGTGGACCGCATCCTCGACCTGGAACCCCGCCGCATCCTCGAACTCGGCGTCGGCAACGGCCCGCTCCTGGCCCGCGTCGCGCCCGGCTGCGAGGAGTACTGGGGCACCGACGTCTCGGCCGAGGCGATCGAGGTGCTGCGCCGAGGAGTGGAGCAGCGGCCGGAGCTGCGCGACCGGGTCCACCTGCGCGCGCAGGGAGCCGACGTCACCGACGGCCTGCCGCGTGACTACTTCGACACCATCGTGCTCAACTCCGTCGTCCAGTACTTCCCGAACACGGAGTACCTCCTGGAGGTCCTGCGCAACGCCGTGGACCTCCTCGCCCCGGGCGGCCGGATCTTCGTCGGTGACGTGCGGAACCTGCGTCTGCACCGCTACCTGTCCACCGCGGTCACGCTGCGCAGGCATGAGCCGGACAGCGGGGCGGACGCGCTGCGCCGGGCGGTCGACCACATGGTCATGAGCGAACAGGAACTGCTCGTCGACCCCGACTTCTTCCCCGCGCTGTGTGCCGCGTCGCAGGAGCTGGAGCACGCCGACATCCTGGTCAAGCGAGGCGTGCACCACCACGAGATGTCCCGGCACCGCTACGACGTGGTCCTGCACAAGAAGTCCTCCGCCCGGCCCTCCGCCCGGCCCGCGGCAGACGCCGAGGAGACGACACTGCGCTGGGGCACGGACGTGACCGACCTCGAGGGCCTCGCCGGCCGGCTGAGCGCCGACCGGAGCGCTGCGCTCCGCGTGACCCGCGTGCCTCATCGAGGCCTCGCCGGTGAGATCGCCGCGCTGCGCCTCCTCGACGCGGGCGAGCCCGTGGACACGGCGCTCGCCGCACTCGGGAACGACGGATCCGCGGCCGGGGCACTGGACGCCGAGGACCTCCACCTGCTGGGCGAGCGCCTCGGCCGCCGGACCACGGTCACCTGGACCGGGACCGCCGACGACGGCTCCATGGACGCCGTCTTCACGGCACCGGAGCCCGGGGCCCGGCGACCGGGCGGACCCGCCGACGCGTACCGGCCCGCGGGACCCACCCGGTCCGACCTCTCCTCGTACACCAACAACCCCGTGGCCAGGAGCCGGAGCGGAGCCGCCCTGACCGGCGCGCTGCGCGACCACCTGCGCGACCGGCTGCCCGAGTACATGGTGCCCGCGGCCTTCGTGGTCCTCGACGCCCTGCCGCAGACGGCCAACGGCAAGCTGGACCGGCGAGCCCTGCCCGCGCCCGACCACGCCCCGGGCGCGCTGGGCCGGGCCCCCGCCTCGGTGCAGGAAGAGGTCCTGTGCGGCGTCTTCGCCGAGGTCCTGGGGCTGCCCCAAGTCGGTGTCGACGGCAACTTCTTCGAGCTGGGCGGCCACTCCCTCCTCGGCGTGCGCCTCGCCGACCGGATCCGGTCCGTGCTGGGCGTCGAGATCGGCATCCGTGACCTGTTCGAGGCGCCGACCCCCGAAGCGCTGGCCGCCCGCCTCGCGGACGCCGGCATGACCCAGGAAGCGCTCGGGGGCCTCCTCCCGATCCGCGCCAAGGGCAGCAGGCCGCCGTACTTCTGCGTCCACCCGGCGGGCGGGGCCGGCTGGTGCTACGTCCCGCTGACCCGCCACATGCCCCAGGACCAGCCCTTGTACGCGCTCCAGGCCCGCGGCCTCGGCCCGGCGCCGGAGGAACTGCCGTCCTCGCTGCGGGACATGGCGGCGGACTACGTCGCACAGATCCGCGCGGTCCAGGAGACGGGGCCCTACCACCTCATCGGCTGGTCCTTCGGCGGGATCGTCGCGCACGAGATGGCCGTACTGCTCCGCGCCGACGGCCACGAGGTCGCCTCCCTGGTGATCATGGACGCCTATCCGATGCCGGAGGAGGAGAACGCCGACGACAGCACCGAGCCGGTGGACCTCACGGAGGTCGTGGTGCAGGGCGCCGGACGGTTCGGCGCCGAGCTGTCACCGGAGGAGATCGACCGCTTCGCCCGGGTCATCGACAACAATGCGCGCATCCAGCGCGCCCACGTGCCAGGCGTCTTCGACGGCGACGCGCTTCTCGTCGTGGCGGCCGACGACCGCGAGGAGAGCGGCGCCGACGCCGGACTGTGGGCCCCCTACGTCACCGGCACGACGGCCGAGACCGAAGTGCCCTGCCGCCACGACGACATGGCACACCCGGACATGCTGCGACGGGTCTGGGACGCCGTGACAGAGCACGCGCGCCCGGCCCAGGGGCAGTGAACCCGCCATCCCACGGAATTGGAATAGAGTGAGAAAATCAGAGATGCGCCATTATTCTCTGTTCTGTCCGGTATGCGGACTGAAGCAGGTGGATGACGGGCTGACGCTGTCCTGCGCCGACGACCACGCGTCGGCGCTGTTGCGGACGGAGTACGAGGCGCGGACGTTCGAGCCGCTCCCGGACGACGACGGGATCTTCCGGTACCGCCCGTGGCTTCCGGTCGTCCGCACCTTCACCGGTGCCGGACGCACCACGGTGCTGCGCAGCGAGCGGCTGTGCCGCTTCCTCGGCCTGCCCGGCCTCCGCGTCGCCTTCAACGGCTACTGGCCGGAGCGCGGCGGATTCCTGGAGACCGGGACCTTCAAGGAACTGGAGGCGTACACGGTCCTCGGCCGCATGCCGGAGAACGCGCCGGTCCTCGTCGTCGCGTCCGCGGGCAACACCGCGGCCGCCTTCGCCGCCGTCTGCTCCCGGTACGCCGTGCCGTGCCTCCTGATCATTCCCGAGACGGGCCTCGAACGGCTCAAGCTGCGCGAGGACCTGCACCCCGCGGTGCGCCTCGTCGTCGTGGAGGACGCCGACTACGCGGACGCGATCGCCCTCTCCGAAGAGGCCGCGAAATGGCCCGGCTTCGTCCTGGAGGGAGGCGTGCGCAACGTCGCCCGCCGCGACGGCCTGGGCACCGTGATGTACGCGGCGGTGGAAGAGACGGGCGAGCTGCCCGAGTTCTACTTCCAGGCGGTCGGCAGCGCCGCCGGCGCCATCGCCGTGCACGAGGCCGCCGAGCGGGTGCGGGAGACGACGTCCGCGCCCACCGCGGCCCCGCCCCGGCTCGTCCTCTCACAGAACGCCGGGTTCGCGCCCATCCACGAGGCCTGGCAGGGCCGAACGCGGGCCTTCACCCCCACGGAGAAGTCCCTCCAGGACGTGTTCGCGGACGAGCTGACCAACAGACGGCCGCCCTATGCCGTGCACTCCGGCGTGTTCGACGTGCTCACCGAGAGCGGCGGCGATGTGGTCACCGTCGACAGGAAGGCCGCCGTGGCGGCCCGGGAGGTCTTCCGCGACCTGGAGTCGATCGACCTCGAACCGGCCGCCGCGGTCGCCGCGGCGTCGCTCTTCACCGCGGTCACGGAAGGCAGGGTTCCGCGGGATGCCTCCGTCCTTCTGAACGTCACCGGCGGCGGCCGGGCACGGCTTGCCCGCGACCACGTGCTGCGCCAGGCCGAGCCTCATCTGCGGGTGCGGGTGGACGGATCCCACGACGCGGCTCTCGACTCCATCAGGGCGCTGTTCGACACCGACACCGCTGACGCCGCCGATGCCGCCGACGCCGGCTTCGTGGGGAGTGAGCGCCGGTGAGGGTGGCGCTCACCGCCCGCATGGCGGAGATGGTGTCCGCGCTGCGGGACCGGATAGGTGGCGAGGCGCTGGCCGACGGCACGGACCCGGAGCCGTGGACCACCGCCGGGAACGTCCTGGCCTCGTTCCTCGACGACCCCGGCCTGCTGACTGCGGAGCAGTGGGAAGCCGACCCGCACGCCTACCGTCAGCACCTGCTGCACGCCGAACCGGACGGTTCCTTCTCCGTGGTGGCGCTGGTCTGGCTGCCGGGCCAGGAGACCCCGGTCCACGACCACGTGGCCTGGTGCGTGGTGGGCGTCCACCGCGGCGAGGAGGTCGAGGAGCACTTCCGGGTCGCCACCGACGACCACGGCCCCCACCTGGTCCGGGTGGCCCACAGTGTGAACGCCGAAGGGTCGATCACCTCCGTCTGTCCGCCGGGCGACATCCACCTCGTACGCAACGGAACGAGCGACAAGGTGGTGTCCCTGCACATCTACGGAGCGAACGTCGCGGCGCGGGGGACGAGCATCAGGCGCTCCTACGACTTGCCGGTGCGTGACCTTCCGGTAGGCGTCTGACACCGGGGTACCGGGTCGGTTCCCCGACCCGGTACCTCCTCAAGGGGGAACCACGGCGCGCACGTTCGAGCGCGGCGCGATCGTTCAGGGACATCTCCGCGTCAGATAGCAGTAGCTTTCGAACTGCGCCCCCGCCGCGCGCCCCCCGCGGGACTAGCGTCCCTGCGTCATGGGACACCTGGACCACGCCTCCTTCGGCTGGCTGACGCCCGTGCTGTCGTACGTCATGGCGTGCGTCGGTGCCGCGCTCGGCCTGCGCTGCACCGTGCGCGCCCTGGACACCACGGGACGCTCGCGGCGCAACTGGCTCCTCACCGCGGCCTCGGCGATCGGCACCGGCATCTGGACGATGCACTTCGTGGCGATGCTCGGCTTCGGAGTGAGCGGTACGCAGATCCGCTACGACGTGCCGCTGACCCTCCTGAGCCTGCTCGTCGCCATGGCCGTCGTCGGCGCCGGGGTCTTCGCCGTCGGCTACGGCCGCGACCGCGGGCGCTCGCTGGCCCTCGGGGGCCTCACCACGGGGCTCGGCGTCGCGAGCATGCACTACCTGGGCATGGCCGCGCTGCGCCTGCACGGCGACGTCACCTGCGACCCGGTCCTCGTCGCCCTGTCCGTGGTGATCGCCGTGGTCGCGGCGACCGCTGCCCTCTGGGCGGCGCTGAACATCAAGTCGACGCTCGCGGTGGCCGTCGCCTCACTCGTCATGGGCGGCGCGGTCAGCAGCATGCACTACACCGGCATGCTGGCCGTGAGCGTACGTGTCACCCCTTCCGGGGCGGGACTGCCCGGGGCCACGACGATGCAGTTCATCTTCCCCCTCGCCGTGGGCCTGGGCTCCTATCTGTTCCTGACCTCGGCGTTCGTCGCACTGTCCCCCAGCGCGGGCGAACGCGCGGCCTCCGCGTCGGCCCAGCGCCCCGCCGCACGTCCCCATGAGCATCCCCTCGAACGTCCCGTTGAGCGCCCCGTTGAGCGCCCCGTGGGACGCACTGCTCCCTAGCGGCACATACGAGACGGCGACGAGCGGGCGCCACGCGCCCCCACCCTTCCGAACGAGGAGGCCATGCGCATACCCCGGAACGCCCCCGACCCCGCCACACCCGCCGAGCCCGCCCCGGCGCGCGGCCGCCGCGCGCACGCGGGCCCGCCCGCCGACGAGCCCCCGCCCGCAGAGGCCCCGCCCCACGGAGCAGGGCCCGCCGATACAGGGCTCCCACGCGTGGGACGCCGGTGGCCGCGCCCCCGCACGGTGCGCGCCAAGGTCGTATGCCTGCTGATGGTGCCGGTCGTCTCCCTCCTCGCGCTGTGGGCGTACGCGACCGTCAGCACCGCCCAGGACGTCGCGTCGCTACGGCAGACCCAGCGCGCCGACACCGCCGTGCGCGCCCCGGTCGCCGCAGCCGTCACCGCGCTCCAGGCCGAACGGACCGCGGCCGTGCGCCACGCGACCAGACCCACCGCGGACCGCGCCGCCGCCCTGCGCAGACAAGCGGACCGGACCGACCGGGCCGTGGCGAAACTACGCCTCGACGAGGACCACACGGTCGCCGACGGAGCGGGACTGCCCGCGGCCGTGGGCCACCGCCTCGACCAGTTCGCCACCGACGCCGAGCGGCTGCGTACCGTGCGCGGGTCCGTCCTCGACCGCCGCACCGGGTGGGACGACGCGTACGGGCAGTACACGAAGGCCATCACAGCCGCCTTCGGAGTCGGCGGCGCGCTGGCCGGCCTCCAGGGTGCCGAACAGGGCTCCCACGCGCGCGTGCTGCTCGAGTTCTCCAGGGCGGGCGAAATGCTGGCGCGCGAGGACACGTTGCTGGCCGGTGCCCGGCTCGTGGGCGCCCTCGACGGAGAGCGGCTGCGCCGCTTCACCGGAGCCGTGGACACCCGGCAGACGCTCACGGAAGCCGCCGTGAGGGACCTGCGCGGCCCCGAACGACGGGCATGGCAACGCCTCACCGGGAACCGCGCGTACGCCGACGTCCGGGCCGTCGAGGACAAGGTGCTGGCCGCCCGTCCCGGCAAGCAGGCCGTGGAAGCGGCACCCGCCCGCGTCTGGGACGCCGCCCACGCGACCGTGCGGGACGCCCAGCGCACCCTCGCGGAGCGTGCGGCACGTGATGCCGCGGACCGCGCCGACCCGTTGACGCGCGGAGTGTTCACCGTGGCGGGCGCCGCCGTGCTCTGCGGTCTCGCCGCGGTCGTGGCCTCACTCGTGATCTCCG
The DNA here is from genome assembly GCF_056431945.1 of Streptomyces sp. NPDC045778. Classification (NCBI taxonomy): domain Bacteria; kingdom Bacillati; phylum Actinomycetota; class Actinomycetes; order Kitasatosporales; family Streptomycetaceae; genus Streptomyces; species Streptomyces sp. NPDC045778. The sequence goes on from NZ_JBWKJZ010000007.1 coordinate 315,944, forward strand.
TACGCATCGGCCGCGGCCTGGTCGTCGAGCTGGTCGGACTGCGCAACCGGGCCCTGGAGATCGCCCGTCGCCAACTCCCGCACGCCATGCGGAGGCTGCGCGCGGGCGAGGAGGTCGACATCGCCTCGGAGGCCCCCGAGGGGCCGCCCGCCGAGGACGAGGCGGGGCAGGTCGCGGAGGCGCTCGGCACGGTGCACCGCGCCGCGCTCAGCGCCGCCGTGGAGCGCGCCGAGCTGGCGAGCGGCATCTCCGGGGTCTTCGTGAACCTCGCGCGGCGCAGTCAGGTGCTCGTCCACCGGCAACTCGGCCTCCTGGACACGATGGAGCGACGAGCCGACGATCCGAACGAACTCGGTGACCTCTTCCGGCTCGACCACCTCACCACCCGCATGCGCCGACACGCCGAGAGCCTGATCATTCTCTCCGGAGCCGCACCGGGCCGCGCCTGGCGCGTTCCGGTGCCCCTGACGAACGTCGTACGCGCCGCGGTCTCCGAAATCGAGGACTACGCGCGCGTGGAGGTACGCCCCCTGCCCGAAGCCTCCGTGGCGGGCGGCGCGGTCGCCGACCTCACCCACCTGCTGGCCGAACTGGTCGAGAACGCCGCCCAGTTCTCACCGCCGCACACCAAGGTGCGGGTCACCGGTGAACCCGTAGGCAACGGCTACGCCCTGGAGGTCGAGGACAGGGGCCTCGGCATGACCGCCGACGCCCTCGCCGAGGCCAACCGGAGAGTCGAGGAGTCCGAGGCACTCGACCTGTTCGACAGCGACCAATTGGGCCTCTTCGTAGTGAGCAGACTCGCCGCGCGCCACGGCATCGGGGTGCGCCTGGTCACCTCTCCCTACGGGGGCACCACCGCCGTCGTCCTGTTGCCCACCGCACTGCTGCACCACGACGACCCCGCGCCTGCGCCGCACCACGAACCGGTGGAGCGGCCGTCCACCCGCGCACCCGGTCACAGTGCCGCCGTCGGCGCGCAGGGTGAACACCGGGCGCTGGGCCTGTCCGGCGAGCATCCCGCGCCGTCGCCGGCCGGCGTCACGGCACTGCGCCTGCGCGGGCCCGCGGACACGATGCCCTCCGGGGGCACACCCGCCCCAGAGCCCGTCACCCATCCGATGGACGAACTGCCCCGCCGCGTACGCCAGGCGAGCCTCGCCCCGCAGCTGAGGAAGCGCACACCCGTGACCGAGAGCCCCGACATCGCCGCCGAACGCAGCCCTGAGCGCGTACGAAGCCAACTGGCCGCCTACCGGGACGGCTGGGCCCGAGGCGGCGGGCGCCCACCCGGCAGCGCCAGGAGCGAAGGAGACCCCGCATGATCCAGGAAACCGGCCTCACCGCGAACCGGCCCGGCGAACTCGACTGGCTCCTCGACGACCTGGTGGCACGCGTCGGCGACGTGCGGCACGCGGTCGTGCTGTCCAACGACGGGCTCGCGGTCGGCGCCTCCACGGCCCTCGCCCGCGAGGACTCCGAGCACCTGGCCGCCGTCGCCTCCGGGTTCCACAGCCTCGCCAAGGGCGCGGGACGGCACTTCGGAGCGGGCGGCGTGCGCCAGACGATGGTCGAGATGGACGACGCCTTCCTGTTCGTGGCCGCGGCGGGCGACGGCTCCTGCCTCGCCGTCCTCAGTACGGTCACCGCTGACATCGGCCTCGTCGCGTACGAGATGGCGCGCATGGTCAAGCGCGTCGGGGCGCATCTGACGACCCCCGCGCGCTTCTCCGAACCGCCGCCGAGCACCGGATGACCGAGGCGGCCGGACATGATGACCGACAACCCGGACGCGATGACGGACAGCCCGGACGTGATGACCGAGAACCCGGACGCGACGACGGACAGCCCGGGCGTGATGACCGACAACGCGGGCGTGATGACCGACAACAGTGACGGCGCCGCGCGACGGCACGGCAGCCAGTGGTACGACGGCGAAGCGGGGCCCCTGGTCCGTCCGTACGCGATGACCGGCGGACGCACCAGACCGGCAGCCAGTGGTGTGCGGTTCGACCTGATCGCCCTGGTCAGCCTCACCAAGGGGGCCTTGCGTCCGGGCGACGACGCGGCGCTCGGCCCCGAACACCGGGTGCTGCTCGGTCTGTGCCGCGCCGACCCCCAGTCCGTCGCCGAACTCGCCGCCGGTGCCGACCTGCCCGTGGGCGTGGTCAGGGTGCTGCTCGGCGACCTCCTGGAGGAGGGCCGCGTTCAGGTGCGCCGGCCCGTGCCTCCCGCCCAGCTCCCTGACGAGACGATCCTGCGAGAGGTGATCGATGGGCTCCGAGCGCTCTGACGCCGCGGCCGACGAGACCGGTGACGACACGCCCCTGGCGTTGAAGATCCTGGTCGCCGGAGGCTTCGGCGTGGGCAAGACCACGTTGGTCGGCGCCGTGAGCGAGATCCGGCCACTGCGTACGGAGGAATTCCTCAGCGAGGCGGGCCAGTCGGTGGACGACACCGACGGCGTGGACCGCAAGGTCACGACCACGGTCGCGATGGACTTCGGCCGCATCACCATCAGGTCCGGGCTCTCCCTGTACCTCTTCGGCACCCCGGGACAGGACCGCTTCTGGTTCCTGTGGGACGAGCTGTCCCAGGGAGCCCTCGGCGCCGTGGTCCTCGCGGACACGCGGCGGCTCGAGGACTGCTTCCCCGCCGTGGACTACTTCGAGCACCGCGACATCCCCTTCGTCGTCGCCGTCAACTGCTTCGCCGACGCGCGGACGTACGGCGCGCACGACGTGTCACGGGCCTTGGACCTCGACCGCGGGACACCCGTGGTCCTGTGCGACGCCCGGGACCGTGACTCGGGGAAGGAGGTGCTGATTCGCCTCGTCGAGTACGCCGGGCGGAGGCATACCGCCCGGCTGCTCGACTCGGTCGGCTGACGGGCCGCCCCGCCCACCCCGCGCGCCACACCGGTGTGAGCTGGCAGCGCGCCCTCAGTCGGAGACGGCCGCGTACGCGAGCACCTTGTCGATCCTCACCCGTACGAGGAGTTCCCCCGGCACGCCGTTGCGCGCGCCGAACTCCTCGGCCCGGTCCTCGCCCATGTAGCGCCCGCCGATGCGGGCCGCCCAGTGCCGCACCTGCTCCAGGTCCTCGGACAGTTCGGCCCTGCCTTGCAGGACGACGAAGGCGAATGGAGGCGCGTCGTCGTCGACGCACAGTGCCACACGCCCGTCGCGTGCGAGATTGCGCCCCTTGACAGTGTCCTTGCCGGTGTTGAACACGAGGTCGTCCCCGTCGAGGAGGAACCAGATCGGAGCCACGTGCGGGCTGCCGTCGGCGCGGACGGTGGACAGCTTGCCCGTCCGGGTGCCCTGCGAGACGAAGGCCCGCCACTGTTCGTCAGTCATCTTCTGTGCCATGTCCCCATCATGCTTGCCGGGACGCCGCAGGTGGTGAAGGCTGGCAGGTCAGATCCTCCAGCCAGGGGGAGCGAGACACGGGGAGAAGGGACCATGGCGCAGAACACGGGCCTGGGCTGGCTGCTCGACGACCTGACGAAGCGCGTGGAACACGTACGGCACGCGCTGGTGCTGTCCAACGACGGCCTGGTGACGGGGGCGAGTTCGGACCTGCCGCGCGAGGACGCCGAGCACCTGGCGGCGGTCTCGTCCGGCCTGCACAGTCTGGCGAAGGGCTCCGGACGCCACTTCCACGCGGGCCGCGTACGCCAGACGATGATCGAGTTCGATGACGCCGTCCTGTTCGTGACCGCGGCGGGCGAGGGCAGCTGTCTGTGTGTCCTCAGCTCGGCGCAGGCCGACATAGGCCAGGTCGCGTACGAGATGACACTACTGGTGAACCGTGTCGGGGAGCACCTCGGCGTAGACGCCCGGCATCCGGAGCGGACACCGGTCGTAGACCTCTGACCTGCTACTGACTCGCTTCTGACCTGCGTGAACGCGGGCGAGAGCAGAGTTATCCACAGGCCGAGCGGGAGGAGGGCCGCGCGAGCTACGGTTTTTCCCAGGAGCAGTGACCAAGCACGGGGGAGAACCGCCATGACTGGCGACACGCAGACGATGACGCAACCCGCGTCCACCACGCCCACGGAAGGGGCCGCCCCGCCGACGGCCCCGGCCGGCCGGTCCGCACCGCTGGCGCGCAGCCGCGCCGCGCGGGAACTGGGCCTCAAGCGCGGCGAGTTCGAGCTGGCTGTGATGCTGGGCCGGGTCCGTACGGTCCCCGACCCGGCGGGGACGCGCCGCCGGGTCAGCAGGGAGGAGATCGACCGCGTCCGTGAGACACCCGGCTTCCCGGAGTCCTTGCGCGAAGGCGTCAGGGCCGTGGGGACCGCCGAGGGCGCGGCATTGCTGGACATCACCCAGGCCCGCTTCACCCGGCTCGCCCGCACGGGGGTGCTGACGCCGGTCAAGTTCTATCTGAACCGTTACCGAGCCGTCGTTTGGCTCTATCTGGTGGAAGAGCTGCGCGAGTTCGCCGCGTGCGAGGCCAACGCTCCGCTGCTCACCGGCCGTGCGCCCGACCTGATGCGGGCCCAGCTGGCGAGCGGTGTGGACCTGCGGGCCCGCAACTGGCGCCGTCGCCAGGTGGGCTTCCTGCTGCGGCAGTCGGAGGACCCCTGGGAGCGCGTGGCGGTGACGGCTTCCTTCCTGGACCCGATGAGCCTCGCCGAACTGGTCCGGGATCCGTATGAGCGGGCGTATCTGCACCGCCTCGGACCCCAGCCGCTCACCCAGGCCGCCCCCGAATCCCCGACGACCCGCATCGTCGAGCGGCTCACCACGGCCGACGACCCCGACGAGATCAGCTGGTTGCGGGCCAATCTGGGCCTCGGCCTGGCGGAGGCCCGGCGGCACCGGCCCGCACCACGGCCGGGCCGCCCGCCCATCATGGCCGCCCCGCGCCTACATCGAGCGCCGGAGCAGCCGCTGACAGCCGCGACCGGTGACGGACGCGGAGCGGGCCAGCCCTCGCTGCCCTTCTCCTCGACCCCGGCGGTCGCTCCCCCGGCGAGGGACGCGGGCCGCAGGGAAGAGCCTCGCGGCCTGCTGAGGTGGCTGCGCCGCAGGCGCGCACAGCCGGAGGACTGAGAGCACACCGGATGGCCGCGGACTGGCGGTGCGACGGCGGCTGTCGCGTCAGACGGTCGCGTCGAGGTCCTCGGCGTAGTGCTCGATGGCGGGACGGTAGGCGGCGATCTCCGGGTCCCGGCTCGTGGCGGCGACCAGGTTCAGCAAGATCGTCATGGCGTCGTGGGCCTGGCCCGTGTTGTACAGCGCCATGGCGAGGAAGGTCCGCAGCGCTCCGTCGTCGGGGTACTCCGCCACCGCGTCCCGAAGGGTGGCGACGGCCTCCGGATATTGGCCGAGGACGCGGTATGTACTGCCGAGGCCGAGGAGTGCCCCGCGGCGGTCCTCGTCGGAGAGGCCGCGGTGCTTGATCGCGCGCAGATAGTGCGGCAGCGCCTCGGCTTCGAGGCCGAGCGTGTCGTGCACCCAGGCCGTCTGGTAGGCGACTTCGGCGTCACGGGGGTGGCTCTCGCTCAGGGCGAGCAGGAGGACGCGGGCCTCCTCACGGCTTCCGCTCTCCCGCAGTCGCACGGCCCGGGCGAGTAGCTCGTCCCGGCCGCGGCCTTCCGCAGCGGCCGTGCCGCTCGCCCGTCCCGCGTCGTCGATGCCGTTCATGCCGTGCTCCCGTTCCCCGTAACCGTCCCCCGTGCCAGGAGGCATCCGTGTCCCGTCACCCGAACCGAACCCGCCGCCCCCCGGCGACGGGGCCCGCCATGGGGCTCAGCCGTCCGACCGGCCACCCGGGTGGCGGGGCGTGTGCGGGCGGAACAGGCCTTCCTGGACGACCGATACGAGCAGCCGCCCCTCACGATCGTAGATCCGTCCGCGCGCCAGGCCGCGGCCCCCCGTCGCGATGGGCGACTCCTGGTCGTACAGGAACCACTCGTCGGCGCGGAACGGACGGTGGAACCACATGGCGTGGTCCAGCGAGGCCATGTCGAAGCCGCGCGGCCCCCACAGCGGCTCCACCGGGATGCGGACGGCGTCCAGGAGCGTCATGTCGCTCGCGTACGTGAGCGCGCAGGTGTGCACGAGCGGGTCGTCGCCCAGCGGGCCGACGGCACGCATCCACACCGCGCTGCGCGGCTCGGCGTCCTTGACCTCCTCGGCGGTCCAGCGCAGCCGGTCCACGTAGCGGATGTCGAAGGGCTGGCGCCGGGCCATGCGCTCCAGCTGCTCGGGGAGCGCGCCCAGATGTTCCTTGATCTCTTCGGCGACCGTCGGCAGCGACTCCGGGTCGGGGGCGTCGATACGCGGCGGGAGCTGGTGTTCGAAAGCGCCCGGTTCTGCCTTGTGGAAGGAGGCGGTGAGGTTGAAGATGGTGCGGCCCTGCTGGACGGCCGTGACGCGGCGCGTGGTGAAGGAGCGCCCGTCACGGACCCGTTCGACCTGGTACACGATGGGCATGCCCGGGCGGCCCGGGCGCAGGAAGTACGCGTGCAGCGAGTGCACCGGCCTGTCACCCTCCGTGGTGCGCCCGGCCGCCACCAGTGCCTGCCCGGCGACCTGCCCGCCGAAGACACGCTGCAAGGACTCCTGGGGGCTGCGGCCGCGGAAGATGTTCACCTCGATCTGTTCGAGGTCCAGCAGGTCGACCAGGCGGTCCGCGGGATTGTTCATGGGAAGTCCTCGACTTCTGTCCGGGAACGAGGGGGGCTCAGAGCTGGCCGACGTCCGTGACCCGGACGACGGCACGGCCCTCCGCGTCGGAGGCCGCGAGATCGACCTCGGCGCTGATGCCCCAGTCATGGTCGCCGTTGGGGTCGGCGAACGTCTGGCGGACGCGCCACAGACCGTGCTCAGGATCCTCCTCGATGCGCAACAGCTTGGGGCCGCGCGCGTCCGGCCCGGTGCCCAGGTCCTCGTACTCGTCCCAGTACTTGTCCATGGCCTCGCCCCACGCGTCCGCGTCCCAGCCGGACTCGGCGTCCATCTCGCCGAGCTCGTCCACCTGGTCGAGGGCGGCCAGCTCGACACGGCGGAAGAGCGCGTTGCGCACGAGCACGCGGAAGGCGCGGGCGTTGGCCGTGACCGGCTTGACCTCGTCGGCCTTCTCCTGCGCCTCCTCGGCCGTCATGACCTCCGGGTTCGCGAGCTGCTCCCACTCGTCGAGGAGGCTGGAGTCCACCTGGCGGACCATCTCGCCGAGCCAGGCGATCAGGTCCTCCAGGTCCTCGGACTTCAGGTCGTCCGGGATGGTGTGCTCCAGGGCCTTGTACGCGCTCGCCAGGTAGCGCAGCACGATGCCCTCGGTGCGGGCCAGCTCGTAGAAGGAGGTGAACTCGGTGAACGACAGCGCCCGCTCGTACATGTCCCGGATCACGGACTTCGGGGACAGGGGGTGGTCGCCCACCCACGGGTGGCTGGTCCGGTAGGTGTTGTAGGCGTGGAAGAGGAGGTCCTCCAGCGGCTTCGGGTAGGTGATGTCCTGGAGCCGCTCCATGCGCTCCTCGTACTCGACGCCGTCGGCCTTCATCAGGGCCACGGCCTCACCGCGCGCCTTGTTCTGCTGGGCGGCGAGGATCTGGCGCGGGTCGTCAAGGGTGGACTCCACGACGGAGACCATGTCGAGGGCGTACGACGGCGACTCGGGGTCGAGGAGTTCGAAGGCGGCCAGGGCGAAGGTGGACAGCGGCTGGTTGAGCGCGAAGTCCTGCTGGAAGTCGACGGTCAGGCGCACGACGCGGCCGGTGGCGTCCGGCTCGTCGAGCTTCTCCACGACGCCGCCGTCGAGCAGCGAGCGGTAGATGGCGATGGCGCGGCGGATGTGGCGCAGCTGCTGCTTGCGCGGCTCGTGGTTGTCCTCCAGGAGGCGGCGCATCGCATCGAAGGCGTTGCCGGGACGGGCGATCACCGCGAGGAGCATGGTGTGGGTGACGCGGAAGCGGGACGTCAGCGGCTCCGGCTCGGAGGCGATGAGCTTGTCGAAGGTGTTCTCCGTCCAGCCCACGAAGCCTTCGGGCGCTTTCTTGCGCACCACCTTGCGCCGCTTCTTCGCGTCGTCGCCCGCCTTCGCGAGGGCCTTCTCGTTCTCGATGACGTGCTCGGGCGCCTGCGCCACCACGAAGCCCGCCGTGTCGAAGCCCGCGCGCCCGGCGCGGCCCGCGATCTGGTGGAACTCGCGGGCGCGCAGGGTGCGCACGCGGCTGCCGTCGTACTTGGTGAGCGCGGTGAACAGCACGGTGCGGATGGGCACGTTCACGCCCACGCCGAGGGTGTCGGTGCCACAGATGACCTTCAGAAGGCCGGCCTGGGCGAGCTTCTCCACGAGCCGCCGGTACTTGGGCAGCATCCCGGCGTGGTGGACGCCGATGCCGTGCCGCACGTAGCGCGAGAGGTTGCGGCCGAACTTGGTGGTGAAGCGGAAGTTGCCGATCAGCTCGGCGATCTGGTCCTTCTCGGCGCGCGTGCACATGTTGATGCTCATCAGCGACTGCGCCCGCTCGACGGCCTGGGCCTGCGTGAAGTGCACGATGTAGACCGGGGCCTGCTTGGTGTCGAGAAGCTCGGTGAGCGTCTCGGTGATGGGTGTGAGGCGGTACTCGTACGACAGCGGGACGGGGCGCGTCGCGGAGCGGACGATCGACGTGGGGCGGCCGGTGCGCCTGGTGAGGTCCTTCTCGAACATCGACACGTCGCCGAGCGTCGCCGACATCAGGATGAACTGTGCCTGCGGCAGCTCGAGCAGCGGGATCTGCCAGGCCCAGCCCCTGTCGGGCTCGGCGTAGAAGTGGAACTCGTCCATGACGACCTGGCCGATGTCGGCGTCCTTGCCGTCGCGCAGCGCGATGGAGGCGAGGACCTCGGCGGTGCAGCAGATGACGGGGGCGTCGGCGTTCACGGAGGCGTCGCCGGTGAGCATGCCGACGTTCTCGGTGCCGAAGAGCTTGCACAGCTCGAAGAACTTCTCCGACACCAGGGCCTTGATCGGTGCGGTGTAGAAGGTGGCCTCGTCGCGGGCGAGGGCCGCGAAGTGCGCCCCGGCCGCGATCATGCTCTTGCCGGATCCGGTGGGTGTCGAAACGATCACGTTCGCGCCGGACACGACCTCGATCAGAGCCTCCTCCTGGTGGGGATAGAGGGTGATGCCGCGCTCCTGGGCCCAGCCTTCAAAGGCTTCGTAGAGGGCATCGGGGTCGGCGTCCTGCGGCAGCTGATCGATAAGGGTCACACCCCCATCTTGCCTTCCCGCCGCCCGGATCAGGGAACCGGACGACAGCTCCAAGATCATGAACGTTACGCTGGGTCGCCAACGGGGCATCGCGACAATGGAAATGGGGCGGGCAGCAGCGATGATGGGACCGGCACACTCACTGTCGGGGGCGGCGGCCTGGCTGGGGGTCGGCGCGGCCGCCACGGCCGCCGGGCACTCCATGCCCTGGCCGGTTCTGCTCGTCGGCGCCCTGATCTGTGCCGGGGCCGCGCTCGCCCCGGACCTCGACCACAAGTCGGCGACCATCTCGCGCGCCTTCGGTCCGCTCTCCCGCGGCCTGTGCGAGATCGTCGACAAGCTCTCGTACGCCGTCTACCGCGCCACGCGCAAGCCGGGGGATCCGCGTCGCTCCGGCGGGCACCGGACGCTCACCCACACCTGGGTGTGGGCCGTCCTGATCGGCGCGGGCTCGTCGGCGCTCGCCGGTCTCGGCGGCCGCTGGGCGGTGCTCGCCCTGCTCTTCGTGCACATGGTGCTCGCCATCGAAGGGCTGCTGTGGCGGGCGGCGCGTGGTTCGAGCAGCGACGTGCTGGTGTGGCTGCTCGCCGCGACCAGCGCCTGGATCATGGCCGGGGTTCTGGACAAACCGGGCAATGGTTCGGACTGGCTGTTCACCGGGGACGGCCAGGAGTATCTGTGGCTGGGCCTTCCGATCGTGCTCGGCGCGCTGGTGCACGACATCGGGGACGCGCTGACCGTGTCCGGGTGTCCGATCCTGTGGCCCATCCCGATCGGCCGGAAGCGCTGGTATCCGATCGGGCCGCCGCGGGTGCTGCGGTTCCGCGCGGGCAGCTGGGTCGAGCTGAAGGTGCTGATGCCGGTGTTCATGCTGCTCGGAGGAGCGGGCGGCGCGGTCGCGCTGAACTTCGTCTGAGGCCGGGCCGGCGGCGCGACGGCCCCCGCTCAGGGGCTGACGGCGTCGTCGGCGGCGGCGAGGCGCGGCCGCCGCGCGCCGAACGTGCGGCGGTAGGCGGCCGGTGTGGTGCCGAGCCCGCGGTGGAAGTGCTGGCGCAGGACGTTGCCGGTGCCGAAGCCGGCGCGCTCGGCCACGGTGTCGACGGGCAGGTCCGTGGTCTCCAGGAGTTCCCGCGCCCGGGCGAGGCGCTGCTGGATCAGCCGGCGCAGCGGGGTGAGCCCCGTCTCACGGGCGAAGTGACGGCCGAACGTCCGCGTGCTCATCGCGGCGCGGTCGGCGAGCTGCCCGATGGTCAGGGGCTCGTGGAGATGGCGCAGCGCCCAGTCCAGGACCGGTGCGAGCCCGTGGCCGTGGGCGCTGACGGCCGTGCTCGGCGGGACGTACTGCGCCTGGCCGCCTTCGCGGTGCGGAGCGATCACCATGCGGCGGCCGACCTCGGCGGCCACGGCGGAGCCGAAGTCCTGGCGGACGATGTGCAGGCACAGGTCGATGCCCGCGGCGGTGCCCGCGCTGGTGAGGACCGGGCCCTCGTCCACGTAGAGGGCGCGTTCGTCGACGTGGACGCGCGGGTAGTGGCGGCGCAGCTCGGCGGAGTGCATCCAGTGGGTGGTGGCGGTGCGCCCGTCGAGCAGACCGGCGGCGGCCAGGACGAAGGCGCCCGAGCACAGGGCGGCGATCCGCGTCCCCCGCCGATGGGCCGCGCGCAGGGCGTCGACGAGGGCGGCGGGCGGCTCGTAGTCGGGGGTGAGGCAGGCCGGGACGACGACGAGGTCGGCGTCGTGGATCGCGTCGAGACCGCGGTCGGCCTGGAGACGCAGCCCGTTGAGGGAGAGCTGCGGGCCCCTCGGCACCTGGCACAGTGCCAGCTCGTACCAGCGCGGGTCGAGGTCCGTCCGATCGCGGCCGAACACTTCGCAGGGCACGGCCAGCTCGAAGAGCGGACTGTTGTCGAGGACCGGCACGGCCACCCGCAAGCGTCGGCTCCGGGGCGTGGGCATGGCGTAAATCTAGTGGACCGTGACGTTACCGCCACTGTCAGGGGCGGGGCCAGGGGCCGATGCTGGGCGCATGACGCAGGGATCTTCAGAGATTCAGGGATCTTCAGAGCGGATGGTGGGGGCGCCGGGCCCGTTGGAGCTGGGGAGCGAGGAGGCCGCGCGACTCCTCGAGGTGGCGAGCGACCTCGTGGTGCGGCACGTCGAGGAGGTGCCAAAGGGCCCGGTCTCCCCGGCCGCGCTCGGCACCGGGGAGATCCGCGCCTGGCTGGGCGGATACGACTTCGCTGCGGCCAGGCCGGGCGAGGAGGTGCTCACGGAGGTGATGGGCGCGCTGCGGAGCTGGGGCGTGCAGACGACGCATCCGCGCTACTTCGGCCTCTTCAACCCGACACCGACGTGGTGGGGGGTGGCGGGCGAGCTGCTCACCGCGGGTGTCAATCCACAGCTGGCCGCGTACAGCCACGCTCCGGCCGCCGTCGAGATCGAGCGGCACGTGCTGCGCTTCCTCGCGGACCGCCTCGGGCTGCCCCCTGCCTCGGAGGGCACCTTCACGGTCGGGGGAGCGGAGGCGAACCTGACGGCCGTGGTCGTGGCGCTGACCCGCCGCTTCGAGAAGTACGCGGAGCAGGGGCTGGCGGGTGCGCGCGCCTGCCCCGTCCTCTATACGTCCGCCGAGAGCCATCTGGCCTGGCTGAAGATCGCGCACCTCACGGGGCTCGGCCGTGAGGCCGTGCGGCTGGTGCCGGTGGACGCGGGGTGCCGGATGGACGTGACGCGGCTGCGGGCGTTGCACGAGGCGGACGTGGCGGCGGGCAAGGTGCCGTTCCTGCTGGTGGGGACGGCGGGGACGACCGGGGGCGGGGTCCTCGACCCACTGCCTGAGCTGGCCGGACTCGCGCGGGAGTGGGGGCTGCACTTCCACGTCGACGCGGCCTGGGGCGGGGCGGTAGCTCTGTCGGACCGGCTGCGACCGTTGCTGGCCGGTGTGGAGGAGGCGGACAGCGTGACCGTCGACGCGCACAAGTGGCTGTCAGCGCCGATGGGCGCCGGGATGTTCGTGACCCGGCACGCGGGGGCGCTGGCGGAGAGCTTCCGGGTGGACACCACGTTCATGCCGGATACGGAGGGGGTGGGTGATCCGTATGTGACGAGCGTGCAGTGGTCGCGCCGTTTCGCGGGCCTGAAGATGTTCCTCGCGCTGGCCGCGGTGGGGCGGCGGGGGTTCGCGGAACAGCTGGAGCGCGATGTCGCGAGGGGGGAGCTGTTGGCGCGGAGCCTGGGTGAGAGCGGGTGGTGCCGGATCAATGAGACGCCATTGCCGGTGGTGTGCGTGGTGGATCCTGACGCGGACGCGCTGGGGGAGGAGCGCAGCCTGCGCTGGCACACGGCTGTCGCCGAGGAGGTGGTGCGAAGCGGCCGTGCGTGGATTGCCCCGATCCGGCTGGCCGGGCGGCCTGCGCTGCGGTTGTGTGTCACCAGCTACCGGACGCGTGAGCGGGACATCGAGGAGACGGTGTCCGCCCTGACCGAGGCGCGGGGGACGATGCCCCTGCCGCCGCCCTGACCAGGCCGCTCGGTGATCCGGGGCGAGGTCACGGGCCGGGCCCCGTCCCACGCCCGGCGCGGCCCTTGTCTCGGCTCGCCTCTCCGGTGCGCGCTCCGGCCAGCCGTGCTCCGAGAGCCCGCCACACGGTGATGAGCAGGCACACCGCGACACAGCCCGCCGCGGTGATCCGTAGCGCGACGTCGGGGGCGGCCCCGGAGCCCGCCCCACCGGGCTGGCCGGTGACGGCCCCGGCGAGGCTCACGCCGAGGCCGGCGGTGACGGTGACGGCGGTCTTGGTGACGCCGGGGGCCTCACCCGCCCGTTCGGGGCTGATGACGGCCTGAGTGGCGATGAGGGTCAGCGAGTTGGCGACGCCGAGGACCGCGCCGCACACGGTGGCAGTGGCGAGGAACGCCGTCAACGAGGAGGCGAGGGACAGCGAGCCGAGGGCAAGGGCCGCCGCTCCCAGGCAGCTGAGCAGGAGCGGCACGGCGCCGTGTGTCGGTACGCGCCCGGCGAGGGGGCCCGCGAGCGCCAGGGCGAGGGCCGGGGCGAGGAAGGCGACGCCCGCCGACGTGACCGAGAGGGCCCACTGCCCTTGGAGGGTGAGGGGGACGACGAACAGGAACATCACGGTCGCGGTGTTGGCGGCGGCCCCGGCGAGGGTGAGCGCGATGTAGGGACGGTTGCGGAAGAGGGTGAGGCGTATCAGAGGCCGCGGGGCGGCCCGCTCGTGGCGTACGAACAGAATCAACAGACCGGTTACGAGCAGGGCTCCGCCGCCTGCGGCCGTAAGGGGCAGGGTGGGGCCGCGGTCGATGAGGACGCTGAGCGCCGCGAGGGCGGCCGTCGCGGTGAGCAGACCTCGCCAGTCGACGGTGCGGGACGCGTCGGCGTCGTAGCTCTCGGCGGTACGCGACGCGCAGACGGCGCCGAGAGCGGCGAGCGGGACGTTGAGCCAGAAGATCGCCCGCCAGGACAGTGCCTCGGTGAGGGCGCCGCCGGCGAATGGTCCGCAGGCGGTGGCGACGCCGCCGATGCCGAGCGCCCAGCCGGTGGCGCGGCCACGCAGGTCGCCGGGGTAGACGTTGGTCAGCAGTGAGAGCCCCACCGGCATGGTCAGCGCCGCGCCCGCGCCCTGCGCCACGCGGGCGCCGACGAGGGCGGGCAGCGTCGTGGCGACCGCGCACGCCATGGAGGCCGCGCCGAACAGGGTGAGGCCGGCGACCAGGAGCCGCCGTCGCCCGAAGAGGTCGCCGAGGCGTCCGGCGCCGAGCATCAGGGTGCCGGTGGACAGCAAGTACGCGCTGATCACCCACTGGAGTCCGGTTCCTGCGATGTGCAGGTCGCGGCCGATCTGTGCCAGCGCGAGGTTCAGGCCGAACGCGTCGAGATGGATACAGAAGACGCCCAGGGACAGGGCGAGGAGGGCCCACCGGCGCTCACCGGCCGAGGCTGTCATGTTTCCGCCCTCCTGAGACGCCGCTGTGCGGGGCTCGTCGCTGGTCGTGGATACCGCTGTAGGGGCGTATGAGGCCGTCTGCCCCGGGCCGGTCGCGGTGGAAGTACTGGGTGGGGGAGGGGAATTGGCGCAGCCGGAGGGCGCCCTTGCCGTCAGGGGTCAGGGCGTCGCTGCTGGAGATCCAGTAAAGGGGGCCGCGGAAGACCACGTGAGATCAAGGGAGGCCCGCGCACACTGGCTTACCGTGCGTCCGGGAAACCGGCGAAAGGTGAATCCCGAAAAGCTGAGAGCCGGAGCGCCGGAGCGCCAGAGAACCGGAGAACCTGAGACCCGGAGGCACCGGAACCTGCGAGCCCGCTGAAAGGCGCGTGAGCGCTGAAAGAAGGGCCGCTGCCCTCGGGAGTCGCTCGACGAACGACTGAAGCAGCATCACCGCAACTGGAGCAGCATCACCGTAACTGACACGGATTCACTTGCCAACCCCTTCGCCCGTGCGGTCACACGCCCACGGAATCGGCGCAAATCGACACTCCTCGCGTCGCGGAGGCCGCGATTTCGGCCATCAAAGCCGGAGGGCGGGCGAAGGCCCTGGCGGAGGGTGATGCCATGGGGCGCCGCGCCGTCGCGCGTCACGACCGGCGATGCGCCACCCGTGACGGACTGCCGTGTCCGTGCTGCCCGTACCCGGTCGGGCCTGGAATGTTGCCGCGACAAGCCGGAAAGGTCCGGTTTCGCGGGTCGGCGGCCTGAATCAGACCCCTGGGTGTTGGCTGCTGTTCGACACCCTGTTAGTAATTTCTTGCCGCATAAGAGGGGCGGTTGTCGGGCGTTTGTCGAAGGCCCGGTAACAGACTTCCGGAATGGCCCCAGGTGGTGCGGCGGCGCTATGGCGCATGAACGCGATGAATGCGTGACAGCCCCGGACGATCCTCGACCCAGGCAATTCCCGCACTTCTCTCCACCGAATCGGGCGGATGTGATGGCGTTGACCGCGCAGGAACTCGTTCAGGCCGTCGGGCCGCGGCGGGTGCTGCGGAACAGGTGCTTACGTGTGCCGCGAACGCGGCGGCCCACGGCGTCGTACGGCGGCCCGTGGACGGGGGCCCGACAGCCTGAGACCGGTCCGCCCGCTCCTCTACCTCCCCCGGGAGGAGCGGGCGGACCCCAGCCGTGACAGCGGCTCTTGTGACCTTGTCGAGGGGCCGCGCCGAGAACGGCGCGGCCGAGGAGGGGAGACGGTGGCCCGGTGCGACCCGGGCCACCGCCCCGCCCTGCGAAGCTCGGCCACCCCGTCATCCGCGCCGGGACTGGTGCCGCCCCCGCTCGTCCCGTCGCCGCGTCACCCGTGCCAGGACTTCCACAGCGCCGCGTACGCCCCTTGGGCGCGCACCAGCTCGTCGTGGCTGCCGAGTTCGCTGATGCGTCCGCTCTCCACCACGGCGATGACGTCGGCGTCGTGCGCGGTGTGCAGGCGGTGCGCGATGGCGACCACCGTGCGGCCCTCCAGGACCCGGGACAGCGAGCGCTCCAGGTGCCGGGCCGCGCGCGGGTCCAGGAGCGAGGTCGCCTCGTCGAGGACCAGAGTGTGCGGATCGGCGAGGACGAGCCGGGCCAGGGCGATCTGCTGGGCCTGCGCGGGCGTCAGGCTCAGGCCGCCCGAACCGACCTCCGTGTCGAGGCCCTCGTCGAGGTCACGCGCCCAGGTGTGCGCGTCGACCGCGCCGAGGGCGGCCCACAGCTCGGCGTCCTCGGCCCCGGCCCTGGCCAGGCGCAGGTTGTCGCGCAGGGAGCCGACGAACACGTGGTGCTCCTGGTTGACGAGCGCCACATGCGCGCGCACTCCCTCCGCGGGCATCCGGGCCAGCTCGGCGCCGCCGAGGGTCACCTGACCCGTGCGCGGTCCGTAGATCCCGGCGAGCAGCCTGCCGAGCGTGGACTTGCCCGCGCCGGAGGGGCCGACGAGGGCCACCCGCGAGCCGGGCTCGACGGCGAGGGACACCTCGCGCAGCACGTCGACGCCCTCGCGGTAGCCGAAGTGGACGTCGTCCGCGAGGACGTCACGCCCGTCGGGCACCACGCCCGCGTCACCGGCGTCCGGCTCGATGTCACGCACACCCACGAGCCGGGCCAGCGAGACCTGCGCCACCTGGAGTTCGTCGTACCAGCGCAGGATGATCCCGATCGGGTCGACGAGCATCTGCGCGATCAGCGTGCCCGTCGTCAGCTGGCCCACGCCGATCCAGCCCTCGAGGACGAACCAGCCGCCGATCATCAGGACCGAGAAGAGGACGGTGACGTGGGTGGCGTTGATGACGGGGAAGAGGACCGACCGCAGGGAGAGCGTGTAGCGCTCCCAGGCCGTCCACTCCTTGATGCGGCGCTCGGACTGCTCGACGCGGCGCGCGCCGAGCCGGTGTGCCTCCACGGTGCGGCCCGCGTCGACGGTCTCGGCGAGCGCGGCGGCCACGGCGGCGTAGCCCGCGGCCTCCGAACGGTACGCGGACGGCGCCCGCTTGAAGTACCAGCGGCAGCCGACGACGAGCAGCGGCACGGCGACGAGCAGCGCGGGCGCCAGCGGCGGCGCGGCCACCGCGAGCCCGCCGACGAGCAGCGCAAGCCAGACCACGCCGATGGCCAGCTGCGGCACGGCCTCGCGCATGGCGTTGGCGAGCCGGTCGATGTCCGTGGTGATGCGGGACAGCAGATCACCGGTCCCGGCCCGCTCCAGGACACCCGGCGGCAGCCCGACCGACCGCACGAGGAAGTCCTCCCGCAGGTCCGCCAGCATCCGCTCGCCCAGCATCGCGCCGCGCAGCCGCACCTGGTGCACGAACGCGGCCTGCACGACGAGCGCGAGCGCGAACAGGACCACGGTGCGCTCCAGATGGATCTGCCGCGCGTCGTCCGCCACGTCCTCGACGAGGCCGCCGAGCAGATAGGGCCCCACCATCGAAGCGGTCACGGCGAGCGTGTTCACCACCACGAGCAGGACGAAGGCCGTGCGGTGCCGCCGCAGCAGCTCGCGCACATAGGTCCGTACGGTCGCCGGGGCGCCGACGGGCAGCGTCTCCGCCGTGGTCGGGGCCGCCGGGTCGTACTCCGGCGGCGCCAGGCCGATCATGCCGTCTCCTCGATGTCGATGGTGTGCTCGTCCAGGGCGCCCGCGGACTGCGCCGCACCGGCCGCCTCGGCCGCCTCGGTGTCGGTCTCCCGCGTGACGACCGCCCGGTACTCCGGCCGCGTGACCACGAGTTCGCGGTGCACGCCGACGGCGGCGACCTCGCCGTCGCGCAGGAACACGACCCGGTCGGCGCGGTCCAGTAGCAGTGGCGACGAGGTGAGGACCACCGTCGTACGGCCCGCGCGCAGCTCGTGCAGGCCGTCCGCGATCCGGGCCTCCGTGTGGGAGTCGACGGCGGACGTCGGCTCGTCCAGGACCAGTGCCTCGGGGTCGGTGACCAGCGACCGTGCGAGCGCCAGGCGCTGCCGCTGGCCGCCGGACAGGGAACGGCCGCGTTCGGTCAGGTGCGCGGCCATCGGATCGTCGGCCACGGAACCCTGCACCAGCGCGTCGAGGACGTCGGCGCACTGCGCGGCGGCCAGCGCCCGCCGCGGGTCGACCGCCCCGGACGCCGGTACGTCGAGCAGCGACCGCAGCGTTCCGGAGAGCAGCACCGGGTCCTTGTCCTGTACGAGGACGGCGGTACGGGCCGTGTCGAGCGGCAGGCCGTCGAGAGGGACGCCGCCGAGGCGCACCGACGGCAGGTCGGTCTCGAACGCCGGGTGCCCGCCGAGCCGTTCGGCGAGCCGTCCGGCCGCGTCCGGGTCGCCGCACACGACGGCGGTGAGCCGTCCGGCCGGGGCGAGCAGGCCGGTGGCGGGGTCGTAGAGGTCTCCGGTGGGCACCCCCGACTCTCCGGTGGGTGCCCCCGATTCTCCGGTGGGTGCCCCCGATTCCCCGGTGGGCGCCCCCGATTCTCCGGTGGGCGCCGCCGCTGCTTCGGCGGTCGCCGCGGACGCGCCCCTCTCCGCGCCCGCGGCCCCGCCCGCGCGCTCCAGCGAGAGCACCCGGGCCGCCCGCTTCGCGGAGGGACGGGAGAAGGAGTACGCCATGGCGATCTCCTCGAAGTGCCGCAACGGGTAGTTGAGCAGCATCACCGCGCTGTAGACGGTGACGAGTTCGCCGACCGTGACGCGGCCCTCGCGGGCCAGGTGCACGCCGTGCCAGACGAGCCCGATCAGCAGCAGTCCGGGCAGCAGGACCTGCACGGCGGAGATCACCGCCCACATGCGCGCGCTGCGCACGGCGGCGGCCCGCACCTCCTGCGAGGCGTCGCGGTAGCGATCCAGGAACAGCTCCTCGCCGCCGATGCCGCGCAGCACCCGGAGGCCCGCGACGGTGTCCGAGGCCAGTTCGGTGGCCCGCCCCGCCTTCTCGCGCTGGTGGTCGGCGCGGCGGGTCGCGCGCGGCAGCAGCGGAAGGACCGCGATAGCGAGCACGGGGATGCCGATGGCGACGACGACGCCGAGCCCGGGCTGGTAGACGACCAGGCCCACGCACACCACGAGGACGGTCAGGGCCGCCGCCGCGAACCGCGACAGGGCCTCCACGAACCAGCCGATCTTCTCCACGTCACCGGTGGACACCGCCACGACCTCACCCGCGGCCACCCGCCGGGTGAGGGCGGCCCCGAGCAGCGCGGTCTTGCGGGCGAGCAGCTGCTGCACGCGCGCGGCGGCGGTGATCCAGTTGGTGACAGCGGTGCGGTGGAGCATCGTGTCGCCGCCCGCGATGGCGAGCCCCGCGAGCAGGACGACCCCGCCGGCGACCGCGAGCCGTGTGCCCGAGCCGTCGATCACGGCCTGTACGGCGAGGCCGACCATGTAGGGCAGCGCGGCGATGCCGAGGAAGTGCAGCAACCCCCAGGCCAGCGACTTGAGCTGGCCGCCCACCTGGTTCCGGCCGAGCCACAGCAGGAAGCGGGGGCCGGAGCGGACGTCGGGCTCGCCCGGATCGGCGTACGGAAGATCACGAATGTGCATGGGATCCCAGCTTCGGTGCGGTACGCGCGGCGGTGACAGTGACAGTGACAGTGACAGTGACAGTGACAGTGACAGTGATGTGACAGTGGCGGTGACGAGAGACGCGGAGGACGTGGCGGACGCCACGAAGCCCAGCCCCCGCCGAACGACACGCTGAACGCGGTAACAAACCGTGCAAGGTTCGCCTCGCACCGTGGCCCGAAGCAAACGATTTTCCGGTGTCCGGCAAAGAGTCGGCCATTCCTGCGGGCCGGGCGGGGGCGCCGACGAGGGACCGCAGGACCCAGTGCGACCATGGAGCGCATGCGTAGAGCCGGTGTGGTGCGAACGGCGGCCGCGGCCGCCGCCTGCTCAGTCGTCCTGACGTCCTGCGGCGGCTCGGGGGGCGACGAGGGCGGCGACGCGGCGCACTCCGCGCAGGGCGGCGGCCGCGGCACGGCCAGGACCGCCGCAGACCCCAAGCGCATCCCCGGTGTCGGCGACCGGCTCCAGTCCCGGATCCCGAAGAACGCCCGCCAGGTCGTCGCCGTCTACGGCGAGGAGAAGGACTCGGCGAAGGCCACCGTCGTCCTGTACACGAAGACGGGCGCCACCTGGAAGAAGACGCGCAGCTGGCCCGCCCACAACGGCAAGAAGGGCTGGACCCCGGACCACCGCGAGGGCGACAAGCGCAGCCCGGTGGGCGTGTTCTCGCTCAGCGACGCGGGCGGCGTCCTCGCCGACCCCGGCGCGAAGCTCCCGTACACGCGGACCGCGTCCCTCCAGGCCCCGCACTACTGGCCCAAGACGCACTGGCACGACTTCGACTACGTCGTCGCGATCGACTACAACCGCGTCAAGGGCACCCCGCCGAACGACCCGACGCGCCCGCGGGGCCAGTCCAAGGGCGGCAGCATCTGGCTGCACATGGACCACGGCAGCGGCACATCGGGCTGTGTGAGCCTGTCGAAGTCCGGCATGGAGTACCTGCTGCGCACCCTGGACCCGCAGCGGCACCCCGTAGTCGTGATGGGGGACAGGGCGACCCTCAAGACCTGAGAGCCGCCCTTACAAAGCCCCGCTACCAGGCCCCGCTACAAGCCCCCGCTACAAGGCCCCGCTCACGCCTCCTTCGGCTTCTCCGAGTCCATGCCCGGCCGCGCCTTCCGCCACAGGCCCCGGGTGAAGTCGGGGATCTCCTGCGGCGCGCCCTTCGCCTTGATGGAGGCGTGGCTCAGCGGCACCGGCGCGGTCCACGTCGCCGCGTCGTACACGTCGAAGTCGGGGACGAGGCCGAGCCGCATGCACTGCATCAGGCGGAACACCAGGAGGTAGTCCATGCCGCCGTGCCCGCCCGGTGGGTTGGCGTGTTCCTTCCACAGCCAGTGGTCGAACTCCGCCGCGTACGTGGAGAAGTCGCCCCACCGGTCGTCGGTGTGGTCCGGCTCGATGTAGATGCGCGCGGGATAGTCCTCGAAGAGGCCCTTGGTGCCGCCGAGGCTGTTGACACGGCTGTAGGGGTGCGGGGTCGAGACGTCGTGCTCCAGGCGGATGACCCGGCCCTTGGCGGTCTGCACCAGGCTGATGGTCCGGTCGCTCTCGATGTACGTCTCCTTCCAGCTCGGGTCGCCCGGCGGCATGTGTGCCTTGCGGTACTCGGCGAGGCCGAGGGCGGGCGTGCCGAAGCTGGAGATGTGCGTGGCGCGGTCGCCGCGGTTGATGTCCAGGTAGTTGGCGGTGGGCCCGAAGCCGTGGTTGGGGTACAGGTCGCCGCGCAGCCGGGTGTGCCACAGGCGGCGCCACGGGGTTTCGTAGTAGTCGGGGTCGAACATCAGGGCGCGCAGGTCGTGGTTGTAGGCGCCGGCCGCGTGCAGCAGGTCGCCGAACTTGCCCGCGTGCGCCATGCGCAGCACGCGCATCTCGTTCTTGCCGTAACAGCAGTTCTCCAGTTGCAAGCAGTGTCTGCGGGTGCGTTCGGACAGGTCGACGAGTTCCCACAGGTGGTCGAGGCGGAGCGCGAGGGGACACTCGACGCCGACGTGCTTGCCGTTCAGCATGGCCGACTTGGCCATGTCGAAGTGCCAGTCCCACGGCGTCGCCACGTACACGAAGTCGACGTCGCCGCGCGCGCAGAGCTTCTCGAAGTCGTGGTCCCCGTTGGTGTACGTCGCGGGGGCCGGCTGGCCCGCGGCGACGACCTTCTTCGCGGCCGCCGCGGTCTGGTCCTTGGCCGGGTCGCACAGCGCGACGACCCGTACGCCCGGCTGCGCGAGGAACAGGTCGATCATGCCGCCGCCGCGGTTGCCGAGGCCGATGATGCCGACGCGGACGGTGGACCGTCCCTCGAACGGTACGCCGATCATGGTCTTGCCCTTGCGGGCGGGCGCGGGCGCGGGCGCGGCGGCGGGGCCTTCGGCCGCGTCGCGCGTACCTGCGTGGGCGGCGCCGCCGCCCGCGAACGTGCCGAGCCCGAGCCCGGCCCCCGCGATTCCGGCGGTGCGCAGGACCGCGCGCCGGGAGTGACCGTCGGTGGATTCGTCAGGTGCCGGTGTCGCGTTCTCGTCGTGCATCGGACCTCCGTCGTCACAGTGCCATGTCACTGGGCGGGGCCCACCCTGATGGCGGTGTGCACGTGACGCAAGAGACCGCGGTGGCCGAGGGCTTGGACTTTTCTTCCCCCGGGAGCGGGAGCGGGAGCGGGAGCGGAAGGGCGGAGGGTCAGGGCCGCGTCGCCCGCTCCAGGTCCAGCAGGACCGACCGGTACTCCCGGCCCGTGGCCTGTTCCATGCCCACCTCGCACATGCGGTTGGCCGAGAGGTACGCGTCGTAGGACCGGGCCGTGACCTCCGCGGCCTCCGCGCGGGTCGCGGACGCGCTCAGCTCGGGGTGCAGCATCCCCCGGTCGCCCGCGAAGGCGCAGCAGCCCGTGTCGTCCGGTACGACCACCTCGTCCGCGCAGGCCTCGGCGACGGTCCGCAGCTGCGGCTCGTCGCCCAAGTGCCGCATGGAGCACGTGGGGTGGAGCACGGCGGTGCCCACGGTCCTGCGGACGGTCAGGCGGGGCAGCAACTCCTCGGCGGCCCAGACGACGGAGTCGACGACGGTCAGCTCCGCGTGCAGGGCGCGGTTGTCGGCCGTCAGGTACGGCACGACGTCGTGCGCGATGCCGAGCGCGCAGGACGAGGCGTCCACGACGAGCGGCAGGGCCCCGCCCGCGGTCCAGCCCCAGGCGGCCTCGACGACGCGGTTGGCCATCACGCGGTTCCCGGTCTCATACCCCTTGGAGTGCCAGATCGTCGCGCAGCACGTACCGGACACGTCGTCCGGAATCCACACGGGCCTGGGGGGGGGGGGGGGGGGGGGGGAGGGGGGGGGGGGGGGGGGGGGGGGGGGGGTTGGGGGGGGGGGGGGGGGGGGGCGCGGGGGGGGGGGGGGGGGGGGGGGCGGGGGGGGGGGGGGGGTTGGGTGTCTTGTC